>CAZFQZ010000023.1:0-14117 GCA_964521305.1 uncultured Gammaproteobacteria bacterium
TCTGGGTTTATACTGTAAATTTCATTTACAGTATTCGATTCCCGTATCCCGCTCAATAACTCACTCCCCTATCCTCATAAAATAATTCTTTCATCTTATCTGCATATCGGCGTGCAATGGAATGGTAATCGTTGTAACCGTTCGTATACGGTAAAAACTCACGTTTGCCATCTGTTTTTAAAGTGTATACCCATCTCATCTGCTTTTTCGATCGTACGAACTGCAAACCAGAATAGGAGGGGTATACACTCCGTTTGCTCAATTATTATTGCCAATGGCACTATACGGTCCGGTATATGACACCAATAAGTATGTGTTATGGATATATATGCTACGCGTTACCTTAAATAGGTAACCTGCACTCTTTTTTTCACTCACTGAGTTATTCCTGTGTTGTGGATTGATATTATTCATACCGTAAGGCATCAAGTGCGGAAATTTTGGTAGCCCGTTTGGCCGGATAAATACCGGTGGTCATCCCGACCAAAAGGGATAGGAAAATGACCAAGATGACAAACGGCAGCGGAATGGTGGATACATCAATAAACCCGACACCTTTAAAAACCACAAAAACGGAAAGGATAACCCCGAGCATCTTCCCGGCTAGAAAGCCAATAATAATTCCCAAAACCCCGCCGCAAAATCCCATAATCATGGATTCGGTTAAGAAAAGTTCCTGCACCTCTGATGATTTCATTCCCATGGCCTTCATTAGACCTACTTCTCTCGTTCTCTCCAAAAGAGATACGGTTAAGGTATTAAACATACCCAGGGCAGCAACTGCCAAAGCCACCATTCCCAAAAGCGCCAAAAGGGTCTGAACGGTAGCAAAAAGGTTGTTGATCTGGGCTACTGTATCGGCCACAGACCAAGTGGTATAGCCCATGGCTTCAATCTGTCGCCTGACATTACCCAGATCCTGCGCCTGCGCAACCGTAACTTTCACCTGTGAATAATTCATAACTCCTAGGCTTCGCAAATCCATAAAGGGTACGTAGAAAAGTGGTGTTACAGCCGACGGGACCACTCCGATAATCGAATAGGTTGCCGGTGTTGAGGTAAGGTTTTCGTTGGTTAACCCGGCCATATTGCCACTGACTATATAGGTGACGGAAAATGATTTCCCCACCGCTTGCGATTCGGTAATGCCGAGGACTTTGAGCATAGCCTGATTAACAACGGCTTGTTTTATGGCAGAGCCGGTAAGGCTAACTGTTTTTGTTTCAGGCGGTTTGACCATGCCTGCTTCGGAAGCAATTTGCACGAACTGTAGTGACCCGCCTGCTGACCGGCTTGTTGTCTGCGCGCTATCCGTAGCCACTCCCAAGACGCTTGGTTCTTTAATCGTGGTTCCGGTAAGACTGATATTGATTTCCGCGAAATAGCCGGTTGCCTGTATTTGTGTTCCGTCTTTTTCCCGGAGAACCAGATATTTTCCACCTTCACAATCGCCTGAAGTTTTAGGATCGCAGGTTTGTTCTTTCCATAATAAAACCGGCGCTTGTATCCAATGACCCAAAGATTTTTGGTTCTGATCAAACCCCATTTTACCCCGGCCTTTGTCGTCACTGTAACCGGTTCCCCAAACTTCTACTCCCGAACTTTCTCCTTCTGTCCGTTTGGTGTAACCGAGGATTGGGGCGGTAACAGAAGGCGAAGAACGTATCCGTATCCAGCTTTTCGGATCAATATGAAAGGTCACCGGCTGGATGGAGGCGCCGATACTGGCAATGGGTGAGGCCTCTGTTGAAATACCGGCTACTTCACCACCTGATGGGATTTCGCTTACCAGTGCGTTTGTTGTAAATATTTTTCCTTCAACCGGCTTAATTGCCGACTGAGTGAGATAATCACTGGTTACCCCATAGACCGCCATATCGGATACGGCATTATGAAACGACACCCGACCGACAACTGAGATTAAAGGCATGACCAGTTTAACATGAGCCAGATTTTTTAAATCGGAAAGCGTTTTGTCACTAATTTTCATTTTGCCGCCTGGCTGGGTTGAGACATCGGCCTGGCTCATTTCCTCAAGCCTTGCTACACGGCTCACTACCAAATGCTGTAGTCCATACCCCAGTGAAACTAAAAAAACGATAGCCGCGATTCCGATGGTCATGCCTCCGACGGTCACCAACGTCCTTGTTTTCTTAGCCGCCATGTTTTTAAGAGCAAGTTCGATTAAATCAATGCGGGATATGGACTGGCGGTGTCTGATTTCCAAAAAAAAGACCAGCTGGCGGTACCATGAACTCATACGTGGTCCGATCTTTCCAACCAGACGCCGGGGAATCAAATGCTTTTGGTTCAGATGCTCTAATAATTTTGCCGTCATATAGAGCGTCAGAATAAGAATAAAAGATAAAAACTGCCACACACTGGTTCTCGTGACGGAAACGGTTTTCCGCGTCAAAGGAAAATGTTCTACCAGATATCCTTTTAGACGATATAGTTTATGAAATAGATTTCTCATAAGATTTTAATACTGTTTCGTTGCCACGTTTGCTTTTATTTTCTTTTAATAACCGTTTCAATTTTTCAGTGGCATACTCTTCCTTAATTTCACCGTTAAATACATGAATGGCCGTCTTGGCGAATTTTAAATATTCCAAATCATGGGTTACCATAAGAATGGTTTTTCCCTGATTATTCAGTTCCGCCAAAAGACACATAAGTTCCTGGCCCGAGTCAAAATCCAGATTTCCGGTCGGCTCATCGGCAATGATGAGTTCCGGATTGGAGATAAGGGCCCGGGCCAGCGCGATTTTTTGCTGCTGACCGGAAGATAATTCCGTGGGAATATAACCGGCCCAATCAACCATTTGCAGCCGCGTTAATATTTTGGTTGCTTTATCCAGTGATGATAACCGCTCTTCACCCAGAAGCGTCAGGGGGAAAGCGACGTTTTCAAGAACATTGAATGCTTTAATCCAGTTTGGCTGCTGGTAAACCATGCCGATATGAGTTTTCCGAAAATCAGCCCGTTCGTCTTCGGAAAAACTGTAAAGATTGTGGGATAAAACCTGAACCTGACCGCGGGTAGGCGCTTCAAGACCCAGAATGATATGAAGAAGCGTTGATTTGCCGCAACCCGATGGGCCATAGATAATCAGGAAATCACCAATATGCATATTAAAGCTCACGTTTTTCAAAATCGGCACATCCTGTGCTCCGACGTGGAATGATTTATCAATGTGGCTGGCCCAAATAATTTCGCTCATTTGCCTAATCCTCCTAAAAAGCCAAAAGCTTCCCCTAAACTGGTAATGACTAAGTTTAAAGCGTTATCCGTGGCCTTGGGCGCGATGGTTACGGTATCAATTGAGTTGCCGATATTGCCGTATTTATCAACCGAAATCGCGCGAAGATGATAAACCTGTGACGGTGTAAGTCCGGAGATGACTACAAGGTGGTTTGTCGTCAAATTACTGTCTTCCTGGGTTTTTTGGGAATATGTCGTGCCGGTTCCTTCGCTAAACTCAACTTGGGACGTACCCGGCTTATCCGTATTCCAGGAAACGATAAGCTGGGCTACCGAGTGCTGGGTTGTTCCGACCGCCGCCGACATGGTTTCCCCCTGGACGGTCAAATCCAGAAGCTGGGGTGGACGGGTATCGGTCGCGGTGGTAAAGCGTTGCGAGTCAGATGTTGCTTCATTTCCCAGTTTGTCCCGGCCTTTAACCACGAGTATATAGTCGGTCTTGGGGTCCAAACCACGGATAATCATTTGATGTTCCCCTTTGGTTAAGGCAATATTGACTTCATCCTTGGCAGCTCCGGAATTTCCCTGCGGCCAGTAGGTGATGATTGAGGAAATGGCTGTGTTAGTCGTCCATGTGACCAAAATGGTCGTCTGGGCGGTATTTTCCACTTGCGCCAGTCGGACTGTTGTAATTTTTGGCCGCGGCAGGGTGACTAAATCCGTATAATCGTCGCTATTATACTGGTTGCCGTCGGCGTCTTCCATGACAATGCGATAATGGTACTGGGTGCCATCAGTCAGGCCGGTTAAAGGCACGGAATAGGTGGCGCCTGAACCGGTATTGGAGGTGCTCACCGATGTTGATCCGCCGTAGGCAGTGGTTTGGCCGTACTGGACAGTAGCTGCAGAGCCGTTGGAAATGGTAAAAGAGACATAGGCTGTAGTGAGCCCGATGCTGCCTGCCGAAACCGCCGAAATAGAAGGAGCGTTGGTTGTCGTAAAATTTTTTTCATCCGAGATACCCTGATTACCGTCACTGTCAGTCCACTTGGCTTTATAGTAATACGTTGTGCCTGGTGTAAGGCCAGAAAGGTCAATGGAATGGCTGGTCACCTGGTCGGAATTGGCTGCCTCTACGCTGCCATAGGAACCCGAGGTCGTGCCATAAGCCACACGGCTATCGCCGCTTCTGGAGGTAGACCAGGTGATGGTAGCTTTTTTGGTGGTGATAGAGCCGGCAGAGGGGCCGGATGAAAGTGCCGGCGCGGTCGTATATTTGCCGGTCGGGGTAAGGGAAACCGTGGAACTATTAGCTGACGTGGCGCTGGCTCCATCCAGTGTTATTACATAATAATAGTATAAAGTCGAAGAAGGAGTGTTGTCCACGTAGGAAAGACCGGAGGTTGAGCCGATGGAGGAAAAACTTGAATCATCGGTTGACCGGTAGACTTTATAGGTTAAATTGCCTGCTCCCTGATAACTGGGCGCTGCCCAGGTCAAAGTCACATTCCATTGCGATTTGTCTTTAATGGAGGAGTCTGAAGCCACCAAGCTTTGGACCGGATCAGGACTGGTTGAATTAAGAGTAAAAGTGCCCTTAATGTAGTTAGAGGGAGAATAGTTGGGCGTTGAGGCGTTGTCAATAGCAACCACATAAACGGTATTGGTGCCTTTAGTGACATTAGCCAAAGCCGTTGCCGCAACCGTCAAACTTGTACTATTGTCAATGTAGGTCGTTGAGGTCCCTTGCAGGGTCGCCAAAGTTGACGGCGGAGATACATTAACCATATAGTAGTAATGGGTGACCGTTTTACCGGACGTGGGTGTAGCCGCCGGCCAGCTTAAGGCAAATGAGTTGTTCCCTGCCGATGCAGGGGTAACCGTAACGATGCCGTCTCCGGGAAAAGTTGGCGCCGCACCTCCATACGATAAATTACAGGTGCGGATGGTGGAGCTTGAGGAATTATTGCCGGTAGTATCAACTGAGCGAAAATAAATAATGTTAGTGCCGCTGGCAATAGCCGAGCTGTCGCGGGAGGAAACCAGGGTATAGGCCGAGGCTGTGGCCGGAATATAATCAAGATTAAGACCGCTACTATGGGTCGTCCCCTGCCAAGTTCCGGTTGAAGAGTTAATCTGGTATTGCCAGCCCAGGAGGCCAGAGTTGGAGTCTGAAGAGACCGATGTTCCGCTTGTTGGCCAGGAAAAGTTCATGTCAACTACATTGCTGAAGTTTCCTCCGGCACAAGAAGTATAGGCAACATTGGTGGGCGCGATGTTGTCAAGTTTGAAGTTAAAAGAAACTGCCGAGGCGTCAATATTGTTCCCGTTGTCAATCGCCTTGATGTTAAAATAATAGGGGTCGTTACCGCTGGTTAGTGCCGTACCGATGTATCCGGAGACGGAAAGATCAATCGAGGTTCCCGAGACGATAAACTGGCAGGTGGAACCGGTCGTGGAAACCGGCGACGTTCCCAAGAGCCCTTTGGCAGTGGCCGGATCTCCGTTTGGATCTGCACCAAGATAGAGGCAATAACCTTTCAAGCCGGATTGAGAGTCAGCTCCGGCTGTCCAGGAAAAGTACGGGGTGGCGCTCCCGGTCCATCCGCCTGTTGAAATTGACGAGCCGCCGTTTGCGACATATGCCAGAATACCTGACGCATTTGTTTCCGGCGCCGTGTTATCGGAAAGATAATAAATAGTGAACTTATCCAGTTGCGGGTTGGTGCCGGAAGTTTGGGCAAAAGCCGCTTTGACCTGAATATAGCGGTTCGTGCCTGTTCCCAGACCTAAAGCATCAAATTGGGCTTTGGTCACCGTAACCGTAGTTCCGGCAGAAGCCGTAGCAACTGGTTCATACGTTGCCGAAGATAATCCACCGGTTGTTGCCGCAGTTTTCATCCAGAAAGTAATCGAGTTGTTTGCTCCCACGCTGGCAACCGTGGCTGAAAAGGCCGTGCTCCCGTTCGTCCCATCTCCCCACCCGCCATTCCAGACGGTATCAATCACATTTGAATTGGTTGGCGATTCCCAGGTGCCGGAAGAGGCGAGATTTATTGTTTGTGTGCCGAGAGAGATGAAAGTTGAAGGAGAATTTTGATTATTGTATTCTGTTGCTATCCATGATGAAGTACGAACCGCATTAGAAACACGCACTTCGTCAATAGATCCGATAAAATCTTGGCCATTTGCCGGGTCGCCACCAGAACCAGCAACAAGACCAACACTTTGGCCTGAAACACTCATGGAAGTAGTCAGTTTGACTCCTCCGTCGATATAAAGTATTGTTCCATTTGTAACACCGCTTTGAAATGTGACGACAACATGGTGCCACTGACTGTCAGCAAGATTTACATTTGTAGATTTCTCTCCACCGCCACCCCAATCATAAATAACAAAGTTGTTGGTCTCCAAAAACATTCCGTATGCTAACTGTTTAGTAATTATGCCGCGCCAACTGCTTCCGGCATTACCGGTGAAAATCCATGCTTCTAAGCTTCCTGTGGTAATTTTTGTCGAGCCATTATTCCCAAAATCCACATAGGCACCAGATCCGCCAAAGGATGCGCTGCCATCAACAAATCCCGAACCAGCTGTAACGCTATGGACTGTTCCGTTATTGCTATTGGAAGTTGAATCGTTTGCACTCAAACTTGTTCCGTTTGGTAAATGCCAAACCCCCACATAATTAGCATCCCACACGCCTGTTTTATTCTGCTGATTTGAAGCTCCTGAATTTCCATAATACATATACAAGATAGTATCTGTTGTGGAAGATAATGTTGGCACCTTGACCCAGGCGATAAGTTGGCCTGTTGTGGAATCATATTTTTCAATTTCATGGTTTAGTTTTGTGGTGCCGTCCGAAGAAGTAAAAAGAATATCATTACCTGTTGATTGAGCGTTTGCTGCCAAATCTGAATCTGAAGAAATGCTAATCAGTACAGGGAAGTTCGTTTGATCGGCTGAAACTTTTGTGTGATCTATCACGATCTGCTTTCTATAGATCCAAGCAGAATTGTAAAATCCCGACGTACCCGTTAGTTGCACAACGGCCGCGGCGCCGGAGCCGGAGACGGTTGTGGAGGTGAAGGTTCCCTGGTTAAAATCCGTGTCCGTATCTTTGGTGATGGAAGATGTCGTCGTGGCAAAGATGCTGGGAATAAGGTGAAAAGCAGTGAAGTACAGCCCGATGATGATGCCGACACTGACGAAGAAAACGCTCACGAGATTAAACTGTAAACGGCTGAAATGATAGCGGGGTTCAAAAAAATACTTTCGTAAGCCTGACATGTAATTTCATTCTATGCTAATTATATTAACTATAATAATAATGATTAGCTGCACGAAATGCAAGAAATGTATTAGATATGACAAACCTGTAACCGATCAATCCGGTAATTCCAAAGTCGGCTTAAAAATAATTACGTATCTCATTTATTGCAGTTGTGTGTAAAGCACTTCATTTCCCGGTTTATAGCAAATAAGCAGGAATGCTTTTGAATCATAGTATTTATCGCGTAAATATTGACGCAGTTTCCGCCAATCAAGCTTCTAACCCTGGTTTTTTATGACCGGGTTTAAGTTTTGGCTGTCAATAAACGTAAAGTTATTCATATTTTTCACCTTAATTATGAGGAGATCTTTTTAAAAAGACATTGGTAAGGGATTGATTGACTTCTGAAGTTTCCGAACACAGGTCAATAACGGTTTAATTCCCCGCAGCTTGCCGGGTGATGAATCATTCCAATAATGTCACAACAAAAAAGATTACATCATTTATTTAGGTCAATCGACAGGAAAGAATTGTTGGGGAAACAGAAATGTCATTTTTGCCATATTGCCGACTGTTTTTTCACCACTAAAATAGGTATACTGTTTGCAGGCCCGTCGGGGCTGGATATGTTTGTATGAAAAAATCCTTTTGGGTCGTATTAATCGTGGCTTTCCTGTTCAGGCTGATCGCGTTAAACCAGTCATTGTGGTTGGATGAGGCGACTACCGCACAGGCAATTCTTCACCATAGTTATCTGGGCATTATTTTCCGTTTTTCTCCCTTCGATTTCCACCCCCCGCTTTATTATATTTTTATGAAATTCTGGGCAACAATATTCGGTTACTCGGCAATATCATTGCGCTTGCCATCGGTTATCTTTTCGATCATTGCCGGTTGGATTATTTATGGTATTGGCTCATTGTTGATAGATAAAAGAATTGGTTTGTGGGCAGCTATTTTTTTCCTTTTTAACCCGTTGGTCATGTACTATTCACAGGAGGCGCGTATGTACATGATGACAACATTTTTGTTGGCAGGAGCTACGTATTATTTCATAAAAATACTGCAAACTCAAAAAGTAAAAATCAAAAATCAAACGTATAGATTAAAAATAAAAACGAATCTGCTTTTATTCAGCACATTCACGGTTTTGAGCTTTTATACATTCTACGGATCCATATTTTACATCATCGTCATGTTTCTAATTCTCGCGTGGAGACGAACCTATAAGGAGTTTATGCAGAGTGCAGGTTTATTCGTATTGCTTGTGATTCCCCTGCTACCGTTGATCGCTACCCAGTTTTCCCATTCGAGAGTCGCGCTTTCAAGCGTAACGAATTGGCCGCGAGCGTTGGGTCAGGCGAACCTGAAAAACCTGTTGCTGTTTCCGGTCAAATTTACATCGGGAAGGATTTCCTTCGACCCGAAAAAAATATATTACGCGATCGCCGGCATGTGGACGGTGATGTGCGGTGTACTCGTGCTAAAAGCGTTCAACAAGAAAAACGGTATTCTGGTTATCCTGCTTTCGGGTCCGCTCGTTTTAGGATTGATATTCTCGGTGTTCTCGCCGCTTCTGCAGTATTTCCGTTTTCTCTATCTTGCCATCCCGTTAAGCATTCTTTTTGCCCTGGGAACCCGATCAACCGCATCAAAAGGACTTCTGCTGGTCGGACTGGCGCTTTTTTCTATGGCTTATGTGCTTCTTCCGCAGTTCCATCGCGAGGACTGGAAAATCATGAGTCTGCATATTCCCCGCAACGACCCGATTTATATGATTCCATCCTCCTCGGATCCCCTACTGTATTACCTGCCCATGGTAAAGTCAAGGATATTTGATCTGCGTACATTGCAAGGAGTCGAAATACAAAAACGGATAACAGTGATTCCGTATACTGCCGATATCTACGGATTCGACTACAAAACCGCTTTGGAAAATAAAGGATTTTCCTTGCAGGAAACCAGGTATTTTCGGGGGCTTGAATTTGAAATATGGGTGAGGAACAAGGCGTATGCGGCAACACTAAAGATCGACGGCGTTTTTTTGCCAAAAATGTAGCGGATTCTGTCACTTATGCTTTATTCAGGCAGTTTTCTGTATTCCTTAACGGCAACGATGCTCAGGATTCCCGACGCGAGAACCATGGCTACAAATATGGCGATCGGCGGGCCGAATACACCAAGCTTCGGTATCGAGACATAACTTCCCAAAGTGACAACGACAAAGAATAATATGTTTGCCGCGAGGATAAACTTCGGTTTCTTGATCGTATACAGGACAAAAAGCATCGGAATGCTTCCCAGTGCATAGATGATGAACGGTATGCTCAATACTCGGGTGATCTGGGCGGTCGCGATAAACTTATGAGTGAAGAACAGGTTGAATACGAAGGTGGGCGTGAATGCGAGGGCGATGAACAACGCGACGGGAATGAGCATATAAAAAAATCCGATTTTGAGCTGATGTTTGGAGTCCTTCTTGGTTTTGATCTTCGAGAATCCCGGGGACAGCACCTGGGTAATGCTGACGACGGTTGTTATGATGGTGAGGATGATCTTTTGTGCCAGCCCGTAGAATCCCACATCGCTTTTGGCGCGGTAATACGATAGCATGAACAAGTCCATACGTTGCCCCAGGTAGAAAAACTGCGAAGCGATGAAATATGTCAACGTATATCCGAACCTGAACTCCTCTTTCTTGACTTCGGACTTGATCAAAACGAAAACCAGATCCTTTTTCTCAATGAGCAGAAGCAGGAAAAATAATACCGGCCCGACGATGCCGAATACGAAAATGATCGAACCGATGCTGACGATTCTCGCATACACCATAAAAAAAATGACTGCCGTTTTCAGTACATTCGCGAGGTTGGAATACACGTTTACCTGCAGGAATTTTTTTGCCGCATTCATAATATTGGTGACGAAGTTTTGCCATATGAGGAATAGGACGGAAATACAGGTAAGATACAATTCCCAGGACGGAGCGCCTGTTTTGAAAAATACCTTGTCAAGAAACGGAAAGAAAATAAAAAGCAGGCCAAGGACGATGAAGGAGAAAACGGATTGGTAAAAAAACGTACTCTTGATGAACCGGTACATATTAACAGCTCTTTTTTCGATCAACGGCGGAAGGTATGAATAAATGGTTGCGGTCGTGCCGAAATCGAGTACGTTTGCCAACACATACGCGATTCCCAGCAATACGCTTAAAATGCCGTATTGCGCCGGATCGAGGATGCGAACCAGGATAAGCGCAAAAAGCGCCGTAAAGAAAATATTGAGATAATTGCCGACGGTATTGATGATGACATCACGGCTCGTGGGCCGTTTTATCAATGCTAAAAGTCTATCGAGCATTCTTTCATTGTAACACACCCATATGTTAAGAGCGTTTGAACGGATCTTTTTTGTGCCTCTCAATGCGAAAAAGTTGGGTAACGCGTACGATTATCGTTACGCAAGTGATTGGCAATCCGCATTCTGCACGCTCTTATATGTATGTGTACTGATCGTATCGTGAGTACGAACGGTTATGCCGATTGTAATTTCATTGCACACCGGTATATAATAAGGACATATTAGTATTTTTACTATGTGAATTATGGCCAAGTCTGCATTTATTACCGGAATACTGGGTCAGGACGGACCTTATCTCGCTAAATTGCTTCTTGAGAAAGGATATAAGGTATACGGCATGATGAGGCGGTATTCGAATCCGAACTTCGACAATCTTGATTATTTGGACATTACCCATGACGTGGAGTTTGTCGGTGGCGATCTCACCGATGAATCCTCGCTCATCAATCTCATCAAGAATATCCAGCCCGATGAGGTCTATAATCTTGCAGCACAGTCATTCGTCGGATCCTCGTGGCAGCAGGCAAAACTGACTACGGAAATCAATGCGATTGGCGTTCTGTACCTTTTGAACTCCATCAAATTCTTTTCGCCGACGACCCGTTTTTACCAGGCGTCTACCAGCGAAATGTTCGGCCTCGGCAACACCAACGGTTATCAGGATGAACATACGGCGTTTCACCCCAGAAGCCCATATGGAATATCGAAAGTATATGCCTATTGGATGACCGTCAATTTCAGGGAGTCGTACAATATGTTTACGTGCAACGGCATTTTGTTCAATCACGAATCGCCTATCCGCGGCAACCAATTCGTCACCAGGAAAATCGCTGAACATGTCGCAAAGATAAAACTGGGTATGATCGATAAGCTCTATCTGGGTAATTTGGACTCAAAACGCGATTGGGGATTTGCGGGCGATTACGTCGAAGCTATGCATTTAATGCTTCAGCAGGAAAAACCGGATGACTATGTAGTCGGTACGGGAGAAAATCATTCGGTCAAGGAATTCGTCACGTTGGCATTTGATTACATAGGAATTAAGGATTGGGACAAATACGTGGGTATTGATGCGCGGTACAAACGGCCTGCCGAAGTGCCTGATCTCAAAGCAAAATCGGATAAGGCACAGAAAATGCTGAACTGGAAGCCGAAGGTTTCGTTCAAGGAACTCGTCGCCATGATGGTGGATGCGGATATCAAGAGATATGAAAACAAAAGGAAATGACATTGTCATAGTCGGCGCCGGACCATCGGGATTGGGTTGCGCATACGAGCTGCGGAAACATACCATCTTCAATCTGACTCTTCTGGACAGGAATGATAAAGTCGGTGGATTGGCAAGGTCCTATGATTTCAAAGGCCATGTGTTCGATATCGGGCCGCACCGCTTCTATACCAAAAACAACGAAGTGCTCGCCTTGTGGAAAAAAATCCTCGGAAAAGACCTTATAGAAGTAACGCGTTTGACCAGGAGCATGTACAAGAATAAACTGTTTCTCTACCCCGTCAAATTCTCGGACGCCTTGGCGAAACTGGGGGTGGTCGAAAGTATTGAGGGTTTCTTGAGTTTTCTGAAAGCAAAAGTATCCATGCACGCCACTGAACCGAAGACGTTTGAAGAGTGGGTAACCAAGCAATTCGGCAAAAAACTGTACGAAATCGTTTTCAAAACCTATACGGAAAAAGTGTGGGGAATATCGTGTGACAAGATAGGAGCAGAATGGGCCGCACAGCGGATCAAACACATCAATTTATTGACTGTTTTGAAAAATGGTCTGTTTGCGTCAGGCGGGATGAATACCAAAAGCTGGGTTGAGCGCTTTCTCTATCCGAAATTCGGCGCAGGACAACTGTATGAAACAATGGCGAAAAAGATACAGAAATCCGGAGGCGCTATTCTTCTCGAGGCCAAAGTGATCAAAATACACCATGAAAATTATTGCATAACCGGCATCGAATATCTGAAAAAAGGAAAAAAATTCAGACGGCACGTCGGTGAGCTTTTTTCGAGCATGCCGTTGACTTCATTTATAGAAGCGCTCGATCCCCAATCGCCTGCGGCAATCAAGACGGCGGCAAAAAAACTCTATTTCCGCGACCACATTACCGTCAACATGATTGTCAATAAACCGGATGTGTTTCCCGACAACTGGATTTATGTGTATTCGCCTGAAGTCAAAATGGCACGCGTCGTCAATTACAGCACATTCACGAAAAACAAAAGTGAAACTTCTGCAATTGCGGTCGAATATTTTGTGTTCAAAAACGACGAGTTGTGGAAGCGGTCGGACGATGAATTGATCGGACTGGCAAAAAAAGAATTGGATACCGTCGGGTTGGTTCGGAAACAGGATATGGGCGAAGCGTTCGTAATACGGGAGACGGAATCATACCCGACGTATTATTTGGGACACCGCCACTATTTCGACCAGCTGAAAGCATATGTAAGCAGGTTCGAGAACCTTCAATTGATCGGCCGCGGCGGCATGTACAAATACGACAACATGGACCACGCGTTATACAGCGGCATGCTGGCGGCGCGGAATTATGTAGCAGGCAAACGAATATATGATGTTTGGAAGATTAACGAAGACGCCGAGTATTTGGAGAAATGATTGATATGCTACCATGAAACCATGAGGTTTATTGATAAACCGTTATCGACGGTATATTACCGTTCCAAGCCGTTCGCTAATACAAACAATTGCAAATAGCATAAGAATGGTATATAATATATCAATCTGCGTAATTACAAATTCAGTGTTCGAATAAGTATGAAACAAAACAAACAATCAGATAAGCAAGGTTTGGTAACCTTAAGCTCGATCCAATCACTGTTTTCCAAAAAGGAAAAAGATCTGCGGATCCCGTTCGAAACCTTTACCAAAAGGGAAAAGAACATCCTGACGAAAACGGTCAAACTGTCGGAGGAAGTTGGAGAATTGTCCAATGACATTCTCGCTTCCCTTTCGCTGCAGCGGAAATCAAAACTGGAAGAGTTCGAAAAAAGCAATCTCTATGAGGAGTTTGCCGACGTGATCCTGTCGACTTCTGCACTGGCGAATTCGCTGGGCGTCGATCTGGATCGCGCGGTCAAAGCCAAGCTCGAAAAACTGCTCACTCAATACACAAAAGACAGGTAAATCCGTATAATGTAATCTATGTCCGATCATCCGAAACGCAGCATGAAAATCGCCCTGATTGGCGCAAGCGGTCAGTTGGGTACCGATATACAAAAAGTATTTGCATCCGATGATTTTTTTTCCGTTACTC
>CAZFQZ010000024.1:0-13710 GCA_964521305.1 uncultured Gammaproteobacteria bacterium
CTCCGCCTACGGACGTTTGAAGATTAAGTGATCCGCCGTTTAATACATTGAAAAGGGCAGAAGGATTGCTGCCTGAAGGTACTACCAATCCCAGGTTTCCTGAAATTGTAGCAGTAGGATTGCCAGAGTTTACGTTTGTGAACGCAAATTTGGCTGTTGAGGTGGAAATACCGCCAATAGCCAGATCCACGGTACTGTTATTCGGATACAGGAGACCTCCGGTAGTCCCTCCTGATGTTTGGTTCCAGTATCCCACATTATTACAGTTTCCCGAAAGATCACAGATCACATACCCGTTCTGGTAGATATTCTTCGCATAGAGAGAAAGAAGTTCATTGCCGGTACTGGTACCGATGCTATACGTATCTGCTGCTGTGGGGTTTAATGATGTGGTGATGCCTGCAATATTATTCAAATTTCTGGAAGCGTCCACGATAGTGGTTCCGTTCATCTGTAATACGGTTGAAGCGCCATTCACATTCACATAACTTGCCCCTGCTGTAAGGTAGGTAGATCCGATCGTGCCGATATTTGAAAGATTACCTGAAGAATCAAGTCTCACAGTTCCTCCAGTATACAAACTTCCTGACGTATTGATATTTCCTCCTTGAACATCCAATGCATATGATGGAGTACTGGTTCCAATCCCCACACGACCGGAAAAAGTTCCATTACCGGTGCCTGCATATGCCGAAGTGTATCCCACCGCCAATGAGGCACCAGCCGTGGCATAGGTAGCAACATTCAAGTTTCCATTCACATCCAGTTTTGCAGCAGGTGCAGTGGTCCCGATGCCGACGTTACCATTTGATATAATTCTCATATATTCGGTAAGTGCTCCACCGCCAGCCTGGTTGTTCCAGACAGAGAAAGTCATGTCGTTGGCTTTGGAATTACCCAGCTTTGTCCGAATAATCTGAATTCTGCCCATAACATCAACAGTGGAGTCAGTAGACAGGTCGATCCCTGTCGCTGTGTTAACGCCGGCACCTTGATTATTAAGGAGCAATCCGGGGATATAATTGGAACTATTGCCGGCCAAAACTTGCAGAATTGTACTCGGACTTGTGGTCCCAATCCCTACATTGCCGTTATTTGCCACATATAGCCGTGATGCCAATCCTGTATCTCCGCCTACGGACGTTTGAAGATTAAGTGACCCGCCGTTTAATACATTGAAAAGAGCGGAAGGATTGCTGCCTGTTGGTACTACCAATCCCAGGTTTCCTGAAATGGTGGCAGTAGGATTGCCAGAGTTTACATTCATGAAGGCAAACTTGGCGCTGGATGTGGAAGTGCCGCCGATGGCCAGGTCAACCGTGGTATTACCAGGGTAGAGTAATCCGCCGGTTGTACCTCCTGAAGTTTGGACCCAGTAATTATTACCTCCTGTACCTGATCCAATTTGAGTCCACGATGTTCCGTTACAGTAATAATAGCTATTCTGGGAAGTATCATAGTACATGGTTCCGGCAGAAGACGCATTACAGGTTCCTGCATATTGTTGTACTTGGGGGGCGAGAGCAAATGTACCTGAGATTGTTGCATTACCTGCAACATCAAGTTTTTGGGCAGGAGACGTCGTCCCGATGCCGACGTTGCCGTTTACCAATAAATTGCCTGCACCGTTTCCGCCATCAGAAGAAATCCTGAAAGTGTTTGCGGAATATCGTGAAAGTATGGTGTCGCGGGTAGCGTTGCCAGGTCCGATGCCGAATTTACCATCGCTGTAAAACATAATCCTGCCATAACTTTCTCCTGTTACTTTTATTTGAAAGGCTTTACCGCTGTTGAGATCGGTAGATAAGGGTAGATTGAGTAGATTAAACGCAGGATTAGTGGCAATACCAGGCGCTTCTACACTGAAGGCAGAAACATCTCCCGAACTTACGACGTCCAGCGGGTATCCCGGACTTGTCGTCCCGATGCCTACATTTCCAGAAAATATCGCATTTCCCACCCCTGCTGGTGCATTGGTATATCCAACAGCCAATGATGCGCCTGCTGTGGCATAGGTTCCCACATTCAGATTTCCGTTCACATCCAGTTTGGCGGCAGGAGATGTCGTCCCGATGCCGACGTTGCCGCTCACAAGAAGTCCGTTTAACGGGGCTGTATCAATACCCGCATACGAACCGATAACTGTACCTCCGCTCACGTCCAGCGGATTTTTCGGCGTGGTGGTGCCAATGCCTACATTGCCGCCGTTGTCGATCATCAAACGGGTATAAGCATCTGTTGTTCCGCCTGTCCTGAAGCGCAAAGTTCCTGATTCGGTTGCCTGCAAAACCACATCTCCGGATCCGGCAGACTGGATAACTGCAGTGTTGGCGCTTGAGAGCGTGAAGGACGTGGACGCATACGTTGACCTGATTCCGGGGGTTGCCTCCGCGATTAGCAAATCGCCGCTTTGATTGATATACGGAATCGTGGATGGCCCGGTTCCAGGAGGAAAGCCCTGGAGTGTTTCCGAGTTGATCGCATATCCTACGTTCGCAATTTGTTGGCGCGGAGTCATTTCCGCATCGCTTGCGACCGTAACGCCCATGTATATATTGGCATTCTCGGAGAAGATATTGGAAGGAACCTCGGAGCCGCAGACGGTCTGCGGCGGGGTGGGAGAGTATCCCGATCCGCCGATCAAAACATTAAATATGCCGTCCTGGTCGGGAGTGATTGAACAGGGACCGGCCGTGTATAATGAGGTTCCGCCCGTTGCAACGCTATACAGATTAAATGCTACGTTCGTTGCTGTTGTGATCGGATTACCGAGGCTGTCGGTCAGACGGCCCTGAAACGAAAGCAATCGGCCCGCTCGAGTCAGTGTTGATGGATAAGCGAATGAGGTAGGTTGCCTATTGAAAAACTGATTGTAGATACCCGCACCCAATGTCGCGATAAAGAGCAAAATTACCAGAAAGCCGATATAATGTTGGATGCCGAGATTGGTGAATAGTGGTTGGTGATCAGTGATTGGTGATTGGTTGCCTAACCTCACATCGGAAGTTGAAGATTTAGGGCCTAATAACGGAATTCTGCGTAAAATACCAGTCAAGAATGATTTTATCTTGTACGTTTGGAGGTGGAATCTGACATGAATCTCGCCTGCAATACCTTCAGATTTCTTTTCACCTGCGTATTCTGCACTTTTAAAATCCTGAATTTGTGGTACAGGGCCTTCTATCGTAATATATTGTTTTTTTTGTGCATATTCTCCTTTTTCTCTATTCGCAAATCGTACATAATCAATCGTATATCGTAATATATTCGCAATCTCTTCATGTATCTGCTTAAATGCAGTCATGTTGATTATGCCTTTTCGGTAAGCCCAATTGCAAAACTTATCCACGGAGTTCAATTTGCGTGCGATTACCGAATCAGAATCACCACGGGCGCGGAGTTTGCTAACATAGGCATGAATTGTGTTAATGTTTAGCTTTTCCATAGTTTTCTCCCTTACTTCCCATATTTTTCACCGGTGTTAAGATGTATGAATACATACCATAAAAGGTTATGAGCTGATAATATGCAAAAATTCTTCTATATCATTGAGTGAGTTGGTGATAGAATGCTGACTATTTTGTTTTTGTTGGAGACTGGACCTGTATTCGTCAAGCATAGATTTTGTTTCCGCATCAATATGTAATGTTTCCGATTGAATGTTTGCAATCTGTTTTCCCGGATTAACAGTCATCCATCCCTGGGAAACGCAAAAAGAGCAAAACCTGCGTACAGTAGAGAGCCGGCGATTGATAGTTTTCGCCGGAATGTTGTTTTCGATGAGATAGGATTTGTAGTTAACAATGAGCTTTTCATCTATCGCAGAGATAAATTGAGATTCATTGAGATCGGTAGAAATTATTTTTCGGTCATTAACCAGGTAAAAAGTCATCCAGCCAAAAAAATGCCTGAGATCCGAGAGGTAATTCTTGACAGATACCGGAGTTTTATTTCCCGCAATGAGGTATTGCTTGAATGAGGCCTCAAAATTATAAAAATTATACCCATGAACCATATACCTTCATCATAAAACAATAGTAATAACCATGTCAAGTCCGATATAATCGGACTAAAGAGGTATTCAATCCATAGTGTGATATAGATATAACATAGATCAGTGATATAATATTAAAAGCCTATAATTAGATTTAATTAAATTTATCATAATTAACGCATAATAATTCAGCCTACCTTAATATATCTAAATATATCAATAAACTTATAGTAATTTATGCATATAATAGCTTATTCAATCTACGATAAAATAGGAAGGGATAAGGAGAGGGTGTTGGTTCGGAATTTAATGCGGAATTTATTTCCTTATTTTTTGTTAGTCTTTTTATTTGTAGACTTTCCTTTCTACATTTTTATTAATAATGCTTACCTTTTTTTTATTCTGATTGTTATCAGACCTATATACGAGGTCAATTGGCAGGCTATATTTTTAAGTGATAATTCTCTTATATTTGGAGGTAGGCTTTTATAGTGCTTTATTCAATATATGTGGCGTGAGTTATCCAGTTTTGCACTACCTATAGTATCGCGGATATGCGCGATATTGACAAACACGGTAATTTTTATATATAGTTACAGTAGATCCATATGAAAAAAGTTCTTCTTATTCTTATCATATCCTTGGTAATTTTGGCAGTATTCTCAGGCTTTTTTTGGCTTTACGAGGTTAAGTTCAACGTGACGAAAGCAGATGTTTCTTCATACTCATTTTCCATTGACAACTCGTATTTGTTCGTAAGCCCGTTGCGAGCCAGAGCGAATGGGCAGGAAAAAATACGTGTTACCGTTTTCGTACTGAATAATCAGGGGTTGGGAGTCATGGGAAAAAAAGTTTTTTTGGCAGAAGATAATACGTTGAACATAGAAACTATTCAGGGCTTGACCGACGCATTCGGCAAAGCATACTTCGACGTCAGCACGACGAAACAGGGAGAATATTATATTCCGGTATCTGTTGACAATACCGCTCTGAACCAAAAAGCCCACTTGTCTTTCTATTAAATCCCAAATACCAAGCACCAAATTCCAAACTATGCTTTTGATTATTAGAATATGGTTATTTGATATTATTTGGAATTTGTAATTTGGAATTTTTCCGGGATCATAAGAGCGGTTTCTTCTTTGACGATGTGGTAGAATAGCTCACGTAGTGCGAGTGCCCTATTCCTGACGATTACATGAGGATGCATATACCGGCGTAATAAATAGACCATGATAGCAACGAGTTCACCAAGGATAATCAGTTCGAGTGCGTGTTTCTTGATAAGCGAGAATAGGATCAAGAACAATTCCACAATAATCCACCACAGCGGATAAATTTTCAGGTTGAGTTTTATGCTTTGGGGAGAAATGCCGCTGTCATAACTTGTTTGAGCGAATAACCGAAAAATATCCGGGCGCGACGAAGGAAGTGCTAGGGAAAAATTTCCTTTGCTGTCGGTTTTTATGGTAAGCCGGGGGAATGCTGCTGCTTCGACCGGTTGAACGAGATCAAAGGCGTGGCTCAGATATTGGTATACCGAAGGCTTTGTATCAACGAACGTGGAAAATGCTACTTCGGTATTTGGAATGGTTTGTCCGGATAGTTTAACGTCATCGCCTTCATAATACGTATTTGCGTTGAGTGATATGGTTGGTGGCATGATAACCGGACCGATAGTTACGTTATATTCCGTGGGAAACGGCGGAAGGCAATTTGGCGCAGTTGTGCGGCCGAATTGATCCTGTGAGGTGAGACATGCCTCCCTGGGACTCTGCGGCGAAAATCTGTTCTTGAATTCGAAATATCCAGTGTTGTCGGCATAGGTCTGATCATAGACTCCCATGCCTTGCAGGGTTATCAGCGCATTGGGTGAGCTGTATCCATACAGCGTAAACCGGTATTCGCCGATAAATGCACTTACCGTGATATTCGCCTGGCCTTGAATGGAATTTGACGCATAGGTATTATTGTTTCTCAGCGCCGTTGTTACACCGTAATAGATCATGAGGCTTAAAAGAGCCAGGAGTCCGATAAACAGAAGCTTAAATCTCATACTATATCTGATTGTATACCCATCGTATGTTGATTTGCAACCCGAAGGGTTGTCAAAGCAATCTTAATATGTGCGAATGGTATATAAGAAGGAAGGTGAAGTTTGCAAGTGGGTCTATTAGTCGCTCCGTTTTTTCAACGCTTCACGGAGCTTTTGTATTTCCGCTTTTTCTTCCTGGATTTCCTCCTCCAGGAGTTCGGATTTCTTGTTCATGCGGTTCGATACGGATTTGAAAAGCATATATATGACGAGCAAGGTCAGAACGATAAGCAGCGCGACTCTCCAAGGAAATACCCATACATAGGTGACCGCATTCAATGTTCTGCCGGTTTTACCGTATCCGCCGGCCAAGTCGATTCTGTAGCGTCCGATCATCCATTTGGATCCCAATTCCGCCTTGTAGTTTCTGGCGACATCAGGGAAAATGTTGAATTGCTGCAATCCCTGGGAATCGACTTCTTTTCCCAGCGTGTTATCTAAGGTAACCTTGACTTGTGGAGTGATATGGTAATCAGAGTGATTAGTGATGGAAACGTCGACGGGAATCGGTCCGTATTCGAGAAATGAAGGCGCCGTGAATTGGGTAACCAAAGCGTTTTCTTTGCACTGGCCGGCGACATTGATGTACAGCAAGCTGGCCAGCCTGAATGCGATCGTGGAGTTTGGTTCGACTTGAATTGCCTGTCCGCCGAGCGTCGGTGTAATCGGTTCGAAATATACACTCGCATATTTGCCGCACGGATATGCGTCAGCAGGAACGTCGATGGCGACATAGGCGTCGTACTGGTCGTGGGCTGCGATGGAAACCGTATCCTGGGCAGGTTTCAGCCATGTTGATGCGGCAAACCGGTTGTTGGCCGCAGACGTATCCAATAACGAAGGTGTTCCGTTGTTATCCAAAACGACAAAATCAGCGCTTTTGATATGGCCGGTAATCGGGGAGTCGGATTTGTTGTAAAACGTAATTTTGATGGTTTTCTTCTCACCGGCCTGGAGATTTAGTTCCTGTCGTGGAGGAACGACGGTCATTTGGATTTCTTCCTGGGCATGAACTCTGTTTAAGGAATTAAGGATTAGTGATGAAAGAATAAGGAATAAGACAAAAAGAAAAAAAGATTTAATTAATTGTAGTTTTTTATCGACATTATTCATAAATCAAATCCTAAATCGTTAATCGTTAAAATGTTGCGCTTGGAATGTACAGCAAGCGTGTTTGATAATATCCTGTTTGTTGTGTCGGTCCGTAATTCAATCTATAACAGACGTAAAATGATTGCGAAGAAACAGGCGCGGTCGAATATGCAATCCGGTCGGGAGTGGCGGTGGAAGCACAGTTTGATCCGGACGATATATTGTTACACGCAAATGGTTTAGAACAATATGTTGTTCCGACAGTGCAGTTTCCTCCGGTCGTATCACTATAGTTGAATGCCAAGTTTGTCGCGCTGACATTATGCAACGAATATCCCCAGCCGTATGAAGAGGTACTTTGCCATTGACCTTGGCCAGTGCTGCCAGTGCTGCATGTATGGCCGGAGTCGCATGTTGAATCCGCAATATAAGTCGATGTGCCGGGTTTCTTCAGGTTGTCATCCTCGGTAACAGTGATGGAATAACCGTTGGTTGCGTTGGTGGCTACGGAAAGGACTTGTGAAGCATTATAAAACGTATCACTGCCGGTCAATTCCCCATATGGGATGGTCATTGCAGTGGTGCTAATGCTGTCGGTGACGCCGCAGCGTGAATTGCCGTTCGATTCTCCTGCAATAGTAAACGTCAGTGAAGGATTGATCGTCGCAGAGACCAGAACCCCTTCAATTGGAGAAACGCTCATGTTGACCGAATCGACCAGGTTATAATTTGGGTACTGCAGTTGCTGCAATTTAATTGTATAGGTGTCGGCAGTGCCTTGGGTGTGACCGCTTTTCGGAGCGGGATTGATCATTTTTACACCTGTTCCGCCGATGGTCATGGTTATGGTTTGTCCGGATGCTAATGTTCCGTAAAACGCGCATTGTACCGTGTGTTGATTATTGCCTACTGTTGCTGATGAGGTGGCTGCATATGCACCCCATGACACGCCGCCGCCGGAACAGGTGACGTTGCCGGACTCGTTGCCGTTCAACGTATTCAGATCGAATCCTCCCTGGTCAGGCGCGCCGTTATCAGATGCCGAAGTACTGTCGCTTGCAGGAATATATGCGCGTATAATACCGTTTCCGAAAACAGAGCTTGCCGTAGTAAAGGTAATGGTATGTGTTGCTGATTGTGTGGCATATACGGGGTCACCGTCGGCAACCTGGTTGGTTATGCCGGCTGTGGTAGTAAAGCTCAACGTTCCGCTTTGCGTGCCTACGGTCAATGGCGTAGGCCCGTTACTGCCGATCGAAATGGAATCTCGTGGAAACAAGTGGTTGTTGTTCACATCCGGAGCGCCACTGCTTTTTAGCGTAAAATAAGTAGTTCCCACAGGTTGCGCGCCTGAGATTTTGCCGTAAAACGAAAGCCGCGAATTGGAGAGAGTATCGGATGAACTGGTGAACGATTCGGTGGGTGAATTCAGGAACTGCGGAATATTAAAAAGGAAGGCCTGCAGGATAAAGGAAATGGAAAAACCCGTAACGGTGAGTTTATATATTAAAGAATGTTTCTGAGATTTCATATGAATTGTTTATTTTATTCTCCTATCCTATTAATTATTTAATAGCATTTTGTAATAGTTGTCAAGTTGATCTGAAATATATAGATGATGATTGATTTTTTGAAGTTTTCCTAGAACTCATAATCGATTGACAAATAATTTCCCGTCTGTTACATTGTAACTATTATGGGAATTAAAGAAAGGCGAACGAAAATATTGCTCGCATTATTCCTTCTTTCGGACGTTAGTTTTTCATACATAACATTAAGTGATAGCGTCCAGAAAGTTTTTGACATTTCCCTGAATCAAAAAACGCGCGGTACGCTTTCGGGATTAATAAAAGAAGGGATGATAGAAAAAAATCCATCAGGAGCAAATGAACAATCCAGCTACAAATTAACGGAAAAAGGTTTTGCCGAATTATCCCTAAAATTTCCGTTTGTCCGATTCCTCAAAGATTCGTGGGATGGTAAATGGCGCGTGATTTCCTATGAAATTCCTGAAAAAAAACGGGAACTGCGCGATCGATTGAGAAGAGAAATGGAAGGATGGGGTTTGGGACCGTGGCACCGTTCGTTCTGGTTAACGCCGCATCCGGTCTTTGAAACACTGCGTGCGCTTGTTTCCCAAAAAGAGGAAGAACAGTATATACAGGCATTCGAAGCGGATCACGCTTTCGGCGACAAAAACGTCCTGTTGGAAAAAGTGTGGGAAAAATCAAATCTTGACAAACAGTATCGGGAATTATTCAAGAAATGGCATGATGTACTGTCAAGCGATGCGGAGAAAGCTGAAAAATTCAAGAAAGTCGTTTCGGAATATGTTAATATTCTTAAAGTGGATCCCGGTTTACCTAAGGAACTCATCGGGGAGCAATGGATAGGTTTTGAAGGCTTCAATATATTCAAAGAAATCCGTTCGATTCTTCTTTCTTAAATTCCAAAATCCAAGTACCAAATTCCAAATAAATTCTATTTTTCAGCTAAAATCACTTACTTTTGTCTAGAATTGAACAAAAAATCTTTCTTAATTCATTGGTTTCTTGTATCAATGTATCCCTTATTATCTTATTTGTTTCATTAGGTAGGCTTAGTCTTAACCACAGTCTGCATTCTTTTGCTTCTTTAAGTGAAATTTTTATTCTCATAATAAAATCCTTTTTGCTTAATGATTCATTTGCCTCAATATAGTTTCCTGCTACTGATCCGGAGGCACGAATAAGTTGTTTCCCATATTCAATATTTGAAATTGTTCTAAAGAGTAGTTTGACGTAATCTCTACATTTCTTTGCAAATTCATACGTTCGCTCCTCAAGATCATATTATTTAGTGTTTTGGGTTATATTCATTTGATATTGCTTGGTATTTGGAATTTGTAATTTGGGATTTTAAATACGATATTTCCTTCCTTATCTGTTCGGCGTATGATTGTCTTTGCGGCTTTTAATAGATCCAAGGTCTTTTGTGCAGGATGCCCGTACGAGTTATTTTTTCCCACGCTTATCACTGATACCGGTGGGTCTGCTAACCGGAGAAATTTCTCATTAAGTCCGTATTTTGAGCCGTGATGAGGAACTTTTAAAATAGACAGATTCTTAATAGATTGTTCCGGCAGCCTATTCATAATATATGCAGGAGCGTCGGCACTTAACAGCAACGAGAAATCGCGTTCTTCGAAAAGAACTATAAGCGAGTCGTCATTCATGATATCTTTGATCAGGAGTTGGGACAGATTTGCAAGAGGCCAAAGCACTTTTATTTCATCCGTATCTATATGCAGAGAGTCGCGATTCGAAACAGGATATAGAGGTATTTTGTTTGATATAATGGTTTTTTTCAACAATTTAAACGTCTGTGAATTAATAGCGGTTTCGGTCGTATAAAATGCATGTACCTTGTATCGTTTCAGGATCTCATAAAATCCGGCCATATGGTCCTTCTGTGGGTGTGAGAGGAATGTATATTCGATAGTCCGATCGTAAAACGGCATATATTTTCCCAGACAGTTCAATGCCGATTGGTCCGGGCCCGCGTCAATAAGGACGTCGGTACGGTTGTTGACCCTGATGTAGGTTGCATCTCCCTGGCCGACATCGCAAAAAACGATTTTCGTCCGTTGATCAGCAAGAGAGAAAATGATTATATATAGTACTATACATATTGAAATGAGGAATGCGGAAACAAATACCCGTTTACTCAGGAATCCGGTCATGAAAATTGAATAAAACTGAATGGCAGTTTCGCCAGTGTTTCAATCACCAATACCATATAGTGAAGGATGCCGAAACAGACATACGAAGGTATAACGCCAAGTTCATAATGCATTTTTCCCAGAATAACCATGATGAATCCAAAGATCATCAAAGGAGGGATGAGAAACGCGACCAGAAGATTTGACAACGGCGAAATCAAAGAAATCTGCTTGAAATGGAGGAAAATAAGAGGAGCGGTGAATACTTGGGCCGCCAATGCTGGTTTGATCTCCTTCCACAATGTATAGGAGATCGAAGAGGAACGGGTGGGAGTTTTTTCAGGCGAAACCGAACCAAAAAAAGTCAGACCCAGCGTCGCTCCGTATGAAAGATGCAACGATAAGGTGGTCAACCATTGCGGCCAGAAAATTGCGATGGGAATCAATGAAAGAAGTAGGGAATAAATAACGGTTGTTTTACGCCCATATATAATGGCTACGAGCGTGAGAATACCCATTATGCCGGCTCTTATTACAGGGGCTTGAGGTCCAACGAAACAAATAAACAAAATTACCGTTAGTATCGTAAGCAGGACAGATATTCGTTTGCCAAGAAATTCGGTTATTCCACCGATTATTACACATAAAATGGTAATATTCATTCCGGATAATACTACGATATGAAGCAATCCGACGGCCTTTAACTCCTGATAGAATATTTTTGATGTGTTCAACGGAATCCCGAACAGTATACCGCTTAAAAGCGAAGAATGGGGTTCGGGCAAATAAGAATTTATGAGCGATGCGAATAAAACGGGAGTTGGCATGGAAATTTCGACAATGATGAAAACTTCGTAATAGCCGAAAAAAAATTATAATAATAATGCTATTTTGAAGCCCCAATTATATTTTATTTGCAAAATAGCGCGGTATCAGTTCAAAACGATAAAATCTTTAATCTGGTCGTAAATATTTTGTTTAATAACCTTCTTCGTCAGCAATTCTTCAACAGTCCGGTACGGTCGGTTTTGAATAATTTTCTGGGAGGTTACAGCGCCTATGCCGGGAAGAACGTCCAACTCCTCGATCGACGCGCTGTTAATATTAATGACATCGGATTCTGCTGGAGTTTGCTCGGATGATCCGCTATTTGATACCTGTTGGTTGGTGGGTAGAGGATATTTGTTTGAATGTTGCGGTTCGATGAAAAGACCTGTTTGTATTTCGGCGAATGAGGGAATGTGAATTTTTTCCTGATCAAAGACAAATTTTGCCAAATTATAATTTCTGGCGAAATATTCTTTGTCAGCGTTGTCGGATAATCCTCCTGCCAAAATAATAACATCCCGGAGTCTGGCACTCACGGAAACCTCATATACTCCAGGTTGTTGTACAGCTCCGGATATATCAACCAAGGAATTGGCTGTTTGGAGAGGGAATTCCGGAAGCACACGCGGAGATGTCGGTGCAACAGGCGATGTTTTTGACAGAAGAAAAAAGATGAAAGCGGTGACGGTACAGGCGATAAAGAGGAGAACGAATTCCAGCCTGAATTTACGGAGGCGCTTACTGATCGGAAAAAACGATTTCATGAATCCGTCCATAAGCTAATGATGGGCTCATTAATAATCCGATTCAATGGCTTATAATCCACAAAATTTGCTGACCATATTGATCTGGTAACACAAAAAAAGCGATATACCACCCTTATATAATCCGGATCAGGAATACCGCTTTCCATGTTTGCATACGAGAACGAATTCTGGAGAAAAAAGATCGTAATAATCGGTGCGGATGAGGTTGGTTATGGGGCTCTATTAGGCTTCATAACCGCACGCTATATATCCGGAAAGCTTTTGAAAGCATTACTCCTCTTTCTTCATCCTGCTGATGATGATAACGGCTATGAGAATGCCTATGACCAACGCAAAAATGAATTTAAACGGTAAAGCGATGAATGAGGTCGATCCGAAAATATTCGGCGCGTTTTCACCAAAGGTGATACTGGTTGATAGTTTATACAGGCCGACGAAAAATCCCGAAAGCAGTATTGTCACGGGCTGTTTACAGTATGAAGGTTGATTACTGCTTTCCGGACACGTAAATTCAGCTGAACTGCTGGCAGCCAGCAGGCGCTGCGATTGGGCGAGAATATTTTGCGGGATGATATCGTATGACGCCTGCTCGCCGAAATTTCCCCGTAACGTGATTGTACCCACAGGCGTGATGAGGTTTTTCCCTTTATTATCGACGATCAGGACGACAGGGATTTTGTCGTTGCTGTCGAAAACCTTGAGCGTAGAACCGAAAACGTTAAAAGAAAACCGCGGAAGAACATCGAAAAGAGCAACGCTTCCCTTGACGTCCACTTTTCCGGTTTCGGTAACAGTAACAAGAATATTGCTGCCGATCGTCGCTTTCGTGCGGGCGGTTTGTACGCCTTCTACTATGGGGGGAGGTTCGGATTCAGCGAGTAAGGTATAGTAATAATCGCCTTCGGGAGCCCCATCAGGAATCCTGATTCTTAAAAGAATCTGTTGGGAATCTCCGGTCTTCATGAAAAACGGTTTGCTTAATTGGATGTCGGCATTGTCGAGTTGAAATCGAACAGGTCCTTCAAGGCTGTTTTTTAAAGAAATATTACCCAAATTATCCCGCGGTTCGAAACTTACCACGTTGGCTGTAATGATTGCGGGATCACCGCTGTTTCTGATGGTGTAGGCGATCATGATGGACTTGCCGGGCTTGATGACGGTTTGCAGTAACGGTGGGGAGATGGAAAGGGTGAGCTGTTGCGCAAAAGAGGGTATAGGGAATAGGGTATAGGGA
>CAZFQZ010000025.1:0-13666 GCA_964521305.1 uncultured Gammaproteobacteria bacterium
CTTTAAACTATCTATCTAAATTACTTATTGAGCGTATATTTGAAGGATATAAGCAACGCAATGTTTCATTATTAAACCTACTTCTGGACAGCAACAGTGCGGGTAATTTGATAAACAAAATCCAGTACTACAAAGCGACTCAGGATAATAACCAAAAACTCCTCGTACAAGTCGAGGAAAGCAAACAAAACTTCGAGGAACAAAAACAGCTTCGCGAACAAAAAGTACAGGAACTTGATTCGTTAAAAATTACTCTCGATAATCAACAAGTGACTTTAAATAGTCAAAAGGCGGCTAAGCAAAAACTTTTAGTTGATACACAAAATAGCGAAAGCGTCTATCGGAACATGGTTACCCGAGCTCAAGCTCAGCTAGCCGCCTTTAAATCGTTCGTTCAATCATCAGGGGCCGATTCAGTAATAAGCGCCAATTCATTCGGCTCAGGACCTGATGGAAATTATTTTTCTCAGAGAGATGCACGATGGGCAAACCAAACAATTGGATACTCTTCTGATAATATTTTAAGCGTTGGGTGTTTGGTAACATCCGTTGCTATGGCTTTAAAAAAGAATGGAGTAGATACAAATCCATCTGTTATCGCTTCCACTCCCGGATATTTTGATGGTAACACTGCCAATATGAAATATAGATGGGATATAAGTTGGCCGAATGGTCTAAAAGGTTATCAAATATCTTCATCTCAAGTTGATGATGAATTAAATAATGGTCACTACGTTATTGTTGGAATCAATTATGGAGTGTGTAAAGCTAATTCCGACCATTTTGTCATTCTTACTGCTAAAGATGGTAGTGATTATAAAATGTACGATCCTTTATATGGACCAAATGAGCATTTTTACTCACACTATTCTCAAATGTGTGATACCGAAGTAATCAAATAAACTCCTATTTTTGTAGCATATAATCCGTTGACAAAAAGGCATTGATTGTTACATTGTTATATGGTTATATTGCTATGAGAAAATTGCAAAAAATAATGTATTCCAATCATTCGAATCATTGGGATACATATATATTTATATTTGTATTTGTTGTAGTAGTCTTTTTCCTTTTATTAAGTCGCAGGGTTATTGCAGATAACACAATCTTTATCAATGAATTTCTTATCGAACCGACACCACAACAGGTTGAAATTATTAATACTGGAACGGAAACTATGGATATTTCCGGTTGGTATATAAATGATAATGGAGGAACAAGCAATTATTATACGATACATAAAAATACTATACTTTTGCCAAATTCGTGCCAAGTATTTTCCGGGGATTTTGGTTTTAATAAAGTAAAAGAAGATCGCGTACGATTATTTAATAGCTCTGCTCCACCCACATCATCAGATGCTCAATTAATTGATTCCTTTTCGTATGTATCAAGCCTGGGACAAGGAAATGTTTATATGCGTCTCCCTGACGGTTCTGCCACGTGGGCAACCGGAACTGCAAGTTTCGGACAGTATAATAGCACCAAGAAAAATTGCATAATCACGCCGGCACCAACACCTACTTCAACTCCAACAATGGAACAATCGAACAATGGAACCATTTCCTCTCCCCCACCTGTTCCTACCCCGATTTCTTACAACAATATATACATCTCCGAGGTCATGGTGAATCCCGACGACAACAACCATGAATGGGTTGAACTGTTTAACAGAAACGATTTTCCTGTTGTTCTTTTCAAATGGTATATCGATGATATAGAAAATGCCGGAGCTTCTCCGAAAATGTTCTCGCTTGACCTGGCGGCAAACGGCTACGGTGTGTACGAATTGACCGGGTCCATGTTCAACAACGACGGAGACAATGTCAGATTGCTTGATTATGCAAAAAACATAGAAGACAGTTTTGAGTATTCTTTCTCAACACAGGGAAAAACATTGGGAAGAACATCATGGGATTCCGACGAATTCTGTCTGCAGGAACCGAGTAAAAATCTTGCTAATAATTCCTGTATTGATCCCACTGCAACACCGATACCTACGCCGACAAAAATTCCTAAATCAATTACTCTATCTGTAAAATCCGTTATCCGCAGACCGACAGCCAAATCTCCGCGTACACCAATGAATCAATATAGGACGACTCCCATTAAACGTTTAACTGGAGAAGGGGAAATATTGGGAATCGCAGACGTTCAGGAACAGAATAATCAACTCCAACGTGTCCGCATACTGAGTCTTTTACCATTGACCTACTCTCTTTTGACTATTATTTCTGTTTTGATTAAAATAAAAAAAGGTATATGGAAAACATAAAAACTTTTTTTCATCGTCTGTTCATACCAAAAGAAGACAATAATTTCCGGGCAAAGGCACTCCACACAGACTTTTTAACCATGTATCTGCTCGTTGCGTTGATGTTAACCTTCGCATTCAAATATACCAATCTGCACAACGTGCTCGGTTATGCAACGGATATCTCGATCGATAAAATATTCCAACTTACCAACCAGGAACGCGAACAACACGGACTTCCCGATCTCCAGTATAACAATGAACTCGCAGCGGCAGCGCAAGCAAAAGCGCAGGACATGTTCGCCAAAAACTACTGGTCGCACTACAGTCCGACCGGCGAAACGCCATGGGATTTTATCCTTGCCGAACACTACCGGTATTCGTACGCCGGCGAAAATCTGGCAAAGAATTTCATGTTCAGTCGAGGTGTGATGGATGCCTGGATGAATTCACCCACCCACAGGGATAATATCTTGAGGACGCAGTACACACAGATAGGTATAGCCGTGACAGACGGAATTTTAAACGGCGAACAGACGACTCTGGTGGTTCAGGAATTCGGCGCTCCTCTTGCCGGAACTTCCGTCGCACAGACAGAGCCGCAAACAACTACAGCCAATGCCCAGGAGCCAAAACCAACGATACCGATCGCTCCGACGACATCGCTTCAAGAATCGGCGTCTACGGCACCACCTTCTGTCTTGGCACAAGCGTCCAACCAAAAGTCTTTCAATTTAGCCGCCTTTCTGTTCAATTCAAATGTTATTTTCATGTCATTCCTCCTTCTCGCGCTGTTACTGGATTTTTATTTTGCGGCAAAACTGCACATCGTCAGGGTGAGCGGAAAAAATCTGGCGCATTTCATGTTTATCGGTTTTATTATTTTAGGCCTGATATTCCTGACTAAGGGAGCTATATTATGAACCATCTCATATCTCATATTAGAACCGAATTCGCAACCCATCTTTTCGATTACCTACTCCTTTTTACCGCCGGCATTTTCTTTTTGATGTCTCTCATATTGTTTAAAGGTGACCGCCTGCTGGAATTTATCATGCTTTTGGCATTCGCGTCTTTTTACATCATATGGGGCATTTACCATCACATCATAACCGATTCCCTCCATCTAAAGAGTGTGATAGAATACATTCTTATCGCGTTCACGATCATATTCATGTTAAAAATTCTTATTTTCCCCTGATCTATGAAAGGCTTAATACTTGCCGGCGGGTTGGCGACAAGGTTGCGACCGTTAACATGGGTCACCAACAAACATCTGCTTCCCATCTACAATAAACCCATGATCTATTACCCCATCGAATCCATGGTCAAAGCCGGTATCAAGGAGGTGTTGATATCGAGTTCACCGGACCATGCAGGAGACTTTGCCAATTTGCTGAAAGACGGTGACGAATTTGGCATCAAATTTTACTATGCGGTCCAGCAGAATCCAAAAGGCGGCATTGCTAACGCCATCGCGCTTGCCGAGGAATTCGCCAAAAAAGACAAACTACTCGTCATCCTGGGTGACAACATATTCAACACAAATCTGAAACCCGCTGTCGAAAAGTTGGATACAAAAGAAAAAGGCGCGATTATTTACGGAGTGAAAATGCCGACGGACTCGGGTCAATACGGCGTCATAGAAATAGACAAGGCAGGCAGAGTTATTTCCATCGAAGAAAAACCGGAGCATCCGAAGTCCAACATTGCCCAAACGGGTATTTATATGTATGACCGGCGCGTATTCGATTTCATACGGGAGCTTAAACCGTCCGGCCGCGGCGAACTCGAAGTTACGGATTTGAATAACCGGTATGTCGATGAAGGTACGTTGGACTGCGAGCTCTTGGATTGGTGGATTGACGCAGGAACATCACACGACGAACTATTACGGGCCAATAATCTGGTGGCCGAAAAAGTCAAAAAAGGAGCAATATAATCTTGCTATTTTGTCCGAAAATCCATATAGTACATATATAGGGAGTTAAAAATTAAAATATTCATCATGGACACGACACAATTATTATTAACCGTCGTACTGACTATTAGCACGATTTTGCTCGTCGTCGTCGGCATACAACTTTTTTTTGTCCTGCGCGAGCTGCGTATAGCACTAAGAAAAATTAACGGCATTGTCGAATCATTCGAAAAAGTCGGCGGATCCGTCGAACACAGTTTCAATGAATTTCTCGGTTTTTTTTCCGGCATAAAAACCATGTTCAAGATCGTCGACATTATACACAACAAAAAAAATGGAAAAAACAAGCAATAAACTTTCTTCGTTCTGGTTCGGTTTCTTGTTGGGAACCGGGGTAACCGGCGCGGCTGCTTTTTTCCTTGGCACGAAACAGGGGAGGAAAACGCTCAAAAAACTCATCGAACTTTCGGAAAATATGGAAGACACGCTGGAAGGATTGGTCGAAGAATACGGCGATGATATCAGGGAAAAAGGTATTGAAATTGTAGATGAATTGAAGAAAGCGGCAAAAACGAACCATGACACTCCCGAATCCCATACGTTACACAGCCTGCTGGATAAAATGAAAGTCCTGTCGCCGACTACGCAAAAAAAAGTCAAACGATTTTTCGTCAAGGAAGGAAAGATTTTCGAAGACGAAAAAAAGTAATGCCTTATTTGACAAATACCGCAGAATTCGTTAGAGTGTTTATATCATGCTGAAAAAGCTATTCTTTATTTTCGCAGCTTTCTCGCTCGGTTTCCTGTTCATCCAGTCGCATACCGTTCACGCCCAGCAGGAAATCATACCGACTGAAATGAAAAAATGCCTGAAGGCAAATCAGGCTGGAGGGCAAACCCGCATACCTCCGAGTCCCGTCACACTCAACCTTACTGGACAGGGTCTGCCGAGCGACCAGGCGGTCAAGATCGAATTCTGCCAGCCGAGCCAAAAGAAAACACAATGTTCCGTCGTCGCCACCGTAAACACCACATCTCCGTTCATCAAAACGTCCGTTACCATGCGCGACCTGAACGGTCACATACCGTATGCGTTCTACGGCGCATGGGTGGAGCACCCGAATATTGTCGGCGCCGGAGGACAGCAGCAAGGAACGTTTACGTTTGAGGACACCAAATGCGTAAGCATCGAATGGGATCCGTACGGACGCGTATTCGACAGCCAGAGCCTCGAACCCATCCCCGGAGTTCAAGTAGGTTTATTCGACAACCTGAATCCATCACATCTCACCCAGACCACCAATAATCCTCAAACAGTACAGCAGGATGGAATGTTCAATTTCTTAAGCAAACCGGGAACATATTATCTGAATGTGTCGCAGATGCCTTCGGGATACTCGTTTACCGCAAATCCCCGATTGAATGGAAACTATTATAAGGCATATTCGCTGCGTAACGGCAGTCCATCCATATATAAACCCGGTCAGCCGATCGTAGAAACGGCCGGAAATCCCCAGCATCGGGATATCCCGTTGGATTCGGGCGACAATCCTCCATCCCATTTTCAGATCACCAATATGCCGGGATTATATGACCAAATGGTTTTCGGTTCCGTCACCAAATACGGAGGAAAAATATCCCATCCGTTATCCATCGTCAGCCTGGTCGGCGAAAACTCCGGCAAAGAATACGGAAGAACCGCGGCCGACAAGTTTGGTTATTGGACCATCGTACTGTCCAACAACGATATTCCTGCGGAACCTCTTTTGATAAAACTCATTAAAGTCGACCTGACGACCGGGAATGCGGACGAATCGCATGCCCGCGTAACACACGATATTATATTCAATCCTATTTTCCGGACGATCAAGGGATATGTTTATGATACTGACGGGCAACCGCTGAAAAACAGCGAGGTGACCATTGTCTTGGACGGCAACGGATCAACATATTACTCAACCATGACTGATAATAACGGTTACATCTCTATAACTTCGGATAATCTTCCCGTTTTAACATACCATATCGCGTACCCTCAAAAAGGGACCGGCATAACCACGGGCTTTTTTGCGGCGGAAAACAAAACGTATTTCAAAAACAACAATATCAATCCTATGCTGGATTCACTACCTCCATCGGATAATACGCAATCGACTCAAGCTCAAAATTATGACCAGTACAACCAACAAAACGCTGTGCCCACGCCACCTCAAAATCCGACAACCAACAAAACGCTTCCAGTGATATTGACGCTTATCATAGCGTCGCTCATTATCGCATATCTCATAATCAAATCAAACACACCGACGAAGAAAAGACCCAGAACATCCAGGAAACGGTAACATAACGCTGTAAAACAGAACCTAAAACCACTTGACTTTTATAGTATCGTCATGTATGCTATAATAGTTTTTTTGATCCCCTTCTATTTCTAGGGGTTTTTTACTGTTAATAAAATATTTTCATTCGGCTGCAAGAGATGAGCAAACCAGATCACACAAAGAATAACCCCAAAACACACATACTCCTAGGAAAAGAAGATCGCGGTTTAAACCCAGAAGATCTTATTACGGTGCAAAAGGAGTCATGGGAAAAATTCATTACCGTCCAGCTGAAAGAAATCCTCAACGAATTTTTTCCTATTGAGGACTACACGGGAAAAAAATTTGTCCTTCATTTCGAGGACATTTTTTTTGGCGAACCGAGATACGAGCTCGATCTATGCCTCCAGAAAAAATTGACCTATGACACGCCTGTCTATCTTAAACTCCGGCTGGTCAATAAAAAAACCGGTGCGGAAAAAAAACAGGACGTCTATTTCTTCAACCTGCCGAAAATGACTTCACGGGGAACATTCATCATCAACGGCATTGAACGCGCGATTATCAACCAAATAGTACGATCACCGGGTGTCTACTTCACGGCGGAAATCGATAAAACAACAGGTCTAACCCTTTATAATGCGGAGATCCGTCCATATATCGGTGCGTGGATCGATATCGCCATAAACAAAAACAACTATATAGAGATGAAAGTAAACAAGAAGCGGAAATTCCTGGCAACCGTTTTCCTCAAAGCGTTTGACGGAGAAAACAATAACCAATTACTTAGTTATTTTAATGACCTCGACAAGGAACTACTGGAAAAATACCTGATTCCGACATTCAAGAAAGACCAAACCAAAGACAAAAACGAGGCAGTACTCGAAATCTACCGCAAAGTCAGGCCCGGCGAACCTCTTATTCTGGAAAACGCATTCGAAACATTGAATAATCTTTTTTTCAGCAGCAGGCGCTATTCGCTGGCAGACGTAGGAAGGTATAAAATAAATAAAAAACTTGCATTGAATCTTCCCATTGATAAGGAACACTCGCTTCTGACGAAAACCGACGTCGTGGAAACCATCAAATATCTCGTCAATCTTACGCTCGGCAAAGGAGACTTCGACGACATCGACCATCTCGGCAACAGAAGATTGCGGACCGTCGGAGAATTGGTAAGCATGTACGGTATTCGCGTCGGCATGGTCCGTGTCGAACGGGAGATCAAGGAACGTATGAGTCTCGTTGCCGGCGATCTCAACATAACACCGTCGCAGATCGTAAACTCAAAACCCTTAATTGTCGCCATCAACTCGTTCTACAGGACAAGCCAGCTTTCGACGATCGTCGACCAAACCAATCCGCTATCCGAACTTGACAACTTGAGAAGAATAACGGTCGGCGGACCGGGAGGGATCGAAAAGGAACGAGCCTCATTCTCTATCCGCGACATCTCGTCTTCCCAGTACGGAAGGATCTGTCCTATCAGATCTCCTGAAGGACCCAATATCGGTGTCGTAACCTACATGGCCCTTTATACCAGAGTCAATAAATACGGTTTTTTGGAAACACCGTATAAGAAGCTCGTCAAAGAAAAAGTCGGGACAAAAACCAAAGTAAAAATTTCAAATGAAATAGTATATCTTCAGGCAGATGACGAAGAACAATATTACATTACTTCCAATGCCCTACAGATAAACGATAAAAACGAAATACTTGAAGATGTTGTCGTCGCGCGATATAAAGGAGACATCATCGAAGTCCCCGTCGAAAAACTTGATCTTATCGACATATCACCAAGGCAAGTCGTCGGCGCATCGGCCGCACTTATCCCCTTCCTGCAAAATGACGATGCGAGCCGTGCCCTGATGGGAACGCACATGCAGTGCCAGGCCGTTCCGCTGGTTAAGCCTGATGCTCCTATCGTCGCAACCGGACTCGAACAAACAGTCAGCGCATCGCTGAATAGAACTGTTTTTGCGCAGGAAGATGGCCAGATAGACTACATCGACGGACAAAAAGTGATAATGAAAGGAAAAAGCGGAAAAAAATACGAATATGATTTGGAACGATACTTACGCACAAATAAAGACGTCGCTTTCGACCAAAAACCGCGCGTTGAACCGGAACAGAAAATTAGAAAAGGAGACATTATCGTCGACGGGCCTTCGACCGATAGCGGCAGACTCGCGCTCGGCCAAAACCTTGTCGTTGCCTACACTTCGTTGAACGGTCTAGGATACGAGGATGGATTCGTTGTTTCGGAACGACTCATCAAAGAAGATCTTCTTACTTCCATAACCATGGAGGAGTTTGTGGCGGATCTCGTGGATACCAAGCTTGGTCCCGAAGAATTGACCAGAGATATTCCCAATGTCAGAGAAGAGGTATTGCAGAATCTCGACAAAGATGGTCTTGTTCTCGTCGGCACCGATATCAAAGGCGGTGATATACTCGTCGGTAAAGTGGCTCCGAAAGGAGAAAAAGAATTGACGGCTGAAGAACGATTGTTGCGCGCGATCTTCGGCGAGAAAGCAAAAGACGTAAAAGATACATCGCTTCGTATGCCCTACGGTAAACGGGGTACGGTCGTCAATGTCGAGATCATTGACAGCAAGAAAGATCCGAATGAACTTGAGCCGAGCGTATTGAAACGCATTATTGTCAATACGGCGCAGTTAAGAAAAATCTCCGTCGGGGACAAACTCGCCGGACGGCACGGCAACAAGGGAGTCATTTCAAAAGTGCTCCCCGAATGGGATATGCCGTACCTGGAAGACGGTACACCCGTAGACGTCATCATTTCTCCTCTTACCATTCTTTCCCGTATGAATCTCGGACAACTGTTTGAGAACCTGATGGGAACAATTGCAAAGGAAACGAATTCGATCATTTCAGTACCGGTGTTCGAAAAAATAAAAGAAGAATTCATCACGAACGAATTAAAAAAACTCGGTCTTCCGATCGACAACAAAGTAACGTTACACGACGGCCAGTCTGGTCAGGCATATGAACGCAAAGTTCTTGTCGGGACGACCTATATAATGAAACTGATCCACATGGTGGAAGACAAATTCCATGCGCGGTCGGTCGGCCCGTACTCACTGGTTACCCAGCAACCGCTCGGCGGCAAATCACAAATGGGTGGTCAACGATTTGGCGAAATGGAAGTCTGGGCTCTTGAATCGCACCGTGTTCCGTACACACTTCAGGAATTGTTGACGATCAAAAGCGATGACGTGCGCGGCAGAACCAAAGCATTTGAATCCATCATCAAAGGTATCGATATTCCGCAGTCAAGCGTACCCGAATCATTCCACGTTTTGGTAAAAGAACTCAATGCCCTTGGATTATCAATTGATTACATCAAGTAACATGGAAGATGCAAATTTAGTCGATTTTTCCGGATTACGCATCACGCTCGCCTCACCGGAAGCGATCATGAGCTGGTCGCATGGTGAAGTCACCAAACCGGAAACCATCAACTACCGGACATTCAGGGCGGAAAAAGACGGACTCTTTGATGAACGCATATTCGGACCGACCAAGGATTACGAATGTTACTGCGGCAAGTACAAGCGTATGCGATATAAAGGCATTGTCTGTGACCGCTGCGGCGTGGAAATCACTACTTCGGCTGTCAGACGCGAGCGCATGGGACACATCAAACTCGCATCCCCCATCGCGCACATCTGGTATTTCAAAGGGCCTTCATCGGTCTTAAGCACAATCCTCGACATCCCGCCTCAAGCCCTCGAACGGATCATCTATTACGCCTTATACCTGGTAAAAGATTTTGACAAGGAAAAACAGAAAAAAGCGCTGCAGAAACTTGAAGAAGCGAAAAAAGAAGAATTCAAAATAATGGAAACTGAATTCAAGCAAAACGAGGAAAAAGTACATACAGAGTTTGATAAACAGAAAAAAAACATGCAGGAAAAGAATATCAACAAGGAACAAAAAGAGATAACAAGGCAGGAAATCGAATTCAAGGAACGGGAACAACTGAAAATCGTAACCGATGAGTTTGCGGAACAAAAAATGAAAAAAAACGCATTTTTCGACAGGTTGGTAAAAATGGTCAAATCCATCAAGGTTCTGGATACCATGGAAGAAGACGATTATTTATATCTGAAGGAAAAAAGCATCGAAGATTTTCTCATAGTCGGCATGGGATCCGAAGTGTTATATGAGATACTCACTAACATCGATTTGCAGAAAGAATATTCCAATGCATTGAAAGAACTTACCGAAGCGAAAGGTGAAAAAAGAAACAAGTTATTGAAAAAAGTACGAGTCTATGAATCATTCATTAAGGCAAAGATATCACCTAAATGGATCGTCCTGACCGTACTTCCCGTCATTCCACCGGATCTAAGGCCTGTTGTACAGTTGCCGGGCGGCAAGTTTGCAACCTCGGATTTGAATGATTTTTATCGGAGGGTAATCAACAGAAACAACCGGTTGAAGCAGCTTATTGATTTAGGAGCCCCCGAGATCATCTTGAGGAACGAGAAAAGAATGTTACAGGAAGCGGTCGACTCTCTCATCGACCTTCAAAAATCACGCGGTAAATCAAGAACACAGGGAGTCGCGTCAAAAGTACAGAAATCCTTATCAGATATTCTCCGCGGAAAACAAGGTCGATTCAGGCAAAACCTTTTGGGTAAACGCGTCGACTATTCGGGACGGTCCACTATCATAGACGGTCCCGAATTGAGAATCGACCAGTGCGGCATTCCGAAGGAAATGGCCATCGAGCTGTTCAAACCATTCCTTCTGCACGAAATCATCATCCGCGGTTTGGCACCGAACATTAAAAGCGCCAAGAATTTCCTGGAGAAAAAAGAGCCGGTTGTTTATGATATCCTTGAGGAAATAACTAAGGACCATCCGGTGCTTTTAAACAGAGCGCCGACCTTGCATAAACTTTCGATTCTTGCTTTTTATCCGGTTTTGACCGATTCGCACGCAATAAAACTCCATCCGACTGTCTGCGCAGGATACAATGCGGACTTCGATGGAGATGCTATGGGCGTCTTTTTGCCGTTATCTCAAAAGGCGATCGAAGAGGTGAAAAGCAGAATGATGCCGTATCAGAACTTGCTGAAACCTTCCGACGGTTCGCCTATCGTACTACCTAATAAAGAAATGGCATTAGGATGTTACTACGTCACTACGCTCGATACAAAATATGCTCAGGTGAAAAACGAAGAACTCAAGGCGTTTACAAACGAAGAAGACGCTCTGAACGCATATCATCATAACAAAATTGTACTCAGGCAACCTATTATGGTACGGATCGCGAATAACATAGTAAGAACTTCCTGCGGCAGGATCTTATTTAACCAGTATTTACCAAACGAACTGAGATTCATCAATGATGATATAAAACAGGCCGACCTCAAAAATATCGTAGTCAAGGCCATGAAGCTGTTCAACAACCTCAAAGTCGGCGAAATCATTGATCAATTGAAGGATATCGGTTTCTGGGGAGCAACGATTTCCGGCGGTCTCTCGGTTTCGATATTCGACTGCGCCATTATTCCGGAAAAAACCGGCATCATCAATAAAACCGAACATCAAATTAACGAAATCGAGAAAAATTATCAAAAGGGTCTGTTAACGCTCGAGGAAAAACGTCGCTATTCAAACAAATTGTGGATCGATACGACCGAAGAGCTTGCAAACAAAACATGGGACGCGCTTGACGAAGAAAACCCGATTAAGCTCGGTATAAAATCAGGAGGGCCAAGAGCTTCAAAAGAACAACTAAAGCAATTGTCCGCCATGAAAGGGCTTGTGGTCGATCCGTTAGGTAAAATCATCGAAGTTCCGACGAAATCGAACTATCGCGAAGGATTATCCATCTTTGAGTACGTCATATCCGCACGAGGAGCCAGAAAAGGATTAACCGACTCTGCTCTTAAAACAGCTGACGCAGGTTATTTGACACGTCGCCTGGTGGATGTCGCCCATGATATGATCGTCCGCGAAGAAGACTGCGGCACCAAAGAAGGTCTGAAAATCAGCGTCACCATGGCTCGGGGAGAAAAATTCAAGGAGCGCATCAAAGGACGTTTCACCGCGCAGGCAATTGAGGGAATCGTTGAAGCGAATCAACTGATCGATGACGATATTATCGCGAAAATAGAAAAAACGGGAATAAAAGAACTGGTCGTGCACTCTCCGCTGTATTGTGAATCACGCCATGGCGTATGCCAGAAATGCTACGGTATTGATCTTTCGGTAAATAAACTGGTAGATATCGGTGTTCCTGTTGGTGTCATGGCTGCACAGTCGATCGGAGAACCTGGCACCCAACTTACCATGAAAGTCCGTCACTTCGGAGGAATCGTCATTTCCGACGTGACGCAGGGTTTGCCAAGGGTCGAAGAACTGTTTGAAACCAGAACACCGAAGATTGTATCGCCAATCAGCGAAATCGCAGGTACGGTCTCCGTGCAGGAAGATACGGAAAAAGAAGTATTTGCGGTCAAAATCACTTCAAACAACAAAGAGGCGCAGGTCAAAGAGCAGGAGTTTGTCATCCCGATATCCCAGAAACTGAAAGTCAAGGACGGGGAACTCATTCCGACCGGCACTCCTCTTTCAGAAGGACACCTCGACGTCAGTGATATTTTGGCCATCAAAGGACTGAGATCCGCTCAAATTTATTTGCTGGATGAGATTCAAAAGGTGTACGAATCTCAGGGAATTGCCATCCATGACAAACATTTCGAGGTAATCATACGTAAAATGAGCGACAAGGTGATTATCGAGGACGAAGGAGACACGTCATTCATTAAAGATGAAGTCGTATCCAGAATACGCTACGAAGAAGAAAATAAACGCGTCCTGGCTAAAGGAGAAAAACCGGCAACCGGTAAAGTATCTATTCTCGGCGTTACCCGTGCAGCCATATACACCGACTCATGGCTTTCATCGGCGTCGTTTGAACAAACAACCAATGTTTTGAGCAGTGCGGCAATTAAAGGCCACATCGATTACTTGTTAGGACTGAAGGAAAATGTTATAATTGGCAGGTTAATTCCCGTCACCAAGGAATTGATCGAGAAATATTATGGTGGATTTTTACATACCTATGCCGACGATCAACCAACTGATCAAAAAGGGGAGAAAAAAGAGAATTAAAAAATCAAGAGCAGC
>CAZFQZ010000026.1:0-11578 GCA_964521305.1 uncultured Gammaproteobacteria bacterium
AACCGATTCCAGGAGCCACAGTTCAGTTGTTAAAAAAACGCGATAATGGTCAATTCACTCTTTTATCACCGCAAGAAATTCTTGGAGGAGCTATTATAAATCCATATATTACTAAACAAGATGGTGGATTCAGTTTTGTAGTGCCGGACGGAACATATCAGTTATCGGCCAGTGCTCCGAATTACACATTTCCTAACAATGCTTCCAAACTGAATTCAGCATATTCGAATATTTATAGCGATATCTATCCCAGCAGCACAGGGACCGATATAGTGCAACAGGGTACGGTTGAACATCGGGATATTCCTCTTGATTCCCAAGGAGAAGGGATACATTATCCAGCAAAATTGGTTCGGTATTTTTATAATCTGGATAAAGCGACAAATACGATATTGATTGACGGCGTCATTTCGCACCCGTTCACTACGATCAAAGCATATTCGCTTATTCCCGAAAACAATCAGAATCAGACTTTAGTGAGGGATCGGTTGGTAGGTACGACCCAAGCCGATAAATTCGGCAAGTTTTCCCTGGAGATCAACCAGTCAAAATTTTCGGCGACAGAATCTTTCGGAGACCTTGAACTTGATAAAGCGGATTTAACCGCATTGACGCGATCATCTAATCCCATCAACACGTTTATTTCCTATGTGCTTCGCAAATTTTCCTACGTCGACGCAGCGCCGATTATATCAAGCAGTTTCAGATTTCAGCCGATCTTGAGCTCGTTGCAAGGATATGCATATGACAGTCAGGATCATCCTTTGTCAAACACTACCGTAGGCGTGTATCTGACGTATGCGAATAAACCGTACATCCAGACGAAAACCGATGCGAGCGGTCTCTATAGCGTCAGCGCCAACGTATTGCCGGATGCCCCCTATGTTATTAAATACTCAAATTCCCAGACAAAACCGATGATTATAAGTACATCGACTTTTTTGGCGGATAACAGGACATATTTAAGTGATCATAAAATTAATCTCAACAAAAGCACCTTAGGAGGATCAATAGGCTCCACAACTTCAATTACCACAGCACCGGCAAAACCCGCATCAAAGGAAATGGCGTTTGGCGTAACGAATCAAAATTCCTCAAATGGACAACTTCAAACAATTGTTGCCGCTCAAAGCAACAATGTGCTTCTTATTATTGGAGCAATCTTATTTTTCCTCATCGGCGGAGCGGGATTGATGCTCGGACTGTATATCATGAATAAACAGAAAAAAACCGTGTATTGATTCGCAGAAACATATTGACTTTTAGTTTTGTAATATGATAGTCTTAAAAAATATGAAGAGAATAGTATCAATAATATTTTTGTTTTTCTTGTCTGCATTTTTTTCCTCGGTTTCCGCATCGACAGTTCAGTTAGCTAAACCGGTAATGGTGTGGCATTGTTTGAATTCTGTCCAGTGTAGTGATCCGGGAGCTAATTGTGCCACAGGTCCTAATGTCGTAGCTGGACATAGAGCGAAGCTCACGACTAAGGCAGGAGATTTGCCGAAACCCAATGTGCAAACAACGGTATTTGTCTGCATAGGAACGAATCAAGGAAGTTTCTGCACAAGCGGTGAGGGAACGTTGGATCAACAATTACTGGGATATAACGGGGTAAACAAACTGAATCAGTTGGTTGGATACGAGTTTCAGGGACTATATAATAGTGTGGGTCAAAAGATAGATCCAAGCACTGTTTATGCAAATAATGCCGGTAAACTTTCAATTCGATCAGGTGGGGGAGGCGGAAGCAGCGGATTGGGTATGCAAATTGTTCCGCCAATTTATGCGGCCGCGTATAATCCTCCATACAAATATCAATTGGCTGAACCACTCCAGATGCAGGATAGGACTCCGGCCGCACATCCAAGGAAATGGCTTGCACTGAATTTGGTTGCTCCTACCCAAGTGGAAATGGGTGTAGGGGGCGTACAACAGGGAACGTTTACTTTCGAAGGCGCTCTATCACGGTGTGCTTCGATAAACTGGGATCCGTATGGTATCGTATTTGATAGTAAAAGTCTGGAACCCGTTACTGGCGTATCCCTAAATCTTTTAAAAAAAAGAAGTGATGGGCAATATACCATGGTGACAGGAAATGATGCATATTCCATCATGAATCCATATTTGACTCAGGTAGACGGTGAATTTTCGTTTTATGTTCCTAACGGCACCTATCAAATTGATGTTTCCGCACCCAACTTCACTTTTCCAAGTAATCTTACCGACCTCAATCCGAATTATTCCAAAATCTATTCGGACATATATGGTGGAGGAGATATCGTGGAAAAAGGCGCTATGCAGCATAGGGATATTCCGATCGTTTCAAAAACAACGCCATATTATTCGAATATTCAGGTTATCGGTTACTTTCCGGTTTTGGATAAATCCGCCAATACTTTTATCGTTGACGGGAGGGTTTCTCATCCCTTGGCCGCCATAAACGTATACGGCAAAAAACCAGAAGGAAGCGGGTTCGTGCGTACACGACTATTGATGACAACCTCGGCGGATAAATTAGGAAGATTCCATATAGCATATCAGTTATCCAAACTTCAGCCGACCGAGATGGTCGGGGATATTGAATTCATCAAACCGGACTATACAAATCTGCAAGTAACACCTACGCCGGAACTGACGAAAAACGCCGTGATATTGACCATAGATCCTATACCAAACTATTTGGAAGGGTATGCATATGGATCGGATGGTAAGACGTTGTCGGACGCCACAGTCGGTCTGTATTTGAACGGTTCAAGCAAAGCCGCATATGAAACAACAACCGATGCAAACGGATTTTATCGGGTATCGTCCGAATATGTGCCGCCGATGGCTTTCGGTATCAGATATACGTCTTCGACCGGCGTCTCCAGTCCCGTAAAGACATCACAATTTATAGCGGAGAATGCGCAGTATCTCGACGCACAAAAAATCAATTTGTATGCATATAGAAACAAAAACGGGCAGCTTATCCAAGCGCAGAATCAGAACAATCCCGCGATTCCCGAAAACCAACCAAACACATCTCCCGTACAGTCTACTCAGTCCCAGTCACAGTCAAACCTTCTTCCTATTATTTTGATTCTGGCAGTGCTCGGAATAGGTGCAATAGGTACGGTTATGTATTTCATGAAAAAAAAATAGGTTTGCTCATCACGCGCTTGACAAGCCAGGAAATATTAACTATACTTTTTGCAATATTATGAACATTATCAATACGCTCCTTTTAAAATTGAATCTAATTTCGGTAGTGTATGCACAGTCGGGTGATTATACGGTGAGTACGATTAACCCCGGTTTTACCATTCCTAACTTTGGAGACGTTTTAACCTTTATTATCAGAACATTTTTTGTCGTCGCCGGTCTTATTGCAATGCTCTATCTGCTTTTGGGTGCGTTTTCATGGATTACTTCCGGTGGGAATAAAGAAAGTGTTGATAAGGCACGGGACAAGATAATGAATGCGCTGATTGGCGTTATTCTGATATTTGCGGTTTTGGCGATTGTCGGCGTGGTTGAACAGGTGTTGTTTCCTGCAGGATCAGGCCTCGGTATCACAAAACCGATTCGATTCCAACGGTTGATTCAGTAATTTCTTTCACCTAACTGTGATAAAAAAACTCCTCTTAAAAATATCACATCTGTTGCCACTGTTTTTTTTGACGGCAATTCCTGTATACGCGCAAACACAAGACTGGGGTAACTGCGTGGTGGATGGGGTACCTACGTTAAAATGCCTTGAACCGGTTTTTAATAACCTCTTGGCCGTATCCTCAGGTTTGATCATACTGGTTTTATTCATTATGTTGGTAATCGGAGCGTTCCGCTATTTAACCTCGCTCGGCAATCCCGAGCAGGTAAAAAAAGCGCAGGGTACATTGAAATTTGCAGTCCTGGGATTCATACTCTTTATGAGCTCTTTCCTTATACTGAAGATTATTGATATCCTGTTTCTTGGAGGATCGGGAGCTCTCTTTCACTTCCAGATCGGTACCGGACCGTGATCTGCTTACGGCGTCGGCGTAACAAAAATTACTTTAATACCGTTTTCTTCGGGAATCGGTGAAGCCATTTTATCTTGTCCTTTGAAATAATTATACGCAACAAACAGAAGCAGCGCCAAACCGATGGAGATAAGGATATACCCGATATATTTCATACATTAACTTTCTCTTTAATGAGATATCGAGGTCTTTTCTGGATCTCTTGATATATTTTACCAACATATTCTCCGATAATGCCAATAGTTATGAGTTGGATGCCACCGATGAACATAATGCTTACGAAGAGCCCTGTCCAACCAATAACATAGAATTGGGGACGAAGCAATTTTCGTATTAATTCGTATATAATCCCGATGAATCCGAGAGTTGCGGTCGCGAATCCTATGTATGAAGCAATACGAAGAGGCTTAATAGAAAAAGAAGTAATGCCGTCGAAGGCAAAATTTACCATTTTCGAAAACGTATAATTCGTTGCTCCCGCGTTGCGTTTTTCGCGCTTGAAATAGACATATTCGGTCGGATAGTTTCCCCAGGCAACCAAACCCCTCAAAAATCTGGAATGCTCCGGCAAATTGTTCAGAAACTCCACAACCTCATGGTCGAGAAGCCTGTAATCACCGACGTTGTCCGGGATCGGCGTATCCGAAAGAAAGTTTATAAATTTATAAAAGAGAAGAGCGGTTTGTTTTTTGAAGAAATTATCGACATTGCGTTCCTGGCGTTTTGCATAGACGATCTTTGCGCCTTTTTGCCATCGTTCCACCATGTCGTGTATGATTTCGGGAGGATCCTGCAAATCCGCATCCATGGTAATGACGCAGTCGCCTTTTGCGGTCACATAACCTGCAGCAAGAGCCATTTGGTGTCCGAAATTCCGCGTAAACGAAATGAGTTTGATTTTCCTGTCTTTTGATCCGAGTTTTTTGATTGTTTCCGCGGTCGTATCTTTTGAGCCATCATTGACGAAAACTATTTCATAATCGTATGATTTGATGATAGGAGTCAGTCTTTTCAGCAGGGCATCGATGTTTTTTTCTTCATTATATACAGGAATAATAATGGAAAGAAGAAAGTTAGTCATAAGTCAATTATAGCATTCTAAAAAATTCTTTTAACATTGTCATTAAGGGTGTTTTACCTTTGTTAGTTTTAAGATATAATTCTCTTCTCTTTGCATCTTTTTTATTTTTGTACGCTTCATAATGAATCAAAGTTAATGGAAGATAAAATTTTGTAGATTTGCAATATCTATCTTTGTGTTCGTGATATCTTTTACATAAATCCTCAGTGAGTCTAAGTAGAATTTCATGCAAGTTATAGGAAATGTAATTCTGCACCTCCCTCAGGTACCTAGCGCTAAGCCAGGTATCGAATTGGTACCTGGTTACGGAGCCAGGAGTTGGACCTGGTCTAGGAGATTATGAGCCTCCCGTGCAACCGTACACTACCCCGTAAATATGATTTATTATACAGGAAATTGCTCTAAAAATAAAGACTAATGAGTAAATAACTGTATCCACTGCTGCCAGTTTGGAGCTGGGGTCGGCGTGATAATTATCGGCGTGGGAGTCGGACTCGGAAGAATAATTGAGATTTCGTTTGGTTTCAGCAGGTTCAATTTATTACGTATGGTTTTTTCCAGTTCATTCGGATCTTTTTTCTTGAGAATTTCCGTTTGCAAAGCGACGTTCTGCTGTTTTTCCTGGTCATACGCCAATTTGTACTGCTGGTAAAAACTCAATTTATCACGATAATCAAAAATATTCTTGATCAGAGAAGAACCCAGGAATAGCACGAAAATAACCAGTAACAGGTTTTTCAGAAGTTTCATATCTTATATTATAAGCCAATCATATTGTATTGAGGGTCATTGCTTGACAATCAGCTGGTTCAGTACTCTCATGATCCGCGAGGGATCCGCTTTTGATTTCAATTCTTTCATGCAGACGCCGATGATTATTTTCGGATTTTGTTGATAGGCATCTTTGTTTTTCTCCATAAGATCCCTGATTGCGGCGATAAGTTTTTCTTCGGATATTTCCGCGGGGAGGTATGGAATAACCAGTCTCAGCTGTTTTTCGTATTCCGCAACCAGATCGGCCCGGCCGCCTTTCGTAAAGGCATCGATGGATTCCTTGAGTTCCTTCACATTTTTTTTCAATATGGAAATTACTTCATCGTCGGTCGCATCGGCCTTTTTTTCTATCTCCTTGTTTTTGATCTGAGCGATTATATAGCGGAGAATACTCAGTTTATCCTTATCGCCCGATTTTAGAGCATTAAGCTGATCCTCTTGCAATTTTTGCTTTATCATTCCATAATTATAACCTATGAGAAGCAGAAAGAGTAATGATGTCCTTAAGATTTTTAACAACTTCCAAAAAACCATATCGCACAAACCGGGTTACAAGGACATGTTTGACGAGATCCGCATGATGCAGTTTAAGATCAAGCCGATGCAGGGGGACATACTGGTGTTCAATTTGCAGGATAAGCAGCTCATTGAACTGCTGTGGAGTCTGGGAAAGCTGGACGAATTGTTCCAGCATGAATATAAACGGCTTTCGATCAAAGAAAAAAACACGTTTTTCAGGATTTTCGATTCGATGTACCAGAAATTACAGACTGAGTTGAACAAACTTAATTTACATAAAGAACAGATTGCCAGGTCTTCGCCGGCGGTTGAAATGGAAATATTCAGGGAGCAACAGGCAAGAAGAAAACTTAATTAAATTGAACTCATTATAATACTGAGCATAGTCGAAATATGAAAAAACATCCGGTTATTCTTGATTTGGAAACAAAGCATACATTCAGGGAGTACAGCGACCCGAAAAAATTAGGGATTACGGTAGTCGCGATTTTCGATTACAAGGATCAACAACCCAAAGTATTTACCGAAAAAGAACTGCATGGGTTATTTGGTGTCCTGGAAAATGCTTCATACATCGTCGGTTATAACGTGCGGAGTTTTGACATCCCCGTTTTGCAGGCGTATTATCCCGGCAAAGTAGAGGTATTCAGGGTTTTCGACATTCTCGAAGATATCCGGGAGAAAATCGGCAGAAGGCTTGCATTGAACGACCTTATCTCCGCTACGCTCGGAAAGAAAAAAACTGGTCACGGATTGATGGCAATCGATTATTACAAGGAAGGGAAATGGGAAGAATTGAAAAAGTACTGTATGGATGACGTTTTGCTTACCAAGGAATTGTTCGATTTCGGCATAAAAAACAAAGAAGTCCAGTATCTCAACGAACTTGGAAAAATTCCGATTAAAGTCGATTGGGTAAAATACCTTGACGATGTGGAAGCGAACGATATGCCGTTAACATTGCCGTTTTGAATATGCAGGATCTGACATCTCTAAAATGTAAGGCGTGTGAAGGATGGATGAAGTCATTCACACAGGAACAGATTACCGAATACATGCCTAAAGTTCAGGGTTGGAGCGTTGTCGAAAACAAGAAAATAGAAAAGGATTTCACGTTCAAGAACTTCAAGGAAGCTTTAAAGTTTGTCAACAAAGTGGGTATTGTTGCGGAAGAGGAACAGCATCACCCGAATATGTTCATACACGGATGGAATAAAGTGAAGGTATCGCTTACTACTTTTGCGCTCAAGGGTCTCTCGCAGAACGACTTCATCATGGCGGCGAAAATTAACTCCATTTGATTTTGAACTCCAATAAGAGCTATGATGAGTATATGTCGGGAAAAATGTTTATTGTTAGCGGAATTATCGTTGTTGCGGTTATTGTACTGGTTATTTTTATCATACGAATAGGCTTATTCCAATCGTCAAATTCTTCAAATGACAAGTATTCCGGAACAACCTATGCAATAGGCGACATAAACCAGGATGGAACGGTTGACGCGGTTGATGAAAACTATATCTCATCGCATATCGGATGCAAAAAAGGGGATAGATGCTGGAACGAAGTCGTTGGAAAAACCTTAAGTGGTGACAACCCGATTTATGCTTCCGACCTGGACCTGAACCATAACGGTATCATCGATCAGGCAGATCTCACTATGATAAAATCCACGGAAAAAAAATAACAACGATTGCTTTATAGTTTGTTTTTCATCATCCAGTTCCAGATTAAGGCAAATACATATCCCACGACGTAACCCCAAACCGCCGCGACGACGATCAGTATCACTGCGTTGCCAAACGCAAATGGTTCTAGCGAATATGAAAGGCTGATGAAATGTATTGACAGCAGCCAGTTCATGAGTGGTTTTGCTAACCCGATTGCGACTAAAAAAGACCAAGACAGATGCCCTAATCCAAGAAGCGTTCCTAGAACGAGACCGATTTTATGAGGATGTAATTTTTCTTTCACTCGTATCACCTCGCGATCTATTCTCAATGTACTTTAATTTTCATCAAAACGCAAATTGAGATCATAGTAGATAAATATTTGCTAAAATATATGTGCTCTTTGATAATTTTTATCCCCTCACAATTGGTACTGCCTGCGGCAGGCAGGAAGGAGGTCGCGCTATAATAAATACATGTATTTTGTTTACGCAATCAAGAGCTTAAAAGATGGGAGGATATATGTTGGATTAAGTTCAAATCTACAAAGGAGAGTTATTGAACATAATTCTGGATATGTTTTTTCCACGAAAGGTTATGTTCCTTGGAAATTAATTGATAAGGAAGCGGTTGGGAACAGAAAAGAAGATAGAGTACGAGAAAAATATTTCAAAAGCGGATTTGGCAAAGAACTTTTAAAATCTATTCCCCTGTAGCTCAATTGGTAGAGCAGGTCGCTGTTAACGACAAGGTTACTGGTCCGAGTCCAGTCGGGGGAGCTGATTGTCCGCTATTATAACCGCCTGATTTGCTTGTAGTAGAGCGAAAATCGGCGTTGGCTCCGTTCTCACAACTTTTCCATTTTTGACGAAAATCTTATCAAAGAAAAACCTGAGGTAATGTCGTTTGAGGAAAGGAGGAGCGCTGAAATAAGTTTTATAGATATTTCTGGTAAACGCTAATACTTCCTCGATTAAATTCATGTCGATATTAACTTTCAATTCAAGGTCTTCGATCCGTTCATTGATTTTATAAATCTTATCCTGAATCTTAACGTGTATTCTTTTGTAGGCTTCCGGATCAATCGTTTCATCCAGCAGCGCATCTTCAAGCTTATTTCTTTTTGTCTCCAGAGAAGTTTTTCGATTGAGAAGCTGCATCCTTTGGGAATCTAGGTACTGCCTACTTTCACCGATTGCTTGTTTTGTTTTAGCAACGACAAGATCGATAAACTTCTGTGCAAATTGTACGTGCCGGAATTGTTCTTTGATAAGTTTTTCCAAACTATCTAATTCGACATACGGAGCAGGACAACCGTTCTTATTATGCTTGGGGCAATGATAATAACCTATCCTACCGCCTCTTTTCTTCAGCTTGTGAGCATCATAGTGCCACTCAGCCGTGTAGCGTTGTCCACAATCAGCACAGTAGGCAAACCCTCGGGGAGTAGAAAGTTGTGTTTTCTTTTCCGGATAAGAAAACTTCTGTGCTTGGCTAAAACATACTGGCAGGTATCAAATAAATCCTTGTCGATAATCGGCTCATGCTTACCGACTTTTGATTGACCGTGCCACCGGATTAAACCATAGTAGAAAGGATTCCTCAAAATGTTATCAATTACTGAATGACCGATGGTTGTACCATTTTTTGACATAATATCTTTGTCGCTTAACCAGTTTTGCAGTTCCCAGAGAGAATAGCTGCCGGTCGCGTATAGTCCGAACAATTCTTTTATGACTGGAGCGGTATAGGGATCGGGTTCACAGGTCTTTTTTTCTTTTTCCCCACCAACGCTCCGGTAACCGATTGGAGGGGGTGTAGGTTGCCAACCAGTGCGAAATTTCTGCTCTAACGCATCTTTGGTGCGTTTTCCGTTGACTTCCGATTCCCATTCGGCTACAGAAGCGAAAATGTTAGCAATTAGACTTGATCCGTTGCTCAAATCTCCCTCGATAACCGAATGAAAATCTATTCCCGCCTCGATAAATTCCTTTCTTATCCGTGAAAAGTCAGTGATATTGCGAGCGAACCGGTCAATCTTATAAATAACAACCGCTTCTGCCTGCTTTTCTTTGAGTTTGTCAAGCATTTCCTGAAATTCCGGTCGATTTGCCGTTCTTCCAGACCGGCCATCGTCTATAAATATGCCTTTGACCACATACCCTTTGTTTACTGCGTACTCTCTGCAGGCTCGTCTTTGGTTATCGAGAGAGTAACCCTCAGTCGCCTGTTCATCGGTAGAAACACGAATATAAATGAAACAGTTTTTCATTTTAATCTAATAAATTTATAACTTTAATTTAATTATAATAAATTATATTTAATTGAGCAAATATTACAATTTTCCTTATTTTTAATTCAATATTGATTCATTATTCATTCACTTATTTGATTCGTATTCCTTTCGTATATCTTTCGCTTTCGATCGTATAATTCCTTTTTTTATCAATACTTTCCTCATTTTTTCAAAATTTGCAAGATTGGTTTTATCTTTTTCTTTTAAATAAGTTATTTTAGGAGGATGTTTAATTCCCTTATATGAAGGTATGTCCTTGCCTAAATGAGAGGAAGTAGGTTTCCTTACCATACAGGAAACGGAATTCCCATCAGAGTTGAACAATTTGGTTACATAGTAGTTATTTGTTTTATTAAACCCTCTCCTTTTTTTACTAACCATATCTCCTCGTTCAAGCTCTCCCAAAACAGATCTTATTCTGCGTGGTGATTTATAACCCATTTCTTTTGCTAATGTATTTTGACTTGGCCAACAATGATCTTTTTGACCACAATATTTTAGAAGAATACAATAAAGCAACCTCGCAGATAGAGAAAATCGACAAACACTCAAAATCTCATTTGGTATTTTTGTGTAATGTTTCATTTATTATAGATTTTTCGAAGATTTTTCTACTAGATCAGACATCGAATGTAATTCTTTTATTGACGTTACCAAATAGGTATTACCGTTTTCTGTAGTTAGCAAAGCATTTTTCAAAAGCTCATGAAAGAAAATCCAACCTACCGTATACAAACGTAATATTTGTTTATCATAAATGCAAAACACATAAGCATTAATAAAAGAAGAGTGTTCAGACATGTCTAATGCGATTAGATTATTTGAATTTATATTCCAGTTATCACAAACACCTGTTCTTGTTCGAATATTTGTCTTTCTTCCCTCTACTTCAATCTCAAAAAACCCTGATCCGTTATACATATTCTTATAATCTATAAAGTCTCTTCTGCTTTGGGCAGTGATGTCATCTTTGAGGGTTTTATTCATATTTATTCTTGGGTAATTAAGAATTACTGATATAACTGCTGTCATAAAGTAGAGTTTTTAACTCTCTTTGATTGTTATAAAATGAACGAGGTTCCACCAATCCTTTTCCTTTCCAAAAATCCTGAGTGAGCTTTTCTCTTTCCGGAGTGTTATCGAAGTTAAAAATACTGTGCCGGTAATCCTCTTTGGTAATACTATGCCTCCCCCCATTGTCAAGACAATTTTTAATGATTTAATAGATACATCC
>CAZFQZ010000027.1:0-11368 GCA_964521305.1 uncultured Gammaproteobacteria bacterium
TTAACGACGTCTAATATGGCGACTGCTTCTACAAATCAAGAAACGCAATCTGGACAAGAACAAGGATTCAAAGTCATTCCTCCGGGAGCTTCCCATAAACAGATCGGTCGCAACGATCCTTGCTGGTGCGGCAGCGGTAAAAAATATAAAAAATGCCATTACCCGAATTAAAGAAATGCACCTGTTATTATTTTACCGTTACGCTTTTTGCCAGGTTTCTTGGTTTGTCAGGATCCGCTCCCCTGCCAATGCTCAAATAATAACCGAGAAGCTGGCCTGCGATGATATTGGCAAATATGGTCAATATTCCGGCATCCGGCGTCCGTACCGACATATCGAATTCCGGTGACGCAAACGGTGCGATGCCTACGATATGACCGCCCCGTGCTTTCAACTCTGCAGCGCTGGAGAGTACTTCATCCTTAACCTCATCGCTACTGGCGAGGACGAAGCACGTCGTACCTTTTTGGATGAGCGTGATGACTCCATGTTTCAATTCCCCGGCGGCAAACGCTTCCGCATGAATATAACTCGCCTCCTTGATTTTCAAGGCAAACTCCATTCCCGCCGGATAGTTAAGGTGTTTGCCAATGACAAACATATCTTCGTGGTTCATGATGGATTTAGCTAACGTTATAACCTCGTTTTGCAGGTTTCCGTTCATCCATGATTCCAATGTTTTGCCCAAGGCAAGGATTTTTTGTTTTGCTTGTCTGTACTGCCCTTTAACATAATTGCCAAGAAGATAGAGCAGAGCAAGCTGGGAAGTAAAAGCCTTGGTTGAAATAACCGCTATTTCCGGTCCGGCGCCGACAGCAAGGACCGTATCTGCAAGGCGTTCGAGCGTTGATCCCCGTGCATTGACTATGGCGACGATGTGAGCGCCTTTTTTCTTCGCTTCCTTAACCGCGATTAACGTATCGGCTGTTTCTCCGCTTTGTGATATGGCGAAGAGCAGGGTTTTTTCGTTGGAAAATCGGTTGAACGGCATATATTCATATGCTCCGTAGGCCTGCGTTTCTATTCCCAAGTTCGCAAAAAAATACTTGGCAGCCAATGCGCAGTACGAAGCTGTTCCACAACCAATGAAGACAGGATGAAATTTTTCCTTGTTAATTTTGTCGGATAACGCGGCGAGTTCGGTTTCGTTCAAAGCAGCTGTTTTGGGTATGGTTGTTTGCTGTTCCATGATTTCCTTGAGCAGGAAATGCGGGTAACCGGATTTTTCCGCATCCTCAACTTTCCAGTCAAGCGTTTGGGTTTCCAGCGTTTTTTTTGATTTCGAAACCAAATCATAAAGTTCAATGCCGTTTTTTGACAGTACGATGCCTTCGCCGTCCTTCATGAAATGGACTTTATTTGTGTACTTTAGAAAAGCAGGTACGTCCGAGCCAAGATAATAGGTGTCGCTGGATATGCCGACCACAAGCGGCGACCCGTTCCTGCAGGTAATAATAGCTTGGGATTTTACGTCGAGAACCGCTATGGCGTTGGAACCGACTAGACTGTTAAACGTATCGAATACCGCTTCGACTATCGGTTGAGTTTTTGATTTTTCTTCGATAAGATGCGCGATTACCTCGGTATCGGTTTCGGATATGAACACATGTCCTTTTTTCATGAGCTCGGATTTTATCGCCTGATAGTTCTCGACGATGCCATTGTGGATAACCGCAATTGTTTTGGAGCAGTCGAGATGCGGGTGCGCATTGGTGTCAGTTACGCCCCCGTGGGTTGCCCATCGCGTATGGCCGATTGCTATTGTACCTTTTGGAAGTTCTGTTTGTGCATCGCCGATTTTGCCAATATGTTTATCAACCTGAATGTTATCTTGATCAAGAGGTTTTATGGCAATTCCCCACGAATCATAGCCGCGGTATTCAAGTTTCTTCAAACCTTCAAGCACGGTCTGCGCAGCCTGGTTTGTTTTGTCGTTGACAACAGCGAATATTCCACACATAGGAATAAAATATCGAAATAATAACGGAGCTCCTTGAAGTAACTACCTATAAAAATAAAGCAGTTCGTTATGTATTTTTTCTTATTGCTCAAATTACTTTGAGGTTTTAAAAAAATATTTAAGCTGATAACTGCAGCTTGGAGGTACCCGCAGATGATTTCGAATTACCTCCTCCTCGTATCCAGGTACCGTAGGGTACCTGGCCACACGCTTTGAATTGGTTGATAACAACTGCTTTTTCAAAGAGCTGTTCTTATGGTACACCGTTTCCGCGTCGATGTCAAATTAGCGGTGATTGACCAGGAATTGCACGATGTCGGTAAGCGTAATGATGCCGAGAAGTTCTCGGCCCTGGTCGATAATTGCGGCGGCGTGGATTCCTTTTTCTCTCATGTTGACGAGCAAGCTATCAACAGGAAACGTTTCGCTGACATAGAGTATTTCATGGATAAGGTGGGTTTCGTTGAGCTTAAGATGGGCGTTCCCGTTTTCTGAAAACTTGAGTATATCGGACACATGGATAAATCCTACGATCAGGTTTTTCGAGAAATATACGGGATAGCGGCTGTATGAGTTTTTGCTGTCGGCAATTTTCTTTTTTATGTCGGCGAGCGTTTCATCATGATAAAAGCAGACCAGTTTGTTGCGATCAATCATGAGTTTCGTTACCGACGTGTTTTGCAACGCGAATATATTCGAAAGGAGACGCGCCTGGTGGTGCGGAATGATCCTGTTTTTGATCGATTCGTCCAAAATGACTCGAATTTCATCTTGCGAGTAATCGGTGTGTTGGTTCAACAAAGGTCTCTGGTGAATAATTTTCAATATAAGATTGGAAATGCCGTTGATGACGAAAATAACCGGCGCACACAGAAAAGTAAACAGGTTCAGCGGCAAAATCAACAGACGCGAAATCAATTCGGATTTCTGCAAGGCAAGGGTTTTCGGGATGATTTCACCGAAAATCATCTGTACGAATGCCAGAAGCGAAATGGTTATGAGGATCGCGGCGGACCGGTCGATAAAAATCGTGGATTGGACCGGAATCTGTTTTATCAGAGGATACAACAGTTTTTCGATTAGCGGTTCCCCATACCAGCCGAGAATAATATTGCATACCGTGCTTCCCAATTGAGTGGCAGATATGATAAGGTAGAGATTATTCAACGCTTTACGCACCACATAGAATCCCAGTACTTTTTGCCGTACGTACTGGTCGATTTTCGTCTTTCTGAGAGTGAGTAGGGAGTATTCTGCAGCAACAAAAAAAGCATTAAGGGCTATGAGCGCCGGAACGAGTATAATATTGAAATACGTATTTGCCATAAAATGTCGAGTTCTTACACTTTTTCTGTAATACTATACTATAGTATTCAATTTTCCATAAAAAAGTTTTGCGATTGTCGCATATGTTCCAACAATTGAACGTACGAGGTGCCTGGATCGATTTGATTTTTGTCGGATTATTGTTGTATTTCATCATTACAAACACCGGTTTTGTCAATACCATATTCGACGTAATCGGTTTTTTGTTCTCGCTGTTTTTTTCATATGTGTTCTATAAGAATATCGGTAACGCATTGTTTGTAGAGTTTTCCTTGCCACCTGGATTGTCAAATGCCCTCGGATTTTTTGTCGCATGGGTTTTCTCCGAATTATTAACATCGGTAACTTTTACCTTGTTTCTTTCGAAGTTCCTGCGGTATATGAGAAATAATGCGGTAAACAGGGTATTGGGTTTTATCCCTGCGGTCATACAGGCATGTCTTTTGTTCTTGTTCTTTGTCAGCCTTGTTTTCGCATTGCCGGTCAAAGGACAAATCAAAGAAGCGATTCTGCAATCGCGTACAGGATCGACATTCATTCAATGGTCATCACAGCTTGAGGCTGCGGAAAAAAGGGTTTTCGGTGGCGCCGTGTCGGAATCGTTGAACTTCCTTACCGTGGAACCGTCTTCGGGCGAATCGGTAAATCTCGGCTTCAAGGTTTCCGCAGACAAGCTTCAATACGATCCGCGGTCTGAAACGGTCATGCTCCAGCTCGTCAACAAAGAACGCACCTCGCGCGGTATGCCTGCGCTGACATTAAACACGAAACTCCGCGACCTTGCGCGGTCATACGGAAAAATCATGTTCGAGAACGGGTTTTTTTCGCATACGTCCGCAGTCGACGGATCAACGCCGGCAGACCGCGCCAATAAAGCGGGTATACGGTATTATGTGATCGGGGAAAACCTGGCCTATGCACCTGACGTGTATTTGGCTCACCAAGGGTTGATGAACTCGCCCGGGCACCGGGCGAATATTCTGAATACAGAATACCATAAAATAGGTATAGGCGTGATTGACGCGGGCGTGTATGGCAGAATGTTTGTCCAGGAGTTTACGAATTAAAGTCAAACGCGTAGGCAATCATTTAAAATAATCCCAGCTGGTCTCTGGATTTTTCTTCTTTTTTTTCTGCAGGTCTTTGAACTACAGATTTTTTAGTTTTGAAAATTCTGTTCAATAGCGAATTCATCTCATATTTCTTCAGGAAATCTTTGAGGCGGTCGTCAAACCCGTTGAATCTCGACGACGCCATATCATATACAATATCCACATCGGTAAGGATGGTGGCAAGCTTATGGGACAGTAAGACGTTTTCCCTGTATTCCTCCAAAATGGCTTGCGTTTTTTCAGGAATGTCCTGGAGATGCTGGAAAACCGCTTCCACCGATTTGAATTGCTGAAGCAGTTTTGCCGCAGTTTTCGGCCCTATGCCTTTGGCTCCAACATAATTGTCTGAGGGATCCCCCATCAACGCTTTGAAGTCTGGAATTTGTCCGGGTGTGATGCCGAAGCGTTTTTGTACCTCTTCAGGATTATAGATTTTTTGTTTACCGAATCCGAGTTCGGGCGTTACTACGTATACCTTATTGTTGACCAACTGCAAAATATCCTTGTCTCCTGAAAGTATCAGCACGCGGTCGCCATTCCTGTCATATGCGCGGCTGATGGTTCCGATGACATCATCTGCTTCGTACCCTTCCTTTTCAAGGTGGACAATACCCGCATCATCGAGCGCTTCCTTAACAAGAGGGAATTGCCGGGATAACACATCTTCCATTTTCGGACGGTGGGCTTGGTAATCCTTGAATATTTTTTTCCTAAACGTAGGAACCGGCGTATCAAAACATACAATAAGATAATATGGTTGAAAATCGGTGATTACTTTATTGAGAATGGATATGAAGCCGAATGCTGCATTTGTCGGTATCCCTGATTTCGTAGTAAACGGAGGAAGTGCGTGGAATGCACGGTGCATAATCGCGTTTCCGTCGACAAGCAAGAGAATATTCATGGACAAAATGATTCAATAATCCAATAATTACCAATAAGTATGTACATGAGATCCAATGCATTAATGAATTGGATCGTTCATCGAGTTATTGGATTATTGGTAGGATTGGTTAATAGATCGATTTTCTCTTTTTTGCCTGCAATTTTCTCGAATTCCTCCTGATCCATGCTTTCATGGTGCAAAAGGAATTCGGCGATTTTATCAAGCTGTTTCCGATTTTGCTTCAGTGTTCTGGACGCTTTTTCGTACGCATCGGTTAGAATCATTTTAACCTCTTCGTCTATTTTCGCCATCATTTCCTCGGATATCTGGTTGCGTTCCATATACGATCTGCCCCACTCGGTGACGTCCATGGTCGGACCGAAGTTGACGGGACCGAGCTTGCTCATGCCGTATTCGACAACCATGGCGCGCGCGATATTGGTCGCTTGATCAAAATCATTAGCGGCACCTGTCGTGATTTCGTTGAAAACCAGTTGTTCCGCGGAACGGCCACCCATCATGACCGCAACCTGTTCGAGAAGATGGGTGCGCGTTTCATGCAGTTTATCTTTAGCAGGCGGGATCAATGTATATCCGAGAGCAAGGCCTCTTGAAACAATGGAAATCCTGTGTACAGGATCGGTATGGGGAAGGAAATGGGAGACGATCGCGTGACCCGCTTCGTGATATGCGGTAAGCTTCTTGTCTGCATCCGATTGAAGTCTCTTTTTCTCCGGACCGAGTTTTACCTTTGTCGCAGCTTCTTCAAGGTCATCCATATTGATTTTTTCTTTTCCCTGTCGAGCCGCATGAATAGCAGCTTCGTTGAGCATGTTCTCCAGATCAGCTCCTGAAAAACCCACGGTTCTTCTCGCGATTTTGTCCCAATCTACGTCAGCCGCAAACGGTTTGCCTTTCGAATGGATAAGCGTGATGGCTTTTCTTCCTTCGACATCGGGATAGTCGACGATAATCCTCCGGTCGAACCTTCCCGGCCTCAGAAGCGCGGTATCGAGAAGGTCTCCCCTGTTGGTTGCCGCAATGACGACAACCTGTTCGGTTGGGTTGAATCCGTCCATTTCCACCAGGATCTGGTTGAGCGTCTGCTCCCGCTCGTCGTGGGAAGGCATCATGCCTACGGAACGAGCTCGGCCAATGGCATCGATTTCATCGATAAAAATGATGGCGGGAGCGCTCTTTTTTGCCGTAGCAAAAAGGTCTCTGACGCGCGCAGCGCCGATGCCGACCAGCATTTCCATGAATTCACTTCCCGCGATCGAGAAAAACGGCACATTCGCTTCGCCGGCTACCGCTTTTGCCAAAAGGGTTTTGCCGCATCCCGAAGGACCAACCAGTAGAACTCCTTTCGGAGTCCTTGCTCCCAGCTTTTTGTATTTATCAGGATGCTTCAAAAAGTCAACAACTTCTTCAAGCTCTTTTTTTGCTTCGTCCACCCCGGCGACACTGGCAAACGTTGTTTTAGGCATGTCTTTCGAAAACCGTTTTACTTTTGCCTGGCCGAAGGAAAATACGTTGTCCTGTGCTCCTTTAGCTTGCCTGAATAGGAAGATAAAGAAAGCGACCATTAATATAGTCGGGATGACGTTGCTCAGGAAATTGATAAGTCCGGCAGATCCTTGGGTATCCTGTACGGAAATGTTGACGGTTGACGGACTGATGCCATAATCTTTCAATGTTTGGAAAATACCTTCGTTGGAGGATATGTATGCTACGGAGAGATTACTGTTTTTATAATAGACGAGAACTTTGTTGTCAACGACCTCCAATTTCTGGATTTTTTTGTCCTTGATGTCCTGGACGACTTGGGTAATTGATTTTTCCGGGACAGCCTGACTAAAGCTTTTGGAAACGGATTGGTATGCAAAGAACAAAAACAGCAATACAAAAAAAATAATGAATATATTCTTAAGATCGAAACGCAAGTGGAATTCGCTGATTTTAAACTCTTGCGGCATCTGTTTGCCGTCGTTTTTTTTGGCTGGCATAGAACCCAAGTATAGCACTTTTTTTGCTAAAATATAACCTATGAAAATCGTGCCATTCCATGCGATAAGAGCTAAGGATGTCGTTTCGGTACTGAAGCGCAATGGTTTGGTCATAGCGCCGTCGGATACGGTTTACGGATTATTGGTTGACGCAAGAAACGGGCAGGCGGTTCAAAAACTGATCGCATTCAAAAACAGGCCGGCAGGAAAACCAATCTCCATTTTCGTATCAGGTTTGGTTATGATGCAGGAATACGCACATATTGCTGAAGCAAATATGAAAGTGATCAAGCGGATCCTTCCTGGACCGTTTACCGTTATTTTTGAGTCAAAGCATACGGTCTCGAGTCTGCTCGAGTCGGAACGGGGAACATTGGGGATACGGTATCCGGACAACGATTTCATCACTTCACTGGTGAAAAACTACGGCAGTCCGTTGACCGCAACTTCAGCCAACCTTTCTTCGAAACCGCCGCATTACTCGGTTGATTCGCTGCTGAGAACGCTTCCCAAAGGAAAAAAAGAGCTGGTGGATTTGGTAATTGACAAGGGAAAGCTTAGCCGTAACAAACCGTCGACGATCGTAGATCTTACTACGCCGACGGTCAAAATTCTCAGGCACGGCGATATCGTTTTTTCGGATATCCGGACATTCGAATCACATTCGACTGCCGAGACGAAAAAAATAGCAACGTTCGTGTTTGAAAAAAACAAGGGTGAACTTGCGGTGAAACCATTGGTATTCGTCATCCGGGGAGATCTCGGTGTCGGTAAAACCATATTTGTGAAAGGGGTCGCCGAATCGCTTGGTATACATTCCGTCATCTCTCCCACCTTTGTTGTATATTACGAATATCCGGTCCATTCAACCGATGTGGATTATCTGTACCATTTTGACCTGTACAATATTGCGGAGACCGAAGAACTGAAAAATCTGAAGATTCCTTCACTGCTCGAGCCCAGAAAGCTGTTTTGTTTTGAGTGGGGAGAAAAGACCGGAGATATCATTGACGTGTTGAAATCCAAGTCGGCAGTCGTTTACGTAAAGATGGAGTACTTCACGGAGAAGAAAAGGAGCATTATGGTAAAAAATATCAAATAACAAAACATAAATTTACAAAGTAATGACTAATATCTAAATATTTAATATTTGTAATTTATTATTATGTTCATATTGGCAATAGAAACGTCCGCAGATGAAACTGCCGCAGCAGTAGTTGAGGAAAGAAAAATTATTTCCCAGGTGACGTATTCGCAGATCCTTATACATGCAAAATGGGGCGGGATTTACCCGACTCTTGCCAAACGGGCTCACGAGGAAAAAATAGATTCGGTTGTGGAGGAGGCGCTGGAAAAAGCGAAGATCAGCGACTTCGGCAGAGATATCGACTACATCGCGGTAACCTATGGTCCTGGTTTGGCAATCGCCTTGGAAGTAGGCATAAGAAAAGCAAAGGAACTCGCATTGCGTTACCATAAAAAAATCATTCCCGTCAACCATCTTGAAGGACACATCTATTCGTGTTTTGTTCAAAACAGTAAGGGAAATCCGGAATCAGAATTCAGGTTCCCCTACCTTGCGTTTGTCATTTCGGGCGGACATACGGAAATCGCGGCGTTTACCGATCAGGTGCGATATGAAGTTCTGGGACAGACGCTTGATGACGCGGCAGGTGAGGCGCTTGACAAGGCGGCCAAAATGCTTGGACTCGGGTATCCGGGCGGCCCTGTTATTGAGCGGTTGGCCAACGAAGCGGGCAACAAAGACGTATATCATTTTCCCCGGCCTATGTTGAAATCGGATGCTCTGGATTTTTCTTTTTCCGGTCTGAAAACGTCGCTGTTCTATTTTCTTAAGAGTATGGATGAAGATAAAAAATTGGGTGTTTTGAAGGATCTTTGCAGTTCGTATCAGGAAGCGGTATTCGATACGTTAGCGTATAAATTGGAGAAAGCGATGAAACGAACAGGTATATGTCGTGTTGTGGTCGGCGGCGGCGTAAGCGCAAACAAACACTTGAGGCTGAAATTCAGGCGGCTGACAGAAAAACATCATGGCCGGGTTTTGTTTCCACCGTATCCATACCTGACCGGTGACAATGCCGCCATGATCGGGGTCGCCGCATATTATAAAGCGCAAAAAAACATATTCGTGGAGGATGTAGAGAGTTTGGATCGGATTCCCCGACTCACCTTGTAATCCCGTTGTGACAACAGGGTAAATAGTATTTGCATCTTATACTGATGCACATTCATGTGCGGAGGATATATATTGACAATTCGGCAATAATCTATTAAACTATTACTATCATCGTATATGTTAAATATAACCAAACAATCTGACTACGGTTTGTTATTCATTTCATACTTGATGGAACGGGATGGATATGTGCCGTTGTCTGCTTTGATAAAAGAAACCAAACTTCCTCCCCGGTTTCTGGCTCGCATTGCCGCAGAACTTGTCAAACACAATATCGTAAAAAGCAAAGAAGGGAAAATCGGAGGTTACATAGTAACCGAAAAAGCAAAGGAAATGTCTTTGTATGATTACCTTAGGATATTTGAAGGTGAGCTTGCGTTAACCAAATGTACCAATCCGAACTATAAATGCGTATGGGAATATATGTGCATACACAAAAGTTTTCTTCGACACAAACTCCATGACATTATCGGTGAGGAGCTCAAGAAGTGGAAAATAAAAGACCTCTTTAAGAATAACCTCAATTGAGTCAAAATCACATCATGCTGTCGCTCAAAAAACTGACCGTTTCGGTCGCAAACAAAAAAATACTGAACGATATTGATTTTACCTTTGAAAAAGGCAAGACATATGCAATCATGGGTCCGAACGGATCAGGAAAATCCACACTGGCCCACGCGGTCATGGGTCATCCGGCATATTCGGTCAACTCAAAATCAAGAATACTATTTAATAACAAAAGAATAGATGATCTTACTCCGGACAAACGGGCGCAATCAGGCATCTTTCTTTCTTTCCAGACCCCGTTGCCTTTATCAGGGGTTACGGTGTTCCAGCTGTTGAGGCTTGCGCTTTCAGGTAAAAAAGACCCGCTGGCAGTCCAGATCACAATGCGTTTATACGCCAAAGCTTTAAAAATTCCGGATGAGTTATTGCAGAGATCATTGAATGAAGGCGCCTCCGGCGGTGAGAAAAAAAAGCTTGAAGTCCTGCAGGCAGCTGTGTTGGACGCGTCGTTGCAGATATACGACGAAGTGGATACGGGCGTCGACGTTGACGCATTAAAGACAATCGCAGAGTTTATCAAGAAAAATCAGAAAGATAAAACATACATTCTTATCACCCATTACAACCGCATATTGAAATATTTGAAACCTGATTACGTTTTGGTTCTTATCAAAGGAAAAATCGCCAAAGTGGGTGATTATCGGCTGGCAAAGACAGTGGAACAAAAGGGATATGAGAAATTAATCCAATAACCATGCAACAGCAACAAGACATACAGTTCGATTACCGTTTCGGGTTTTCGGTCCCGCATACCAATGTGTTCAAGGTAAAAAAAGGATTGAATGAAAAAACCGTTTATACCATTTCCAAAATGAAAGGCGAGCCTGACTGGATGACCGAAAAACGACTGAAAGCCTATGTGATCTTCAAACAAAAACCAATGCCCGCATGGGGTGCTGATTTGTCGAAGATAGATTTTGACAATATTTATTACTATATCAAGCCTATTGATTCCCAGGTATCTTCATGGGAAGATCTTCCGAAAGGCATAAAAGATACCTATGACCGGATCGGGGTTCCCGAGGCGGAAAAGAAATTCCTGGCAGGAGTATCCGCACAGTTCGAATCGGAAGTGGTGTACGAAAGCATCAGTAAAGAATTGGAAAAAATGGGCGTGTTGTTTTGCGACATGGATACGGCCTTGAAAAAATATCCGTCCATCGTACAACAGTATTTCGGCACGGTAATTCCCGCTCACGACAATAAATTTGCGGCGCTTAATTCAGCGGTTTGGTCAGGAGGGTCATTTGTTTATGTGCCAAAAGGCGTGCGCGTGAAGCTGCCGCTTCAGGCATATTTCCGCATCAATGC
>CAZFQZ010000028.1:0-11235 GCA_964521305.1 uncultured Gammaproteobacteria bacterium
CTTCACCCTTCTTTTGACCTATATTGAAAATGCCGCAAAAATCATTGCCAGCCATATCAAAAAAACCGGACTGGTTGACATTATCGGCAGAACCGGCGAAACGAACGCATACAACGAAGAAGTACAGAAGCTCGACCGGTTCAGCAACGATCTGCTCGTCGATATCCTGAGCTCGTGCGGACAGGTATCATCGATCGCTTCGGAAGAATTGGCAGAACCGGTCACAATCGACGACAAGAACGCACAATACAGCGTGTTTTTCGACCCGCTCGACGGCTCATCGAATATAGACGTTAATATTAACGTCGGAACGATATTTTCCATATACCGCAACCATGCGGAAACGCGGCAACCCGGCAACAAACAGGTTGCCTCGGGATATATCATTTACGGATCCAGCGTCATGTTCGTATATACCTATGGCAACGGCGTAAACGGATTTACGCTTGACCCGTCGATCGGCGCTTTTCTCCTTTCCCACCCCGATATCCGCATTCCGGAAAAAAAAGCCATCTATTCCATCAACGAAGGTAATGCGGCGTTATTCGACAAACCTCTGCAAAAATATCTCGATCATCTGAAAAAAGGAGAAAAACCTTACAAGGCCCGTTATGTCGGTTCCATGGTTGCCGATATTCATCGGACGCTGATCAAGGGAGGTATTTTCATGTACCCGAGTGATTCGAAGCATCCCGACGGCAAACTGAGACTCATGTTCGAAGTAAACCCTTTGTCTTTCGTCGTCCAACAGGCCGGCGGATTGGCAAGAAGCAATGGACAGGATCCTTTGGAAATCGTTCCGAAAAACCTTGAACAAAAAGTCCCGATTGTCATGGGAAGCAAGGGAGAAGTTGAGCACTATTTGGAACTAATAAAAGATTGAATGAAAAGCCGGAATACTTTAATATGTAAATAATGGGTTTATCAATTTTATATATACGATGAAAAGGCTTAAAATCGGACTAAACGGATTCGGAAGAATAGGACGAGCTTTTACCAGAATCGCGCTCAAAAGGAACTCATTCGATATTGTTGTAATCAACACAAGAAAAACAACCAACGAGATGATGGCTTATCTTCTGCAATACGATTCCGTCTATCACCGCTTCGATAGGGAAGTAAAAGCCACCGGAGACGGTATTACCGTGGACGGAAAACCCATTAAAACGCTGCACGGCCCCACACCGGAAGAAATTCCGTGGGAACAGTTCGAAGTCGATGTCGTCATTGATGCTACCGGCGCATTTACCAAAAAAGAGGACCTGCAAAAACACATAAAAGGATCGGTAAAAAAAGTTTTACTTACCGCTCCCTCGAAAGACGACGCAACTCCACACGTTGTTCTGGGAGTCAATGACCAGAACTTTGGCTGGGGAAACGAACCGGTCATATCGAATGCATCCTGCACCACCAATTGCGCTTCCCCATTATTGAAAGTTCTCGATGACAATTTCAAGATCATATCGGGTTTCCTTACTACGGCACATGCCGTTACCGCGACACAAAGCATCCTCGACGAGGCGGGAAAATCAGAAGAACGTTCCCGTGCGGCATTCCAAAATATCATCCCTTCGACATCGGGCGCATCGAAAGCAGTCGTAAAAACATTACCACAACTCAAAGGTAAAATCGAAGTCACTGCAATCAGGGTACCGGTACCAACCGTTTCCCTGATTGATGCATCAATCATCATACAGAAAACCACTACAGTTGAAGAAGTAAACGCCGCATACAAAAAAGTGTCCGAAACTTCCATGAAAGGAATCCTGGGATATGTAAACGAGGCGCTGGTATCTTCCGATTTCATCGGTTCTCCGTTTTCGTGCATTGTTGCCGCCAATCATACGAACGTTTTGAACGGTACCTCGATCAAAATATACGGCTGGTATGACAACGAATGGGGATACTCTACGCGTTTAGTAGACTTAATAGATAAACTAAACGCGAATTTTCAATTTTAATTTTTCAATGATCTTGGATAAAAAAATAACCTATATAGACGAGGTTGACATCAGTAATAAAACGGTTTTGCTCAGGGCTGATTTTGACGTCTCCCTTAACAAAAACCTTACTATTGCCAACGACGCGCGTATCCAGCACAATCTTCCGACTATCAAATATCTGCTTGGCAAGGGCAACAAACTCATATGCGTCGCAAAACTCGACAGGCCGAAAAGAAAAGACCCGAATTTATCGCTCAAAATTGTCGTCGAACGGTTGCACACCTACCTTCCTGATTACAAAATCACCTTGGTCGACGATTTCCTGACTGCGGACCCTGCCGTATTCAGGAATCAGCTCGACAAGGAAATTGTCGTACTCGAAAACATCCGTTTTTATCCTGAAGAAAAAAGGAACGATTCCGACTTTGCAAAAAAACTCGCCGCTTTGGGCGATGTGTACGTGAATGACGCTTTTGCGATGACTCACCGTATCGAAGCCTCCATCGTAGGAATAACTAATTATCTCCCTTCCTACGGCGGCCTTTTGTTAAAAAAAGAGATCGACATCATTTCCAAAACCCTCCAGAATCCGAAAAAACCCGTAGTGACGATCATCGGAGGGGCAAAAATTTCAACAAAGATAAACCTCATCGGCAAACTCACGCAAATAGCAAACTACGTACTTATCGGCGGCGGTCTGGCAAACACATTCTTTTCCGCACAAGGTTATGATATTGGCAAGAGCATCCGCGATTACGAATCAGTCGAAGCGGCAAAACGATTACTCTTTTCTGCGGCACAAACGAATACGTCGATCGTACTGCCAACAGATGTCATAGAAAGCAATGATCTGGATTCGATCCACGGAGAACGACTCAAAAATATCAATGATATCGCCAAGGACTATTATATCGCCGATATCGGGCCGGAAACCGAAGCACGGTTCGGCGCCATCATCGCCCAGGCAAGAACAATTATCTGGAACGGGCCGATGGGATATATCGAAAACCCCCTATTCATGAGAGGAACTGATTTCATTTATTATTCGATTACACAAAACCAAAACGCAACGTCGTTGGTCGGAGGCGGTGATACGCTTTCCGCCATATCGAAAAAAGAATTCCTCGATAAAATCACTCATATTTCCACTGGCGGAGGCGCCATGCTCGAGTTTATAGAAAAAGGTACGCTTCCCGGAATAGAAGCACTGAAACGTTAAAGAAGATTTTACTCTACCCCCTCGCCATCCCCACATACGTATTATTCAGTGTAATGATTTTTGTTTGGGATTGCAAGTTCATTTTCCGGCTATCAGTTCTATTACCTTGTCGACCTTTCCGGGAGCGTTGATAATAACGGTAGTTCTGCTCTTTTCTATAGACGGAAGAAAGTTCTTACCTACCACTGTTTTGCCGTTTATCCAATACACATCTAAATTCATGTATGTATTTTTGTTCCAAAAACTCCTGTATTGCGAATCGGGAAAGATAAACATCATGCCATCCGCATTTTTAAGACTCCGATAATACATAAGCCCCTGCTCCCACTGTACGGCATTGACCGCAGTCAACAAATGATACGTTTTTCCGTTCAGATTGTACGATATGGTCCCTGTGCGGGATATTTTCTTCGTAAAGAAAAAAACGGCAAGAAATCCAAATAGAAGACAGCAGGCAAGAAGGATTATTTTCTTCATATTTCATTATATAATTAGGAAAATTTTTCTCTTTCTCCCTAAAATCGTGTTGACTATCGTTAGATGACTAAACCAAGAGATTTTAAATGGTCGAGATTTACGAAAAAGTTAGAACCGAATTTCGCAAAGGTTAGCTCGGCCGCCTGCGGCGGCCTCGCCTCCGTTATTTTTTGCGCGCGCGATTTATCGCCTTCGGGCGAGCAAGGAATTTATTTTTAGTTTTCCTTGCCCCACCCCCGCCCGTGCGCGGAAACAATATACTCCCTGTATTAGTTCATTAGATAAATAGCTTTTTCAGTGTGATAATCAAAGTTGCTTAGCTCTTGGCTAGTATTATTAGGTAGATTCATCACATAATAATGCCAGTGAGACCAACTTTCTGTTGGGCTAGTATTTTCAGTTGACCAATCTCCATATAGCAGATATTTTCCGTCCAAAGAAATATCTAAAGTCGATATTCCGTTTAAATCCGTTGCTAATGGTTGTATTTTTGTTTTTCTCCCGTCGCTAAGATTAATCGTCCAAAGTCCCGCATTCTGCCCCGTCATAGTGTAAATAACCCGTGAATTATTAGTAAAGACGGGTTTATTGCCTAAATTAGAAGCTAATAAAGAAATAGAGTCTGCTCCAGAATATAATTCCTTATAAGAATCACTCCTTAAATCCATAACTCCTATTTTCCAGTTTGTAGGTGTTTTTTTCCCACCATACCAACCTTCCATTTGAAAAACAGCCATTTTTGCACGATCTGGCGAAATGTAAAAGCTGACACCGTAGCCATTATCTACAGTAAATAGTTTAGTTTGTAATCCATTTTGGACATTAATTTTGAGTAGACCAAGAGGTGCCTCGAAATATATAAAATTCCCATCTTTTGAGATTGCGATTAGTCCCGAAGAAACACCTGCTACAGTAGCGACCAATTTTCCCTCGTTTGAGGATAAATTATAGAAATAAACTTGTTGCTGTCTGGCCGACGGAGTGTCAATTACTTTCTCGTAGGCTAATGTGTTTCCGTCAGATGACCATTGGGGATTAACATGATTCCATACATCGCTTGCTATCATTTGCTTACTTTTATTCTGAAAATTATAAATCCACAACTCTGCACTACCCACATTTGTGTAATACTGCTTTTCGCATTCCGTGTTTGACATCGATATATAGGCAATCTTTGTTTTATCCGGTGATAATAATGTTGGCAGGTCATAGCAAGCACCAAGATCCAATATTTCTGTTTTTTGCCCACTTTTTGTATCGAACGTGCTTAAGATGATGTTCCCATCTTTATGTTTTGGATAATCTGGCAGATTAGTTTTCATAAAAAGCACGGATGGAGAGATTTCGTTGACCTGCTGTGAAGCCGTAGTGGGTCGGTTTACTTGAGTAGAAGTATTTCCTGTTTGACTAAAAGGAGTATTGTTTTTAATTTTTTGACCCAAAGCAAACCAGAATCCGCCAATTATTAAAATTGCCGAAAGTAGAAGCGTAGACAATATCCAATAATTGACACCAGATTTTTCTGGAGTTTGGATGTTTTGATTATTAGGATTTGGCCCAATTTGTTGGGTATTTTGATCGCCAACGTTAATTTGATTTTCCATATTCACCTCTATGAAAAAGTATATCATAAATTCAGATTTCAAGTATCAAGGGACTTGTTTTTAATTTTCAAATTTTATATATTGTTAATTGGACTCGGTTATTGTTAAGGATTGCTTTTTTAATGACCCATTCGGACGGTTGGAGCAATCCTTACCGAGTCCACCGGATGGGTCGTTTGAGTTTTATTAAAAAGTTCTTTAAATTTTTGCGTTTTCTTTTGTGGTCCGCTAGCGGGCGGACCATTTCGAGCCGACACGCCTGGAATTGATTTGGTATTGCCTTTAATTTCAACTTGACAAATTGAAATTCTAGGGTGTAAAATATATTTATGAAAGAGAGGACTTTATCTAAAATACTTCATAAAGCTATAAAAACTTTTCCGTCACTCGTCTTGACCGGACCACGACAATCCGGTAAAACAACATTGTTAAAAAAAGAGTTCGGAAAAATATATGCCTATTTTAGCCTGGAAAATACTGATATTCGCTTACGTGCAAGAAGCGATCCTCAAGGTTTTCTACAACAGATAAAAAAACCTGTTATATTGGATGAAATACAGTATGTACCGGAACTTTTACCGTATATAAAAACTGCTATTGATAATAACCGTAAACCTGGAATCTGGCTATTGACAGGGTCTCAAAATTTTGCTCTTATGCATAATGTCAGTGAGTCTTTGGCAGGAAGAGCAGCAATTCTATCGTTACAACCTTTTTCCCTGTCTGAACGGTATAATTACGGACATAGCAACAATCAAACAAATAGTTTAATAAATAAAATTAACACAATCCATATAAAAGAAGGGTTTGATTTGGCAGAAACAATATTACGTGGTAATTATCCAGAGATTGCTAGCAAGCCGAAGATTGACCGTGGATTATGGTTTGGATCTTATATTACTTCGTATCTTGAACGGGATATAAGAAATTTAGAGCAGGTTGGCGATCTTGGGCAATATGAATTATTTTTACGCGCCTGCGCAGTAAGAACAGGCCAAATACTTGACCTAAGTTCTATTGCCCGGGAAATTGGTGTTAGTTTTACTACCGCCAAAAGGTGGCTTTCTTTATTGGAAACAGGGTATCAGGTTTTACTGCTACGACCATATTATCGCAATATTAATAAAAGATTGGTAAAACGACCAAAAATATATTTTACCGATACCGGTTTAGTTTCTTACCTTTTAGGAATAAACACTTCAGAGAGTTTATTTGCCGGATCATATTTCGGTTTTTTGTTCGAAACTTTAGTGATAACGGATTTTTGGAAAAGATTTCTTCACCACGGTCAGTTGCCATCTATGTACTACCTAAGAACTCAAGATGGATTAGAAGTCGATTTAATTATTGAGAGAGAAAATAAACTCGACTTGATCGAAATAAAAGCTAGTTCAACTATCAACAGCAATCATATAATGTCATTAATTAGAGCCAAACACGATTTAGGAAATAAAGTCAATAAAACTTTAGTGATATCCAATAGCCGAGAGAAATTTGAATTGCAGTCTTCAATAACCAACGTACCTATTTCTTTTTTATTAAATTGAGTAAAAAATTGTCGTAAACTCTTCTTCTCTTTTAGTCGGGGCGGCGAGACTTGAACTCGCGACCTTACGCTCCCAAAGCGTACATTCTAGCCATCTGAACTACGCCCCGTATACGTATATTTTATCATAGATATTGTCCGCCCCCAATGCTGTAGAATAAAATCATGAGCTTAGATATCCTCAAAAAAGCTCTCCTTATTTTTTTCATGCTCGGTTTCGGATTTTTAATTTATCGAACAATATTTTACGTACCCGAAAGAAACATACCGGAAACAGCAATGGTCAAACACGTAATTGACGGCGATACCATAGAACTGGAAAATGGCAGAAAAGTACGCTACATTGGCATCAATGCGCCTGAAATATATTATCCTGACGGTCAGAATGAATGCTTTGCTTTGGAATCAAGAAAAGCGAATATGCGACTGGTTGAAGGTAAAACGATCCTACTGGTAAAAGACATTTCCGGAACCGACAAATACGGAAGGTTGCTCCGTTACGTTTACGTGAGTGATCCGAAATCGAATATGGAGTTATTCGTCAATAAAATTCTTTTATCCGAAGGCTATGCGCGATTGATGGCGATTCCGCCTGATCTGGCATATTACCGGGATTTCAAAAATGAACAGGTGAAGGCTCAAAACGCGAACAAAGGCCTTTGGAATGCATGCCGGAACGACTAACCCACGCTCTGCAGTTTTTCTTTCCTGAATATGAATGTTTTTTTCTTCCGTTTCAGGAAACCGCGCCGATCTAAATCATTCAAGGTCATCGTAATAGTTTGTCTCGATACGCCAAGCATCTGCGAAAGCTGTTCATGCGTATATTTGTCTGTGGCAAATAATCCCGAAGATGACGAATCTATCGGTTTAGCGAGTTGTATCAACAATTTTGTCAGTCTACCCATTACGTCATCGGTCGCCAGGGAAATCGTTCTCACTTGCAAAGATAGCAGCCTGACGTAGAAATATTTGAATAGTTTGAAAAGAAGTTTCGGCTCTTCCATCAACATCTGGCTGAATTTCTCTGTTTTTACCGTTTCCAGTTCCACCGGTTCCATCGCCGAGCAAAACACGATGGAAGAAACGTCTATGCCGAAATCTCCGAAAATATTGCCTTTCTTCAGTACGGTGAGTATGAATTTCTCACCGCCGTCTGAAAGAACATATAATTCAACCCGTCCTTTATTGACAATATAGATCATCCCGCGATCGCCAGGCTTGCAGACAACTTCGTTTTTTTTGAACGTTTTCATTTCACTGACCTTCCTCAATTCAGCGAGACCTTTTTCGTCACACTCCTTATAAACATTGATGTCTGTAATCGTAAATTGACCGTTTTCCATAGATCACTATTTATATATATTATGAAGGTAAATGTCAAGAAGTTGCATGTTACAATATAGTATGCTCAAAACATTCCTACAGCAGACGAAAAAACGCATTAACCTGACTTCTCTTAAATACCTTCGGAATCAGAGGTCCCGATTCGAAAAAATCAACAAATGGGGCGTTGATTGCATCAACGTACTGCAGCCGTTCATCGTCGGCGGAAAAAACATCCGCGGATCCATGCTGTTACTTTCGGCGGAGATGTTCGGGTATCGGAATCCCAACCTGCTTCTTCCGTTGGCAAGCGCGATAGAACTCATTCATTCTTCACTGCTGATTCATGACGATATTATGGATGAGGATCTGCAGCGCCGTGGCATGAAATCAATCTACGCACGTTATCTGGCGATGGGAGAAGAGATGAAACTAAAAAATCCCTATATATTTTCCATCTCGAACGCCATGTGCGTAGGAGACACGGGCTTCTTCCTGACCATACAGCAAATAGCGGAATCCGATATTCCGCACAAATCCGAAATCTTGCAGTTGTTTTCATCGGAAATGGCATACGTCGGTATTGCCCAAATGGAAGATGTATATCAAGGTCATAGTATAGACAATCCTTCAATAAAAGATATTCTGAATACCTACGAATACAAGACTGCCCGGTACACGTTCTCTCTACCGTTTGTCTTAGGCGGCATTATTGCATCCCAACCAAAACCGGTATTGAACATGGTACGTGAACTCGGGCTACATCTCGGTCTCATTTTCCAGATCAAAGACGACGAGCTGGGATTGATGTCGGAAACCGAAATCGGAAAACCCGTAGGATCGGACATCAAGGAAAACAAAAAAACGATCATCCGCCATTACCTGTACAAAAAATCGGACGCCGGTCAGAAGGACTATTGTGATTCCGTTTTCGGCAAATCATCGATTTCACCGCATGATATCGAGACGATACGGGCAATGGTAAAACAGCTGGGTATACTGAAAGAAATCGATTCGATCATCGACTCGCACAAAAAAAAAGCCCAGAAACTCATTGTTCGATTGCGCATTTCGGACACACATAAACAAATTCTCCGTGAACTTCTCAAATATATGATAACCAGAAACATATGAAGAAAAAAATCACCACCACACTTATCGGTCTTTTTTTCCTTAGCTTGTTTTTCTATTTTACACTTCTGGTAAAAACAAAGATGTTTAATCATTTCGATTTCAATCTTACGGTAAAAATACAGAACCATACTCCCAAGATTTTTGACATGAGTCTTTCCCTTTTCAGCCTGGTCGGGAGCTTTGAAATTACCACGGTTATTCTTTTATTCGCCCTCATCCTGCACAAAAAGGTCACAAGCCTGATCATATACGGTATGTTTCTTGTCACCCACGGGATCGAAGTCATCGGCAAATCCATACTGCACCATCTACCTCCGCCGTTTATGTTTTACCGGTATGATATCCCATTTTTTTTCCCCAGTTCGTATGTCCAACCCGGTTTTTCATATCCTTCCGGACACAGCATGCGGACCTCTTTTCTTTTTGTTGTTTTAACTGCCCTTATCATGAAATCGCATATGCGCACGACATCCAAATGCATACTCATAACTCTTTTAGCTGTCTACTCTCTTATCATGCTCTATTCCCGAGTAAGTCTCGGCGAACACTGGTCAACTGACGTAATCGGCGGAAGTTTACTGGGGGTATCTATAGGCTTCTTGTCGCTTTTGTTCCTATAAATCAAAAAGAATCCGATACAACTGGAGTTTTTTGCCGCCCAAATCGAATTTATATCGCTCCTCTCCCCGCATGAAATCATATGTGCGTTTTTTTTTCTCTATGGCTTCCCTGATTTTATGGGCGTGAAGCATAAGACCGGCACTGTAATAATTGAAACCGGGATCATATCCGGAATTGTAACCTAACGTCTGCCGGTCGTCCTCGAAAGATAGCGTTGCCGCCGCATATTTATTTTCTATTTTGAGAAAACATAACCGCATCTGCCATTGAAATTTTTTCGCGCTGACCAGATCCCAGAAAAACCCAACCATCTCTTCGCTCATGAATATGGATTTTTCCCTGCTGGACAGCTTGTGCAATCTGACAAACTCGTCAAACAATTCTCTCGTAATTTCCGCATAACAGGTGAATTCGTGAGCAATGGTATCCAGACGTCTCATTTTCCGTTTCAGTTCTTTCCGTTTGACACGATCCAATGAAACAAGATATTCGTCCCACGTCGAAGGAATACTTATATGCGGAGCAACCATTTGAGGAAGAGCTTTGCTTTTAAACAGCGAATACGTCTGCGAATCTCCCCTGACGTAATCAAGCTGCAATCGGTCGCATCCGTTTGCTTTCAGCCATTCGAAAATACGTGACCATATCGACCCAATTCCATTCCCAAAGGATTCGTCTGTTATGATATCGCCGTAATCGGTCACCTCCTGACCGTCCAAAACCGGTTTCATGCCGAGAAGCAGCGCGAGATTTCCTGTTTTTTCAAATCCTCCGTATCCAACCAACACACTATCTTCATATATACCCGCGAGGTAGACGTTTTTTTCGGCAACAAAATGTTTTTGGAAAACACGCAAATACCATGGCGTTTGGAATGGCCATCCAACAGGTTTGAACGTTTCAAGATCGCTGCATTGAATCTGTTTAATCTCCATCATAAACGAAGGAATGTTATACTTTTGCCGGGATGTCGCTTATATTCTTTTTTTCCGCCTGATCGCCGATGTTGAAAGAGTCGAAAACCTCTTTCGATACTCCCTGCCGTATCAATGTGCCGTCGGCCATTTTAAATATGATGCTGTAATATTCTTCCACTTTACCATTGCCGGAATCCCTGCGCTCGATGTGTTTTTTGTCCGCGACCGTTGCCCTCCATGATGCAATATACTTGACTTTGGACCGCTTGGACAGGATTTTATAGATTGCGAATATCGCCACGGCAATCAGAACAACAATGAGGAGAATCTGTATGGAAAATATGTGTATCATATCTTATTCATATTACACGGAAATACCGTCATTTTCAAGAAATTGTTTTCGCTCACTTAAAATCTAACCGAAATTGATTCGTTCGCTCAAATAAAA
>CAZFQZ010000029.1:0-10029 GCA_964521305.1 uncultured Gammaproteobacteria bacterium
ATTTTAAAGGAAGTATTTTATCTTATAGTTATTCTATGAAGGATATAAGTTAGCCGAGGCTAAATCAAATTGATTTTTTATTTGTTCCCTCTCATAGGTGAGACATTTATCTGAAATTCTTTGCAGAACTTGCTCCCATTTTTCAGTCTGTCGAATTACAGATGTCTTGCTATTAGTAATTGCTCGCAGGGCTCGCTTTATGCGGTTCCGTGCTGTTTTTGGTGTTATGAAATGCCTTAAAAACATTGTGCTCTGAACAAAGTCCTTGTTATTATTTAAAAACGCATTAAAACCCTCAACAGTTTGTTCCGACAACTCATCTAATCTTGCTAATAAACCCTGTTCTTCCATTAATGAAAGAAGTTGCAGATAAAAAGAATCATCACTTCCATTAATTATTTCTCCTAGCTCTTTTCCTGCCCAGGCGCGAGGTCCTTTTTCCTTTTCTGATTGATCTCGGAAACCATATTCTACCCTGTGCTCGCGTACCCCCACTGGTAAGGTAATTTGCTTATTGTCAAAAGAAGTAAAAGTAATAGAGTGCAGATTTTTAAACTTTGCATAATTTTCATCCGTCAACTTGTGTCTATTGATTCTGAAAATTAAAGTACCTCCTCGCTGAGCCAGGTCGGTTTGTTTTCGATCAAGAATAAATGCATCCTCAACAGCACTGAACTCCAATTCAATTTCCTTACTTAAAGCCTCTAATGCCAAATCTCCGATAGCAATATTAAAAGTATCGTTCAGATCTTTTAAAAAATTGAAAGATATGGCAAAATATCTGTCGGAACTTTCAGGATTTGAAATATCATATCCCGGTTTGTCTAATATCAACCTTTTTTCCAGATGCTCTGTTAAATCGTCAAATGAAATCACGTTCGTTCTGAAAAGATTATTATACAAAGCATTTTCTACAAATTCTAAAATCGCTTTCTGCGCAATATCCGCATTACCCTCACTATTGTCCTGTTGTTGTGCAAACCAAAGAGCAGGCGCATATTCCGGATGAATAGCAGCAATCAAATCAACTTTTTTTTCTGTTCCTTCAACTCCTTCTGGATATATTGGTTTTTTTGCACTACTTACATTCAAAAATCTTTGATAAAGATCCTCGTCGACATGTCCATCTTTTGACAAAGACATAATAATTTTAGAAATTTCTTCATTATCCATGACAATTCCTCTTTCTAGATAAGTTAAAAATATTTTCTGTTCATATGCATCTGTTGGAGTCTCAATAACTTCAACTCCTTTTTTTAATCGTATCGGTAATTTTCTTTCATGATCATCGGCATCTTTAAAAAATGCGTATGTTTGCATTAATTTTTGTTCTATGGCTTGTTGTAATGCTTCTTCAAATCCTTGAGGCATTGTACCTAATAGCGCCACCATTAACTCATCGCCTCCGTATCTAAAATCGATGCATTGAAATTCACCCTGATTGATTATAAACTTACTTTGTGTTTCTCTTATAGCTTCTTGAAGAGCTGAAGCCGTTTTATTTGCAAGATAATTACCTGCAGTTTGACTTAACTCATTGGCGCGTGAAAATAATGCTACGTCAAGCGACAATATTTTTAATTGTTTTTGATTATATGTACCTTCAGGCGTAAAAATTTGTGATTTAATCTCATTCACAGCTGCGGAACGCTTAAGCATTGCAACTGGTTTTGCAACGTGCAACATACCTTTTCCTTCGGTATCTGTATAACTGCGTACTTTTGAAAGTCCATAATCGAATGCCTTTGCATAAAGCGCTTGATAAACAGGCGAAGCATTTCCGTTTTCTTCTGGAATTCGAAAATATCTACGAAGGTCTCGACCAAATCTTTTCTCTATTGCAGTTTTTACCACAAGCGGTATTGTTTTACTTTTTGATAATTCTGATCTGATTTGATCTTCCGGAGAAGTTAAAACCATATACTTTACTTTATAATATAATGGTGAGTCATTATAGAGTATTTGTTACAATATCTATATGAAATCGAGTTTGCCACTTAAAAAAATCTGTCAACTCCTCCGCTACGACATTCTAACAGCAACAACTAACGCAGTATCCGGACACCCCACAACCTGTTTATCAGCAGTCGAACTGATGTCGGAACTGTTTTTCAACGGATTTCTTCACTATGATCTTACGAATCCTCGTCATATATTAAATGACCGCGTTATTTTTTCAAAAGGTCATGCCGCCCCCTTGCTGTATTCATTGTATCAGGCTGCAGGAGTGATTTCATACCAAGAATTGATGACTTTGCGGAAATTCGATTCGGTTCTTGAAGGTCATCCCGTACCGAAATTTAAATATGTAGATGTTGCAACCGGATCGCTGGGACAAGGTTTATCCATGGGACTCGGCATGGCATTGGGAATAAAACTAAGGATAAAACAGCAAAATTTAAAAATAAAACGCGAGCCGAAAATTTGGGTTTTACTGGGCGATTCTGAAACAGCAGAAGGACAAGTATGGGAAGCATTGCAACTTGCATCGTATTATAAACTCAATAATCTTATCGGCATTCTGGACGTCAATCGATTGGGCCAGCGTGGAAAAACCATGCTTGGATGGGATATTGAAGCCTATGAAAATCGCGTTTCATCGTTCGGATGGAAGACTATTGTGCTTGATAACGGTCATGATACGGAAGAAATCCATAATGCGTATGAACAGGCTTCTCAATCACCAATCACGAATCATCAATCACCAACGATGATCATTGCCAAAACGATAAAAGGAAAAGGCGTATCTGCCGTGGAAAACAAGGACGGCTGGCACGGAAAACCGCTTTCGAAAGATATGCTCGATACCGCGTTAAGAGAACTCGGACCTGTTGATATGAAATTGAAAGGCACTGTGGCAGTGCCGGAACGTATTGCGGTTCCTGAGTTCCCCGAACCGAAAACAGACCTGGAAGCTGCATATAAACCCGGGGATGCCGTGTCAACGCGCGAAGCATACGGAGATGCGTTGGTTCTTTTAGGCAAACAGAACGAAAATATCGTGGTGTTTGATGCGGAAACCTCCAACTCAACATATGCGGAAAAATTCAAAAAAGTGTATCCTAATCGTTTTTTCGAGATGTTTATCGCCGAACAGAATATGGTTTCCGCAGCTCTTGGCATTTCAAAGATCGGATATATTCCGTTTGCTTCCAGTTTTGCGGCATTCTTGTCCCGGGCATTTGACCAAATGCGTATTGCCCAGTATTCACATCCGAACGTGAAAATTACAGGATCCCACGCCGGTGTTTCAATCGGCGAAGACGGACCCTCCCAAATGGCGCTGGAAGATATCGCAATGGTGCGTAGCTTGCTTGAAAGCGTTGTTCTTTATCCTTCGGATGCCGCTTCAACCGTGCGGTTAGTTAGTGAGATGTATAAACAAAAGGGAATGATGTTTTTAAGGACGACCAGGGAAAAAACACCGGTCATCTACAATAGTGATGAGAAATTTGAGGTCGGCGGATCGAAAATACACAAGATCATATATCAAAATTCAAAAATAAAAGCTTTGATTATTGTTGCAGGGATCACTCTGCACGAAGCATTGAAAGCACAAAAAATATTAGCCGCGCAAGGGACTGTAACAATCGTTCTTGACTGTTATTCGGTCAAACCAATTGATGTACAATCGATTAATCGATTAGTCATGGAAATAAAAAACATCATCGTGGTCGAAGACCATCATCCGTACGGCGGCCTCGGTGAAGCGGTCAAATCGGCCCTCAAAGACGAAACGTTCAGACAACTGAAATCGTTTACCCACCTTGCTGTTTCGAAAATTCCCCGATCGGGGAAACCTGCGGAACTTTTACGCTTTGAACAAATCGATGCGGAAGCGATTATGAAAGCTGTCAAGGAAATTTAATATTTGCTTACAAATCCCTGCATCGTTTTTCCGACCTATATCCTCAACATCATTTTCACTCCTTTGATCCCAACAAACACGAATCCTGCGAATACGACGAACTGGACATATGTATGGATCGGAACCGGTGTTATCCTGAACAGCGGTGCAATGCCCGGTGTTACCACGGCAAAAAACTGCAGGATAAACGGCAGGGCGAACGCGGCAATAAATAACGGCGACTTCAGTAAAACTGCATTCCTATGCAAGGAACGATGAGACAGCCATAGATCAACAAAAATAAATGACTGGATTAACGTTAAAACTGAGAAAATCGCAGTGAATGCGATAGATTTCCGGACAAAGGTGGCGTATAGATAATACGAGCACAAAACCAGAATCGCGGCAATGCTTCCGACTGCAAAAATATATATCTGTTCCTTTTTTTTCAACAGGGTCAGCCCTCGTTCCGGAGCGGTCTCCATGACGCGGGGGTTGCGCGGGGAAAAAGACAGAGTTAAAGCTGGTAATCCGTCAGTAACCAGATTGATGTACAACAACTGGATCGGGTACAACAGCGTAGGCAATCCCAGGACCAGACCGGCAACCAATGTTATGGCTTCGGAAATATTGCATGAAAGCAAATACTTGATGGCGTTTTTCAGATGCTGGGTGATATTCCTTCCTTCCTCAATCGCATTGACTATCGTCGCGAAATTATCATCGGTAATCACCATATCCGCTGCTTCACGCGCCACGTCGGTCCCAATCAAACCCATAGCAATACCGACATCTGCCTGTTTCAGCGCAATAGCATCATTGACCCCATCACCTGTCACGGCAACAATTTCACCTAACTCCTGATAGAGTTTTACTATTCTATGTTTTTGGAAAGGATTAGTCCGCGCAAATATTTTTGTTTGTTTCATGATTTCCGATAACTCTTCATCGGAATAATCATCAATCTCATAGCCAGAAACTACTCTATCGCCCCTACGGATAATGCCGGCGACAATACCGATCGCCTCTGCAGTCTGTTCGCTGTCTCCGGTAATCATGACTACCTGTATACCTGCCTGGTGAGCTTTCTGGACAGCCTGTACTATTTCAGGGCGCGGCGCATCATGAATGGCAACGAGGCCGAGAAATGTCATATCTTTAACCTCCGAGGTTCTATCATTAACAAGATTGTCTAACCTCGGAGGTTTTTTATAGCTAAACGCCAAAACGCGAAGACCTTTTAATGCCCATGAATCTATCTGTTTTTCTATCTCGCCTTTTTTTTGTTCAGTTAAAATCTCTTCCTTGTTGCCGATAAGAATATGTTTACAGGGAGCTAAAATCGACTCAGGGGCTCCTTTGGAAAAAATATATTTCTCTTTTTGTTTCTGAACCTTCACGCTCATCATTTTAGATATACTGTCAAATGGTACCTCATCAATTAATTTCCACTCCTTTTTTACTATTGCGGGAGAACAATCCATTTCCTGGGCCAAATACAATAACGCCCCTTCCGTAGGATCCCCCAGTACTACATAATTTTCTTGTTCTTTATCATAACTCAATGATGCGGTGGAACATAAGATACCGTTCAAGAGCATTAGGTGAAAAGGATGATTCTGTAAGCCTGGAAATGTTCCATTCTCATACATTTTTCCGTCTATATATATATCTTTTACCTTCATCTTGTTTGTTGTCAGAGTTCCTGTTTTGTCCGTAGCGATGAGTGTGATACTTCCCAATGCTTCTATTGCCGACAACTTTCTGATTATGGTTTGTTTGTTTGCCATGCGCTTGACTCCCATTGCCAGAATAATGGTCATGACGGCAGGCAGCCCTTCCGGAACAACGGCAACAGCCAAAGATATTGCCAAAAGAAATGCGGGAAAGTACCCCGATCCCTCTATCATGGATATACCAAATACAATCAGAGATAAAACAATACCCGCAATACCGATCATACGCGTCAACTCCCGTAGTTTTTTTTGTAATGGCGTCTGCATATCTTCTATGATTGAAAGATTTTTGGCTATCTTGCCGAACTTCGTGCTCATTCCGGTTTCACTTACCTGAAAATATCCCCTGCCTTTTGCGATAATCGTTCCCGAATACAAAAGGCCTGGCCCTTTAAGGCCTGGCCTTTTTTGTACAGGTAAAGACTCTCCTGTCAGTGCGGATTCATTCACCTCAAGATTAAGCGACTCAGTTATGGCTCCGTCAGCTGGAACTCTTGTTCCTTCTTCAATGAAAACAATATCTCCCGGCACCAAAAATTTGCTGTCAATTTCTATTTCCTTACCATCCCTGATTACGCGCACGTTACTGACAGTCATTTTCTTTAACGCGGCTATTGACTCCTCTGCTTTTAACTCCTGATACAAACCGAACATTCCATTGAGAATGACGATAACGATAATAAGAATACCGTCTATCTGTTCTCCTATAAGTATTGCGAAAATCGCAGCTACCAGAAGCAAAATTGTCAAGAAGTTTGAAAACTGTTCAAAGAATTTTATATACAACGGCTTTTTATTTTGCTTTGAAATACTATTCAAGCCGTATTGGGTTAGAAGTTGATTTGCCTGATGTGAAGTAAGTCCTTTTGACATTTAAGAATATGATATCATTATTAGTGTTGTAATTTCATCATTAATAAGCATTATGAGTCTTGAGAAAGAAAGTCCGATAATAAGATTGATTAGGAAAGTAGCTCATCATTTTACTCCTATCAAAGTTTCTCCAGAGGGGCAGGTCACCCGAATGTATAGGGTTGAAGGAACCACTGATGACGGAAAACCATTTGCAAAAGACGTTATCTACTATATTAAACGAAACGGGAGAGAAGGACAAGTTGAGTATACTGCACGCTCGTTTAAAGAAAAGAAAAAATGAGAATATTACAATAACTGCAGCTTCTTATACAAAAACATCGCCATGACAAAATAGATCAGAAGTCCGTATGGGGACAGAAACGTGCTGAAAAGCAGCCCGAATATAGCAATAATCACGTACGTTAGGAATTTGTTACTTTCTACCATTGCTCTCGTGGTCAACAAAAACAAAAATACTACGATCAGCGACTCAAATCGGAATGGAGAGACGGGAAATTTGATAATATATGCGATAATCAGAAAAATCCCGAATATAATAACAAATAGGTCTTTTTCATCGAGATTAAAACGGGATATATTTAGCGCCATATTATTTTCCTCCCAAAATCTGATTGATCACTTGTACCGGCTTGCTGAGAAAAAACAGTTCTTTTCTATAAATATAATATTGGTCAAACGAATAGGCAAGAACTAACGCAATAAATGAAGCAAGAAAAATTTTTATGATCTTTTTTTTGTCAACCTGTTCCATAATCCCAGTATACCCTGTCCACTACAATAATACATATATATGAAAATGGTATAGAATAATACTAGTATGATCCACTCGAAAAAACGTGACAAAAAACCGTATATAATCATCATGCTTTTCGTCTTCGCATTTTTTCTGGTTTTAAATCTCGCAGTCATCATTCCCTCGCTTCTATCCCAAAATCAGCCCTATACAACAACCACAAATGCAATCGAGAATGAATGCGGCTACTGTTTGAATGAACCGCCATGCTGCGCCCAGATCATTAACCAATTGCAAAGTAACGGTGGAAATGTAACCAACCTTCCTGACGGTCAACAACCGTATCATGCCTGTGACTGGCCTATACGCGGATATTGCAGGCCATCAACATGCAATCAGTTACCTGCAGGACATAAGTATCGGGGCAACTGCGGATGGTATTATATGTTCCATGATGCAAATGGTAATAATTATCATTTGGGGACGAATGCGGAAAACGGATACGGTTGTATGGTTGGTCTAACCGAAGCAACCATGCAACCGCGCTGCACTGCAGGCGGCGGAGTAGTTACCCTGAGCCAGCTTGTTGCAACGCCAACAACAGCTCCGACACCTCAATCAACACCCGCACCAATTCCGCAACCAACTACAATACCCGCTACTCCTGTTGTTCAGCCTACCATTGAGCCCAATAACGCCGGATATTCCAATACGAAAGAAACCATACTGGTTCCGCCGAATGAATCTGCCCAACCTACCATCAACCCGTTTCCATTGCTCACACCGGTTGCGGTTTCCCGGGGATTCCGGTTTCCATCCATACAGTTCCCTTCCATTTTTTTACCCAAAGGATTCATTGATCTAGTGGCGCTAAATACCGCTGCACGTAAGCCTCTTAGCCTGTTTGAAGATATATTTTTCACGGTCGTAAAATATGATAAGATACTGGAGCACGCGATTAATACGAGATTACAACAACTTGCCACTATCAAATTATAAAAAAACAAATGTTATATGTATTTTTTAAGTTTTTGCACGGTATTTGCAAGTTTCAACTCTTCAAACGACTTTTCCATGGTTTTCACTATCTGGTTAACGATATCTTCTGCCTCTTCAAAATCGATCGCCCGAAGATTGTGGGGAAAATAATGGAAAATCTGATTCCGCCCGGTCTTCCATGTTGTCCAAATCTCATCAGCTAACTCCGTACCCGCCGATTGTTTCACTTGTGAATATAGCGACCGACCGCCCAATCTTAGGGCAAGGTTCGGTGACATGAGTTTACCCAACCGCAAGTGGTCGGATATGTAATCCAAGCGGGAAATGAACCTGATATCAAGAAAAAGCTTCTTCAAGAATCCCTCGTATGCTTTGGCAAACGGAAACACGATGAACGAATAATCCTTGAAATGGAACTCATGTTCCTTGATCACATCATTCATCATATATTCGCCTTCCATGATCAAGTCACGCTGAGCCTGAGAAAGATATTTCCAGAATTCGCCGTATTTGTCAAGCATCGAATTTTTAGATAATTGTTATTATATTATAATAACAATTATACTCTCCCATGAAAAAACTATATGAACTGGTCCAGAAAAACTTCCTCTCACGAAAAATCAGCGAATCAGATGAGCAGCGGCTTGAGTTTGAAAGAGTTATGTTCGGCCATGATTTACGAAAAGCCCATCATTACGATCTAGTTATCCGTACGGGCCCGCAACTTTCTATCGAAGATGCCGCTTCTGCAATCGTCCATCTGGCAAAGCAACGATTTAAACTATAATCTTTCAATATCTATTCTTACTGAAGGACTCATGGTGGATTTGAGATATGCTTTTTTTACGTGCGGCTTGCCGACCGCCATGATGAATTTAACCGCATTTTCTTCAAGATCTTTTGTTTCAAAGGAGCTTTTCCCGATCATTTGGTGTACGAGCGGAAATTTTGCTTCAGATTTCCATCGTAATATGCCTTTGGAGAACTTTTTTACGACTTCATCAGGTGTAGGTGTGATCGTACCCGCTTTCGGGTTTGGCATCAGGCCTTTCGGACCAAGAACTTTGGCAAATTTTGCAAGGCGCGGCATATAGGAAGGATGGGTAACCAACATATCAAAATCCAGCTTTCCCTTTTCGATATCTTCCAATATTTTGTCGTTTACGATTGCGACGCGAACCGTTTTGCCTGTAGAATGCGGTAAATCAACTTCGCCTTTTAAACCCGTCGTATCGACATCCAGATGAAGTTCGATTGACTCATCGAATTTGGCGGTTTTCATTTTTTTTACCAACTCAATCGCGTCTTTCAAAATATATGCTTTTGTTTTGTCAACCAATTTTTTTGCCTCACGATAGTTTTTACCTCGAGGTTTTGCCTTAGGGGTTTTAGGGAGGTTGGGAGTTCTGGAGAGATTGGAAGAAGGGAGTGGTTTCTCAAGAGATGTTTGATCCACAGTAACCTCGGCTGTCCTCATTCCGCCCTTCATCACCGGAAGATGAACTTTTTTAGCAACTTTTTTTTCTTCAGAACGTTTTTTCTGATCCTCTTTCTGTTGTTTTTCGACTTCTACGTCACCAACAAGCCTGGTTCTGATTTTTCCCATACAATATTAAAATTCCAAATAACAAATTCCAATTTCCAAACAAATCTCAATAATCAATTTTCAAATATCCAAACAGTTTGACTATTGGTTATTGTGATTTGGTGCTTGGAATTTGGAATTTACTTTTCTATATCCACCCCCATACTCCGTGCTGTTCCTGCAACGATATTCATGGCCGCCGGTACATCATTGGCATTCAGGTCATTCAGTTTTTCCTTTGCTATTTCCTCAA
>CAZFQZ010000030.1:0-9799 GCA_964521305.1 uncultured Gammaproteobacteria bacterium
GTTCTTTTGCCAAAAAAAACGGTTGGCTTGTCGGACTAAAAAACGGCAAATGGCTCGGAGACGACTTTCTCGGGCAAACAACCATGGAAAAAACATGGATCGGCCTGTCAAAATATACTGGACTCGATGACCCGGGTCTGGATGAACAAATTGTCTTCATACAGCGGGGAGTTGACATTGCAGGTAAAGGAGACTACAGAAGTCTGCCTGTCCACGATGTCGCCAAGCGCGTCAAACTGAATACGGGAAAAAAAATATTTTTCGATCCGAGTCATACGCACGGGCCAAAACTCCGCCATACCATTGTTAAGGGAGTCATTGAAGCGATGAAAATGAAGGCGGATGACGATATGTACTTGTACGACGGTATTTTGATTGAGGTCGGTAGATCCCACACTGATACCGAGCAGCATATTACCATCAAAGAACTGGACGAATTGTGTCAGCAGTTGGCCGGATTCAGAGAACTCGTTCCACCAAATTAAAGATTAAAAGTTCGCATAGTTTTAAAACTTCGAAACGTAAGAAAGAACTATTTATGAAAAAAATATTATTTCTCGGTCCAGGCGGATCCTATAGTCATTTAATTGCTCAACGGGTTTTTCCGGGAGAATCCTATATCGCATGCAATACGTTTAGCAACATAGTGAAAACGATATTGTCACGGAAGTCACTAATCGGAGTTTTGCCGGTCGAAAATTCAATAACCAGCGACATACACGAAAACATGGATTTCCTGTTTAATCATGATTTGAAAATAATCGCTGAAGGTTTTTTGAAAATCAATTTGCATCTTATTGGATTGAAAGGTACGCGGTTTGCGGAAATTAAAACGGTCATCAGCCATTACAAAGCGCTTGAACAATGCAGCAGGTTTATCCATAGGCATCTGCTAAAAACCGAGCAATCACCGAGTACCGCACAGGCCGCATCGACTGTTCTGTCGTTGAATGAAAAGGATAGAGCCGCGATCGGCAGTAAAGAACTATTAAAAAATAAGTATTTGACGCTTATTAAAGAAAATATAGGTGACGTGAAATTCAATATATCGCGGTTCGTCTTCGTAACGCAGGAAAAATCAGCAATCGCGCCTCCGGTGAAGAACAAAATTTCCTTCATCTGTACGATCGCGCATCGACCCGGGACGCTCGCGCGCTTCCTGAACGCACTGGCAAGATTAGGCGTCAATCTCACGAAAATAGAATCCAGGCCGATCCCCGGAACCGATTGGGAATATCATTTTTGGATCGATCTGGAACTGAATACAACCGTCCAACCACTACAGACCGTATTACATGTCCTGAGTACGGAAACCACCGGATACAGACTTGTCGGTATCTATGAAATCGGGAAACAATATGAATAATACAACTAAGCAATTAACAAACCTTCGCAAAAAACTGGATCATATCGATGCGGATATTATTTCATTGCTGGAACAGCGCCAGGATATCTCCGACCATATCGGCGCGGAAAAAAATAAGTTGAAGATGCCGCTCACTGACCAAACAAGAGAAAGCGACATCATTACTGCGCTTTCGAAGCTAAGCAGGAATCCTATCCTTAAAAACGGCATTCCGTCAATTTTCCAACCGATATTCACGCTAAGCAAAGTAAAACGGATACTCTCCGTAGAGAACTCTATTGCATTTAGTCAAATCGGCGTAATCGGCACCGGGCTCATCGGCGGTTCAATCGCGAAAGCGCTTAAAATGAGAAATTCAGGAATAAAAATAACCGCACTAAATCACCATAGCCAGATAACAGATAAAACGGCCGTCGACAAAATTATACAATCGATTAATCAATTGGTCATTGGCTGCGATTTGATTATTCTTGCATCGCCAATACATACCATTATTCCTTTGGCAAAACAGATTCACCGACTATCTCATAAACTAACGAGCCAACTAACTATTATTGACTGTGCAAGCGTTAAAAGCGAAATAACTCAGGAATTTTCCTATCTGACGAATAATCAAGTTGAATTTATTCCTACTCATCCTATGGCTGGGTCGGAAAAAAGGGGATATGAGAACAGTGACGGGCTCCTGTTCGTGAATAGACCCTGGATCATCACGCCGCATGACCGAAATACCGAGCGGTCAGTCAATGACATATACCAATTCGTTAGATTCTTGGGGAGCGACCCGATCGAGATGACGGCGGAGGAACATGATCGGAAAATCGCCTTGGTTTCGCATCTGGCTTTTCTCATTTCGGTATTGTATTTTTCGTATGTCCTGAAACAGGATAAGACGAGTTTGAAACTGGCGGGACCCGGCTTCCATTCGATAACCAGATTGGCAAAAGGAAATGCGGATATGCATGAACAGATATTTGCCACCAATAATGAGAATATTGTTAAGCAGTCAAAAGAATTTATTAAATATTTTTCAACTATTTTGTCTGAAAAAACAGACGTGAAATCTCTGTTTAGACCGATAGAAAAACAGGCGGAGAAATTATTTAAATGAGAAACCTATGAAAATACATATATTACCATCAAAGGGGAAAGGCAGTATTTCCATTCCATCATCCAAAAGCCTTACGCATCGGTACTGCATTTTGGCATCGCTTGCTCATGGAACAAGTATTATCCATAATCCATTGAAATCCGATGACACAAAATACACACTTGAAGCACTGAAAACTTTTGGAGTATCTATTGAAGAAAAACATAACTCGTTGAAAATCACGGGAACGAATGGATCATATAATCCAATAAAATCTGACATTTTTCTGGGAGACTCGGGTAGTTCTGCACGATTTTTCATCGGGTTGTCCGCGCTCTCGAATAAACCTGTAGTTATTGACGGTTCAAAAAGATTGCGCATGAGACCAAACAAGGATTTGTTCAGGGTATTGCAGGAACAGGGAGCGCGTGTCGAATTCATGGAAAACGATCAACGATTACCTGTCAGGATAGCCTGTAAAAAACTCAAAGGAGGAATCATGGACATATCGGGATCTATAAGTTCCCAATTCATCAGTTCTTTGCTTATGGTATCGCCGTTCAACCAAGCAAAATCCGTTATCCGAATAATCGACGGTCTCAAATCAAAACCATACGTCGATCTTACCATCCAGGCGATGAAGAAATTCGGTATCAATGTAACGAACAATCATTACGAATCATTCGAGGTACCAAATAACACACGATATAAAGCAAGGCAAATAACAGTCGAGGGAGATTTTTCCTCGGCATCGTACTTTATCGTATTGTCGTTTCTTACCGATTCAAATATCAAAATACTGAACTTGAATAAAAATTCCGTACAGGCCGATAAAAAAATACTCGACTATATCAAATTGCTCGGCGGATCAATCGAGTGGCATGAAGATTCGCTCCTGATCCACGGAACAAAATCGATCAAAAGTGCGGAACTGGACGTTTCCGATTGTCCTGATATAGCGCTTAGTTTGGGGATCGTCGGCCCGTTTACCGATAATCGCCTCATACTGAAAGGTACGAAAAATCTCAAGGTAAAGGAATCCGACAGGGGTAAGGCATTGGTGGAAAATTTGCGGAAACTGGGTAGTCTCATCGATCTCGATAAAGACAAAATAACAATCTACCGGTCCCATCTGCATAGCGGGAAAATAAATACCTTTGGTGATCATAGAGTCGCGATGAGTTTCAGCATACTTGGCACCATGATCCCCCAGGGAATCCGGATTGACGACGCGCATGTCGTATCGAAATCCTATCCGGAATTTTTCAGTGATCTTAAAAAGTTAGGCTTACATATATGAAAAAGATCACATCGCTGTTCCTGTGCGGATTCAGATGCACCGGAAAATCGACAATCGGTCCGATCATAGCTCAAAAATTAAAATGGGAATTTATAGAAATGGACGACGAAATAACAAAAGTTGCGGGAAAGAGTATCGACGAACTCACCAACAACGGAACCGACTGGCAGAAATTCAGGCAGATCGAACACGATATTCTGCAAAAATTGGTTGCAAAAAAAAATGCCGTGGTCAGCACCGGAGGAGGAACCGGAGTCAACACCATTATCAAAAACGGCACGAATATTCCGTTTGGGAGGCTTGAAATGAACCTGTTTACGACAACGCCTTCCGCTCTTATTGTGGTTCTTCATTCCTCCATGCGCGTTATACGAACGCGGATCGTGAGACAGGAAATGGACAAACCGTTTACGAAACGCCCCATATTGAATGAGGCAAAAGCAAAAGAGATCTCCACACTTCTGGACAGGTATAAAAACGACCAGTATAGGCAAAAGATCATTTTGATCGATGCGATCGTACAGGACTCGTTGCGCATTTACCGCCAGAGAATTCCATTGTACGATTTTCTGAGCCCTCACCACATAGACACCGGTAAATTATCAATCGAACAGACCGTTGAACAAATTATGGAATTAATCGTTTAAATTATGAGAATCAGCGCAAAAACAAAACTGAGCGTTATCATCGGCGATCCGGTAGACCACTCGCTTTCTCCTGCCATGCATAACGCGGCATATGAATCGCTAAATATCGATGACCGGTTCGTATATCTCGGCGCCAGCGTTAAGGTGGAAAACGTAAAAACGGTCGTCGAAGCTGTGAGAGTCATGAACATACGGGGATTAACATGCACCATGCCCCATAAGATCGAGATCATGAAATATCTTGATGTCATCGATCCTGCGGCAAAAAAAATGGGCGCGGTAAATACCGTGGTCAACGACAACGGAATCCTGAAAGGGTATAACACCGATTGGTTGGGTGCAGTAACGCCTTTGGAAAAGATCACGAAACTGAAAAAGAAGAATGTCGCTATTCTCGGCGCCGGAGGTGCAGCCCGGGCTATAACCTACGGCATGATCTCAAGAAAGGCGCATGTAACCATATATAACCGCACCGTGAAAAAAGCCGAAGAGCTCGCGCATGAATTCAACTGTATCGCCAAACCAATGGATCAAATAGACGAAATAAGTAAAGCAGATATCATTATCAATGCGACATCGGTCGGCATGCACCCGAATAAAAATATTTTGCCGTTCAACCAGCAACTAATAACCAAGAACCAAATCGTTTTCGATATCATATACGTTCCATACGAAACAAGACTGCTGAAGTTTGCAAAAGAAAAGGGAGCAACGGTGATCCATGGTTTGGAAATGCTGCTTTACCAGGGTACCGCTCAGTTTGAATTATATACGAACCGAAAAGCACCGGAAACCGTCATGAGGAAAGTTCTCATGGAATATACGTCATAATATGAAACCGAAAATCTGCTGCGTAATCACCGGACCAACATTAAATATATTTCTCTCGAACCTGAATAAAATCCAGGAGATTGTTGATATGGTTGAACTGCGTATCGATTCAATAAAAAATATCAATCAAAAAGATATCGCGACTATCAGAAAAAATGCTAAAAAAGAGTGTATTTTCACTTGTCATAACAATAATGCAGTGCAAAAATTGGCTCTTGACCTTGATTTCAGCTATATCGACATAGATCTTAATGAAATAAATACTTTTGAACCGAAAACAAAATCGAAATTGATTCTGTCGTTTCATGATTTCAAAATAACGCCGTCTTTAAAAAAACTCGAATCAGTAAAAAATAACATGAAGAAATTCAAGCCCCATATTATGAAATTCGCGACAATGGTCAATTCAGAAAGGGATACCCATACTCTGATGAAATTCCTTTTGGCTAAAAAACAAAATGAGAACATGATCGTCATCGGAATGGGGAACAAAGGGCAAATCACCAGAATTATTTCGCCATTATTGGGTGGATTTTTAACCTATGCGTCAACGGAAATAACGAAATCCGCCCCCGGTCAAATCAAAGTCGATACGTTACGGAAAATATATACACTAATACTATGAAAACCATAGATCTGGAAATCAGTGTGAATTCGAGACATACGCGTATATTCATCGGTCATGCGCTTATTGAAAAAATGAGCGGGTTAGTTAACGTTTCTAAATACAGCAGCATTGCAATCATTTCCGATTCCATTGTCGGTCCATTATATGCCAGCAAACTCAAACAACAATTTATTCAAGATGTTTTAATTCATCTGTTTCCAAGCGGTGAAAATAGCAAGAATTTGAGTATAGCCGAAAAAATATATAAGGATCTTGCTCATCATGGATTCGACAGAAAATCCCTGATCATTAATCTCGGCGGAGGAGTGACAACCGATCTTGGAGGATTTGTCGCTGCTACATACATGAGGGGAATCGAGTCGATCAACATACCAACAACCGTCGAAGGGATGGTTGACGCGTCGATCGGCGGTAAAGTCGGCGTAAACCTAAACCATTGGAAAAATTATGTCGGCGCATTTCATCAACCAAAAATAATTGTTATGGATATTGATACGCTGGATACTTTATCAATAAGAAATCTTACAGCGGGATTCGGGGAGATCATAAAACACGGACTTATTGCCGACAAGGAATATTTCGAGTTCGTGACATCCAAAAAACCAAAGGATTTTTGTAAAACCGAGTCGACTGAAATCATATCCCGTTCCTCCAAAATTAAAAAAAACATCGTCGAACAAGACGTACACGAATCCGGCAAAAGGAAGTTACTCAACTTCGGACATACGATCGGTCATGCAATCGAATCATTAAGCTTGGAAACGAAGCATCCGCTTTTGCACGGAGAGGCAGTGGCGATCGGCATGGTCGCGGAAGCAATGATTTGCCAGCTGGCGGGAATGGTCTCTCCAAAAACACTACAATCAATTGTAGCGGGTATCCGTAATGTTGGGCTCCCAACTAAAATTCCGTTCAGGGTGAAGCAAAATAATCTATTGGGACTTATTCAAAAAGACAAAAAAAATATTAGTGGGGAAATACAATGGACGTTACTAGAGAGCATCGGAAACGGGATCATCAATCAAAAGGTTTCAAAAAATATCCTTAAAAAAGCGCTGGAATATATTTGTAATTAATAGATAATAAGACTATGCTCAGATTTTTGACAGCAGGCGAATCACACGGGAAAGGAATAACCGTTATCATCGACGGCATGCCGGCAAACGTGCCGATTTCCACAAAAAAAATACAGTTCGAACTGCAAAAACGCAGCAAGGATTTCGGAAGAGGCGGCAGGGGACTGATTGAAACAGACAGGGTGCAGATTTTATCAGGTGTACGTTTCGGGAAAACCATAGGGTCACCAATCGCCCTGTTTATCGAAAACAAGGACTTCAAAAACTGGGAAGAAAAAATGAGCATCGAAGATAAAGACCAATCCTTCAAAGACAGCATTGCCATAACGCGGCCGAGGCCGGGTCATGCGGATCTGGTCGGTGTTCAGAAATATGGGTTCGACGACGTCCGAAATGTTTTGGAACGGGCGTCTGCCAGGGAAACCGTAGGTAGGGTTGCAGCCGGTTCGATTTTCAAGCAGATGCTCGAAATGTTCGGCATAGAAATTGCGAGCCATACAGTTCAAATCGGTCGGATTACACTTACCCGAACCAATTATGATTTCGAAGATATCAACAAGGTATACGATTTGGATCCAGAAATCCGCTGCATAGATAAAATAACATCAGATCTGATGAAACAGGAAATACGAAAAGCCCGCGCTAACAAAGACACACTCGGTGGAGTCGTCGAAATCTGGGCCGTCAACGTTCCACCGGGTCTCGGAAGTTATGTACAGTATGACCGGAGGATCGACGGACAGATCAGCCAGGCGCTGATGAGCATCCCGTCCGTAAAAGCAGTCGAAATAGGGACCGGTATCGATAACGCAAGACTGCACGGATCCAAGGTGCAGGACGAAATATTTTATCTGAAAGATAAAGGATATTATAGGAAAACAAACAGAGCAGGAGGAATCGAGGGTGGCGTTACAAATGGGATGTCGATCGTATGTCGCGCGTATCACAAACCAATCTCCACCATCTACAAACCGCTTCAAACAGTGGATATCAGAACTAAACAGCAGGTCAAGGCGACGGTCGAACGCTCTGATATCTGCGTGGTACCCCGCGCAGGTGTAATTAGCGAAAGCATGCTGGCATTCATTATTGCTCAAAACATACTTGAAAAGTCTGGCAAAGATACTGTTATTGAAATAAAGAAATCAGTTCGCAATTAATTTTCACCTCTTGCAATTTATCCTCATCTTTGTTATGATTAGAAAATTATGACTAAATCTTTTTCATACATTATTGCAGTCCTCATTACCACTAAGGTGGCGGGATGATCAATATGTATAAGAGAAAAAAGATCCCGCCGAAAGGCGGGTTTTTTAGTTTTAGACAAAAAAATATGAAACTCAAAAACCTTATGGCAAAGCGGACTGAAGTCATGATGTACAGTGCGCTGAGCGAACTTCTGCGAGTCACCGAAAACCCGAAAATCATTTCCCTGGCTGGAGGTTTACCGGCGCCGGAAAGTTTTCCTTTGAAAATGATTGATCGTCTAAATAGGGAAGTGGTAAGAAAATATAAGGGAACAGCGTTTCAATACGGACCGACGAATGGTGCCAAACCATTGAGGGAAGCAACCGCCCAATGGCTCAAGGAGCGTAATATGAACGTTTCACCCGAAAATATAGGTGTAACAACCGGCTCACAAGGAGGGCTCGATTGCCTCGGTAAAATATTCATCGATCAAGGAGATACGTTGGCAGTTGAATCGCCTACATATATTGGCGCGGTAGACGCATTTGCCCCGTATGGTCCGACCTACGCTCAAATCGAGACCGATGATACCAGCGTTATTCCGGCATCACTGGAACAAATTCTTAAAACAAAAAAAATAAAGTTTGTCTATTTGATCCCAACATTCCAGAATCCGACAGGCAAGACGATCCCATGGGATCGAAGAGTCGCTATAGCCAAAATAATCAAAAAATACGATGCATTATTGATCGAAGACGACCCGTACAACAGTTTGCGATACCGAGGAAAAGCTCTTGATCCAATCCAGACCATGATTCCTGAAAACACCATTTATCTCTGCACCTTTTCAAAGGTTTTGGCACCCGGATTAAGAATCGGTTTTTATGCCGCTCCCGCAGAAGTTGTAAAACTTATGGTTGCTGCAAAACAATCGGTTGATCTGCATACTTCAAGTTATGATCAGTATCTCGCGGCTGAATATCTGAAAACAGGCGATCTGAAAAAACACCTTCCCAATATTTTAAAAATCTATAAATCACGTATGGAGGCAATGTTTGCCTCACTGGACACATACTTTCCCAAATCATTCAAATGGACTCATCCGGAAGGCGGCATGTTCATCTGGCTCGTCGGGCCGAAAAAATTCGACGCGGTCAAGCTCTACTGGAAAGCGATCGAACACAACATTGCATATGTTCCCGGTACATATTTTTATACCAAAAAAGGTGAGGCGAAAAATACCATGAGATTAAATTTCACCAATGTGAATGAGCAACAGATCGATAAAGCAGTAAAGAAATTATCGGAAGTTATTAAAGCAAATTTGTAGGTGTCACGAAATGAGGAGGGCTCCCGCGAGAAGCGGATTGCGGTATTCACAGCAGAGCCTCGCAGCGGGAAAAGTACTCATGAGTGACAGAATCTACAAATTTAGTTATTTAAAATCTTATGACCCCACAACAAGCAAACGGCAAAAAAATAACCGGATCCGAAGCGGTAATCATGTCTTTACTGGCTGAAAAAGTCGACACCATATTCGGATATCCAGGCGGAGCGAACATGCCCATATACGACGCCCTTTATGATTATCAGAAAAAAATAAATCATGTTCTGGTGAGACACGAACAGGGAGCAGCCCATGCTGCTGAAGGATATGCACGCGTCACCGGTAA
>CAZFQZ010000031.1:0-9581 GCA_964521305.1 uncultured Gammaproteobacteria bacterium
CATAGCCAATATTGGGTGCGATTTTAATTGCTTCCATCATAAATAAGTTAAATAGAGCGGACAAAATCCCTATGAGAACAAAAAGAGCAGTATGTTGAATCCTTCAGGAAACTGTTTGATTTGACAAAAATCCCAGACATTCTTCTTCGTGAAAAATTTGAAATTTTCTTACAGAATAGGGCAGGCGCGCGAGCAAACTATTTAAGGTTTCCAGAGGAGGGATGGAATAGAGGGTTTGGTGATGAAGGAGATTCGCCACATAAAAAATTAATACACCAGATAGGTAACGGCAGGTTACGTATTGAGGCAATGATTTCTGGGAAACTTGATCAATGGGAATATTCTAAAACACATCCACAGAAACAAGCTGAGCTTGAAAAAATGACAAAAGCAGAATTAATCCGAGCGTTTGATCTGACAACAGAAGAATTATATAGAGTATTTACGATGCCAGGTATTGAACAAGGGAACATACAATTACCATATGGAAAAATTACAACAGCCGCAATATTTATTCACAGAATTTTTCTCCACGACTCGGGACATGAATTTATGACAGTTGATCATGCTGATGATCTTGGAACAGGACGTCCTCCTGAAGTATCGCAAGACTGGGGCTAGTTAGTTTTAGTTCAATAATAATTCAGCTAAGCTGTTTACTATAATTAATTGTAGTGTGTTAGATTCCTTGCGTTTTTTTCCTTTGCAGTTCAAATTTCTGCTTCCAAGCCGAACTCCAGTTAACACCATATGTTCCAGGCCCTCGAAATTCCAACCATAGATCTTCCAAAAAATATGCTATTTTTTCATTCCTCACCATCGAACGCAAAGATTTTACAATCCCTTTACTCTGGGATTTAATATAGTGAAATTTGTTTACAGTGCTTGGAGAAACTTTTAGAACATTACAAATGTTGGAATAGTTTACATTTTTCATAAGCAGATAAATGATTGCTATCCTCTTAGCGACCATAACTTTTTCCGTAGGTGACAAAAGATCATTAATAATGCCGAAAAATTCGTCCTTATCTGATCGTTTGCCAAGGGTTTCAAATAGCAGAAGCAGTATCTTCTCCATCACATGTTTCTTTATTTGTCTTCGTGAGATTCGTGTCATACTACAATTAATCAATTAATTGAAGTGTTAAGTCAATGGATTATAATCCACAAAATAGGAGGATCACGCTGTTGTTATGATCTTGGAAGGATATAGGACACATGCTTTTTATTTTGTAAGTCTGAAAAAATAGATCGAAGATTCGTTTCCCGGATTCGGGTATTGTTTGATCAATTCGATCGGCCAATCTTTGGGAAATGTCTGCGTATGGGAAAAGACCACGAATACATAACTATTCTTCAGTTCTTTTTGGTTGTCGATTAGATCCTGTTTGTTCAGGGGCCAGTATCCTTTGACCATCATGTTGTCTCCCTGGTTGATGAAAACTTCGAGCTGGTCGCCGATGACGCCGAAATCTCCTTCAGCAATAAGAATAACGCGTTTTTCACGGGATTTTTCCCTGGCATAGTTTATAATATCTTTGACGCCCCATCCTGCAGTTATCCCTGTTATGTACTGGCCTCGGTCGATCGGAGGAAACGGTATGTTTTGCTGGTTAAACAGGATTGTATAATCGTAATAACTTATCGAAATAAGTGTCAATGCAACAAACAGATAGAGGAGTGATGTTTTCTTGATTCTGGTAAAAAGAAAGGTAAACGTGACCACCAGAAGCGACGCAAAAAAATTCAGATAACGGGGATATAAAACTTTGCTGAAGAAAACGATGGCGATAAAGGGAAAAAAGAACCAACACAAGAGATATCCCCCAAGCCTTCGTTTATATATAAGAAGAAGAATAAGTCCTATGAGGGCTCCGGTAAACAAAAGGATTCCCGCCTCTGACATAACATAGTAAGGAAGCAGTGGAAGGTTACCTTTTACATAGGCAAACGGCGTTTTGAAAAACTCACCGAATGTCATGACGAATGTTTTGTTTTTTTCCTCGACGAAATGAAGAAACGGAGAAAGTCTTTGTACGTTATAGACCAGAAGCGCAAGAACGGATGTGACCCCAAAGAGCAGGATGAAATTGATCAACCGGAGAACGAATTTCTTTATATTCTTTCCCAAAAACAATATTGGCGCCAGAAAGGAAAGTCCCAGAAAAAGACGAGCGGATGATTTGGTCAAAAGGGAAAATCCTGAAATAATACCGAAGATGATCGCCGTATCCAGCCTGATGGTATCAGCGAAGAGTATGGAAAAGAAGAGCATCCAGATAAAACCGGCGTTTACTCCGGAATCAGAGAGCGCCATGCGGTCGTAAAAAAGAAAGTATGGCGTAAAGATATAGATAATGCTTCCCAAAAGAGCTGCTCGTTTTCCGTATAAATAGAACAATAAGCAATACATGCCGATAAGACCGACAAATCCTGTCGCTACCGAAAACAATCTTCCCGCCAAGAGTGCATGATCCGGAAACAATTTCAGGAATGGAATGATCCCCCATGTTTGTAATGGTTGTTTGCCGTCGGTTAGGGAAATGAACCGCCAGCTTGCGTCATGCCAGGCTGTTTTTGCCCAGTGCACATAGATTCCTTCGTCGCCGAAGATGGGAAACGAATCAAGTCTGACCAGTCGGGTGACAAGAAAAACAGTGATGACCAGAAGCAGGAAAAAAACGTCCATTAGCGTGAAATTTTTTTTCAACCATCTGAAGACGGCGGTTATATCAAACATAGTTATGGCGCGAGAATTTTATAATTCAGCGTTGGATCGACTCCGTGCATCGTCATGAGTTGTTTATACTGAGGATCGCTGGCGCAGTCGAACCGATCGATGATCAATGATTTTGCGGGTATTTTATTTTTTTTGACAATGGTCGATGGACAGCTGTTTTCGATATAGTAAACATTTCCCGTTTTGTCTATGCGAGAATCGAGACGGAACCTACCGATGTACCGGGGACTGAAATCCTTATTGTAAAATAGATAGTACCACGACATGGCTGCCTGTGCAGGCAAATAAACGGCGTCATAATTTTTCCTTTGCTCGCCCGTATATAATGCAACCTGTATTTGGCCGTCGTTCCTGTTCAAAGAGTCAAAGAGGTCAGCGTTGGTCGAATACAGGTGCCAGAAATTTACGATTTCCAAACACAACAGTATGATCACACAGTATGAAAGCGAGATGCGTTTATATCCAACGGAAAACGATTTGTACAAGCCGTATGCCGCCAAGATTACCAGCGGATAACTCATAAACAGGCTACGGTGTACATTGGGGGATTCGACAACGGTCAAAGCGGCAGGTATCGGTGCGAGGAACAAAAGAAAGAGGAGGGCGATGAACAATTGGGTATCAATCTGCAGTTTCTGTTCCTTCTTGATCGGAATAATACTCATGAACAGGAAAACAAGGAAAGAAACATATAGTAATCCTTGTTGCGGAACGAAATAGCGCGAATTTTTCCAGCCGTTCATGAAGAGATACACCGGTGAAAAGTACGTAAGGTACTGGGTGAGAAATTCTCTCCCATAACCTATAACTTTGTTGTGGAAGAAGCGCGCGGCAAACGCGTTATGAGGACCCTCGCTGGCTATAAGCTTGTTAAGCGTAATAGTGACTCCCGATACCGGACTGAAGATCGAGGTTTCGATAAAACGTCCTTTTCCCCAGAATGTCGTCCCGATATACGCGGTAAGCACGAAGAAAAAAAAAGTAAGTATTCCATAAATAATCAGGTATTTTCTATGTTTTTTGAATTCGGAAGCGATTGTGCGTATGTCAAAAAAGATGAATATGAACGCAAGAAAAACCACAGGAGGATAAACGCGGAACGGATGATAGATGTCATACCCGATCAGAAATATGAAAGCGGATGCAAGAAGCGGAAAGATTTTGAATTTGCGTATCGAATATATCATCAAAACCAGTCCAAACAAAAATATAGTTGATCCTTCCACACCTTCGGTCGTTGAGCGCGCCAGCACCAACTGCCACGGCACTATTGCGGTGAAAAGGGCGGAAAGTAACCCAATCTTCTTGTTTTTGAATATCCAGTAAGCCAGAATATACATGGGAACGACTGCCAGAGCGCCTAGAAAAGCAGCGGGAAAACGTGTTGCGAATGCGTTTATTCCGAATATGAATGTGGAGATGCCTGACAAATAAATAGGAAGAATAATATAATAATCACCGAATTTGTTGAAATAAAGAAGCGGCCACTTGTTGCCGTAAATATCCCTGCCGTTTTGTACGATGAATCTGCCGATATATCCGCTCAAAACTTCATCTTCGTGGAAATCCGCCGGAAGAGAATTCAGATGATAGGTCCTTACAAAAAGGGCGAATACAAAGATAAGGGCAAGAACAATGACATACTTATACTTTGCTATCAATGATTTCATACAATAGTAAGTATTATATACCATTCGCAACTGTGTGTGCTCAGGATATACCTATCTAAGACTGTTTTGACAGCCCGATAGGCTGCAAATCAGCATTAAGATAGGCAAAGCAGTTTCTTCGTGGTTATTTCGTAAGGAATATCGTCGCATCGGCGAATTCTTTTGATTTCTGTATTGTTGGCGGCATACTGAGGAGCGGGTCGTCGGTGTTATAAATAAGAAAACAGTTGTTTGATGCGGCGTTATCCAAACGGTTTTGCATAATGGTCACGCGATATACGAAATTGACTTTTTTATCCGAATAATACACGATTGCCGGATGGTTGCCCCACCATTCGGACGTATGGATCAGAAGATTCATCCGCGCAAGGGTATCATGGGTGGTTCGTGTGTCTTTGTCAACGAGGACCGTCAAATCATCACAATGATTTTTGACATAGAGCGCAGCATCATAATTTTCATCAAATGACGAATACTGAGCGCCGAAAAATCTATGGTGAGAAACATTCTGATACATGATAATTCCCGAAACAAATAGTGTCAATACCAACAGGAAACGGACATGCTTTTTCAGATAAACCAGCATGTATACGGCAAGAAATGCAAACTGTGGGATCACCGGATACAAATACCAATTGATTTTTGTCTTGGTGAGATTGAGGAACATGAACCAGGGAACGAAAAATAACAGCATGCCGAACTCCGTAAGATTTCTCTTCTTAATAAATCTGTAACACGCGATGGCGATGCCAATTACAGAAAGATAGGCAAAAAAGCCAAGCTGGTTGAACAAGAGATCGATATAAAAGGTCCGTTTGCCGAAATGGGATTCGATCGATGAAGTGACGCGTTTCAACTGGCTGTCCAAAAACTGAGCCTGTATGAACGGATACTTGTAGTACGCAAACATGGCGATAAACCACAGGGATACGATTGCCATCTGTATGATAATCCTGATGATTTTCTGTTTTTGTTGTCTGAATGTTTTTTGTTTAAGAATGATCTGACCAAATAGAATACAGAGCATTCCCAACGGAGGGTAATAGCCAAGCAGCGATTTGCTCATGACGCCTATCACGAGGAACAGAAAACTGAGCCAAAAATTGTCGAAAAACACCATATATCCCATCCAACCCAAAAAAAGAAATATGTCCACATTCAAAACCTGTGCCCGTTGGAGAATGATTGACGTAAAACTAGCGATAACAACGGTCAGAATAGCAATAAACTTATTTTTTGTCTGCTTGAAATAAAAATAATAAATAAGGGAAAATAGCATTATAGTTAAGAAGAGAGTGAATAAGCGCGTTGAAATTTCAGGCTTCATCGGCATAAAGGTTTCAACGATACCGTAAGCCAGTGGAACGAGCGGCGGTTTATCTAGCCATGCCTGTCCTTGCCACAACGGCACAATAGATCCATGTTGAATCATTTCCCGCCCGACTTGCGCGTAGATGCTTTCATCCCAGTCATAAAATGGCGTAGGGTACGCAAAGAATTTATATGCGGTGATCCCAAAGAAAAATATAAGAAAAATCGTAATGAGATAATGTTCTCTGAGGAGCCTAAGAGCGGTTTTCATTTATTACATTCTAACACATCGGGGCAGCGGATAACGTAATCCAACGGTTTTTTTATTTCGAATGCAGAAGGAAAGACCTGTGTTTGGTAAAAGAAATACGTGCGGAGTTCATAGGCTGACGAGATCAATATGATGAACACAACAGCAAAGGGAATGAGTTTTTTCACGGCATACGTGGATTTCAACACGTAATACAACGGTAATCCGGCAAAATATGCCAGGGCAGGAAGCGTGGTATACGTTCTCAGCATGCTCGGATTTTCCCAAGGATATACCAGAATCGAGGGAATGATAGACAAGAGGAAATACGAAAAGAAAAAGACAGAGTTTGATTTTTCTTTTGATCGAAGGGCGAAATAAAATCCGGCGATTACCAATACTATGATGATAGGATTCAATGCCGGTTTATACGGATAATTATCCTTGCCGTTGGAATCCCCTTTATAGACAAGCATGGAAAAAGCCGATACAATATTTTCTCCCAAAAATGCTGCCTTTTGTTGAACGGAGAGTTTGGGATTGGAGAGAAAAAACAGTTCATTCACCCGTATATCTTTGTGTATGAGAAGATATGACTGCAAAGGGGTGATAAATATGATAAACGGAATAAGAATATATAATAATGGTTCAAACGTTTGAACGTCAAAAACGGCAGAACGTTTTTGTTTCTTAAGAAACAAAACGAGAAATCCCAGGGGGAGCAGAAAGAAAATTCTTCCCGGTGTATACGAATTGAATGCGAAACCCGCGAACATACCGGTCAGGATAAGGTAAAATTTTTCTTTCCTTTTTAAGTAGACATAAAGAAAATAGATTGAGAACAGTTCGAGCGCCATAAGAAATACCGGCTCAAATGCGAACCGGGAAAAATCAATAAACCACCGGGACGTCGCAAGAATGAACGCCATTACAAATGCCACCAAACTATTTTTGGTCATGTTCCGCATAATCAGATATAACAACAAAACACAGAGTACACCTGCAATGGCAGAAGGAAGTCTTAATGCCAGCGGCGTTATGCCGAGAAGTTTAAACGAGAGAAGAATGATATAAAAATAAAGGGTCGAATGTCCGGTTGCGAGGGGACTATAAGGGATATATGGTTTGTGGTTGAGGGATAAGGCAAGCTGGCTGAAGTATACTTCGTCGTATGCAAGATTGTGGGGAAGGATCGGGAATTTATAGAAAATGATTGCAGCGGTAACGGCCAGCAATAAAAATGGAAACAATATTTGTATTTTTTTGAATCGGTCAATCATCAGTATGCTTTTTTCAAATCAAAATATTTTATGAGCATTATGTCTTTGAGTCCTTCGACCGAGTCCTTGACGAAGTTCACGTGTTTGGTTTCGACGTGTTTCCAGTCGACCGGGATTTCTTTGATGTTGTAATGGAGTTTCGACGCAACGAAAAGAAATTCCATATCGAATCCCGCGGATACCGACGATCCCGAAACGGAACGTTTCCGGTCGAATACTTTCAGTTTGTCGATGATGGTCATTGCGTTTGATCGTTTGAACAGTTTGAAACCGCACTGGGTATCTTTTATGTCGGGCAGGCCGATGATGACACGTTTGATCATGATTGCGGCCATTGCCATGATTTTTCTCGGAAGAGGTGCGCCTTTCCTGCCGGAGCTTCGTGAGCCGATGACAACAGGATAATTATCACCCACAGCTTTTACCAGGCGTTCTGCTTCTTCGATAGGAGTCGCCAGATCCATGTCCGAAAATATGACGTACTCGCTTGTTGCTTTTTGGATTCCCGTGATGACAGCATATGCTTTTCCCTGATGTTGGTTTTCGACCAGTTTGAACTTCGGAAAGATTTTGAGGTATTTTTCCCTGATAATGGATTTCGAGGAATCGGTTGAACCGTCGTCCACGATCAATACTTCATCGAAACGGATGTCGTTTTTTGTATAGTTGCCGATCTTGTCCAGTACGCCTTTTTGTATATTCAGTTCCTCGTTGTAACAGGGAATGATGAGCGAAATATGCATGTTAATTTTTAATTTGAAATTAACTTGAGTGTACTAATTTGTAAATTTTCAATCCTTCGATTGTCCAGATGTTTTCTATTTTTGCTTTGCCGAACATGGAAATATTCCAGGACGGCGAATTGAGTACTTTACAAGGTTCTTGTGCGCACAGCACAAACATCTGGTTGGTTATCTGTACTTTTGCCCGGTCTGCAGGGACGATCCCCTTAAGTTCCAGGAAATACAGATAAGAGTCTTCGAAAAACTCAACCGGCCAGGTAGCGATATTGAACGGCTTATGATCTATTTTTTGGGCAAGAAAATCCGCCACTTTTTTTGCCTGCAGGATTTGGTTTGGAGGTTTTTGGTATAGAAATGCATAGTGCTGGCCATTTGCGAAAATATACCCGATGAAAAACAAAATACATGCGATAACGCCAATATCTAACGAACGTTTTCTGACCAGCCCGGCAAAGATATATGCGCACGCAAGGAAGAAACTGAGATAAATAGTATGGTAGTAATGAGCGTGTCGAGCGCTGTTCAATAGGGAGAAGAAAAAAAGGTATGCGAATATGTTGATGAAATGGATGTGTAATAACGCACTGTTTTTTGCGCGAAAGGAAGTCACCAATATGAGAACCATAGCCAAAAGGATAAGGAACGAAATAAGTATGGAAATTTGACTCATCATGGTAAACGCGAAAAACGATTGTACCGTGTCGGAGATCCGTTGGATCAGCGATGCATTGGATACCACTCCCTGGACGGTAAACAGCTTGATGAGATTTTTCGTATTGAGGAAATTATGCCTCAGGTCGAATATGATCAACGGCGATGTGAATACGGCAAATACCGCGACTGCAACTAGCGTGTTGATGGCATAGCCGATAAGATTTTTTGTGCTGCGCAGAGACAGGATGTAGTACAAAAGCATAGGGATAACCAGAAGCGCGGCGAGATAGTGAAGTTGTAGGGAAAACGAATAAAACGCTCCCAGCAGAACCGCATACAAGGTTCTATCCGTCTGGATGAATTTGTAAAACCAGTACAAGGTAAAAAAAGAGAAAAACGGCAGCAGGTTTGGGTTCCACGAAAACCTGGACGCATCGATATTGACGAATGAAAATGCAACCAGCAGAAGAAAGAAAAGAGCGATAAGGGGATTGAATTCCTTTTTCACGACATAATACGAAAAAATGATGCCGATTATAGAAAAGAGTGCGACGCCGAATGCCAAGCCAACAGGGTTAAAACGAAAAAGCAATAAAAATGGTGCAATCAGATAATAATAAAAAGGCCCGAGGTATACCTGGCCGACCGATGAAGACGCTCCGATTGCAGGAAAGTGCTGAAAAGCTACGATCCGTTTTACGATAATTGCGTCACGACCCTGATCGGACAAGAACATGGCGAACCCCTCAAGCCGGTATAACCGCAGAAATGTCGCTACGGCAATGATGGTCAAAACATACCAATAATTTTTCAGGAAAGTCATTAATCGTTTGTTCATAGACATAATTGTATGCGATACCTGCCGTTTTGGCAAATTGATGTTTTCGCTCACTTAAAATCTAACCGAAATTGATTCGTTCGCTCAAATAAAAA
>CAZFQZ010000032.1:0-8788 GCA_964521305.1 uncultured Gammaproteobacteria bacterium
CTTAGGGAAATCGAGGAACTGATATGGCATGAAGATAAAGTTAAAAATGAAAAAAGAAAAATGAAAAATGAGGAAGTGGCGGCATTTTGTTTTTAGAGGCGATGCATTAAAGAATAATACGAGAAATATCAACGGGTAGAAAACCAAGGAGGTAAATTTCGTGGCAGTCATGGCCGCGAACACAATTCCGGCAGTTATTATTATTTTTTCGGTCGGTGTCCTGACGAAGCGGAGATATATAAGGATGAGCAGCGTGGTAAGGAAGGTAAGAAACGTATCAACCGTATAGAAATGGGAATTCTGGATGACAAAAAACGTTATAGAGTAGGCAAGTGCGCTCACCAGTGATAATTTTTCCTTGTGCCAGAGGTGCTGTGCGATGTAATAGACCAACAACACCGTACCGCAGTCAAATAAAACCGACAGGACTCTGCCGACATACAGCATATTCTGGTAATTCGCAACATCCGTAACCAGTATGAAGCTTAACAATTGGGAAACTCCTTTCAGCAGGTATATGGGCAATGAACCGTAATTGAAAAAATTCGGATTCAGGTTTTTGAAAAAGGAAATTGTGGCCGCAACCATCAAAATCATGCGTTCATCCGGATGGATATGGAATCCCTGATCCCAATTGATGCCGAAGATGCGCAGCGCAAAAGCAAAAAATACCAATAAGAAAAGCCAATAATTAACAGTAGGTTTGCTTTTATGAGAAATCATTGTTATATTGTTATATGGCTATATGGTAAATTTAGTCATTTTATTATAACAATTTAGCAATATAACCATTCAATCATTTCACCATGCTTCCCGTTTTGCTTGATCTCAAATTCGTCAAAATCTACACCTTCGGCGTATTTCTCGTGCTCGCGTTTTTCTGGGGAAGTTTTTTGCTATGGAAAAACATACGGTTGACGCAGCACAAAGAGGAAGAAATATTCGACGGGCTATTTTTATCCCTGTTGGGCGGATTGTTTTTCGGCAGATTGGTGTATGTTATCTTGAATTTCAAGTCATTCGGTATTAATCTGGGCAAATTTATCCTTATCAACGGCTATCCCGGCATATCCTTATTCGGTTCGATATTCGGCGGTTTTCTCGTGGTCATATTGTATCTGTATTTCAAGAAGATCAAAATCGTCGACACATTGGATTATTTCATAAGTCCGCTTTTTTTTGCCCTTGCAATCGGAAAACTCGGCAGTTTTTTCGGCGGAGTAGAGGTGGGCACGAAAATAAGGTATTTGTTTGGGATCCATTATGCGGGGTTTGACGGCAGCAGGCATCCTACCGCGTTCTATGAGTCCCTCTTTTTTTTCTTTGCCGCATACTGGTCATACAGGATGCTTTTCGAAATCCGCAAGGACGTGCTGAAAAACGGTTTTCTGATCGCTTTTTTCGTATGGGCATTCAGTCTTGATAATTTTGTATTTGACAAAATCAAGATCAATGTTCTATACTTCTATGGTTTCAGATTCAATTGGATGATCTCAGCCGTGTTACTCTTGACATCGAGCGTATATTTCCTTTATTATTTTAGGAGTACGATTGGTTCAGGGATCGGACTGATTAGCAATTTTCTGACCGGTTATGGACAAAAAACCATCAAAATCATTCACCACAAACCTAAGAATAAAACTCGAGAAGGAGAGGGAAAAAATACTCAAGCAGGTTGATTCGTTGAGGCGTGACGACCCCTTTAGCGATCCCGACCACGCATCTGACAATGCCGCAGTCGACACTGACGTGCGTGAACAGGTCGGTCATGAAACGATCGAAGCGGAGATCAAGGATTTGGAGAAACGGCTCGTGGATATAGAAACCGCACTAAAAAAAATATACAAAAATGCGTTCGGCATGTGCGAAAAATGCGGCAAAGCGATTCCGTTGCCCAGATTGGAACTTATTCCTGAAGCGAGATTCTGCATAGACTGCGAGAAGAAACTGAGGAAATGAAATAGATGGTTGAGAATAGAGCGAAGCATCTAACTTCTATCATCGGTACCTATCTTCAATCTTCTACTATCTATGGTCTAATCTTTAGGTATACTCATATGTATGTCTGACATTCCTATACCTCTCATCATGAGTTTTTTTCTCTTCCTTCTTTTCCCGTTCGTTTTTGCAGCATTAGCCAGGAAGTTTCGCGTAAGCTCAATAGTCGGATACATTGTCGGCGGCCTGTTCGTCGGCAACCTGTTCACGCAAACGAGTTCACTGCAGGCGATCAATGCATTCGCGTATTTCGGTATCATCCTGCTGTTGTTTACCCTTGGGTTGGAGATTAATTTTTCCCGCCTGATTGCGCTGAAAAAATATATCGTGCTTGGCGGTACGCTGCAGTTGTTATTGTCCGCGGTCGGCGTTTTCTTCATAAGCCTGCTGTTCAGGTTTTCGCTTTTGGAATCGTTTTTGATCGGATTGGCGCTGTCGTCTTCGTCGACTACGCTTGTTGCCAAAATCATCCAGGATAAAGGAGAGGAAAATTCGTTCGTGGGCGAACTAACTATGGGAATCCTTATTTTCCAGGATATCGCATTCATCCCGTATCTGATTATTTTTGCATCCATCACTAATAAGAACCTGGAATTTTTTCCCATGATCCTGAAGATAGGAATAGGCGTTATCGAATCGTCGATCATCATCGCGCTCCTGTTTTTCCTGGGAAGAAAAACAATCCCGAAGGTCTTCAACAGGATAGCGCGGTCGTCACGTGAATTGTTGAATCTGTTTATCATCCTGTTTATTTTTTTTATCACGTTGCTGTCGCTCTATGTGAAAATACCCATCCTGATCGGCGTTTTCGTCGCAGGAGTGTTGTTGGCACAAACCATGGAGCATTACCATATTTTTTCCGAAGTACGGCCTCTGCGGGATCTTCTGGCAGTGATTTTTTTCGTGTATATCGGCACCAGCATCAAACTACCGCTTATTTTTTCCTCCATACCCTCCATTCTCCTTTTTACCCTGCTGGTCGTCCTCATAAAGGCAATCATCGTCCTGGTTATCTTTTTGGCAATGCGGTTCCACTCGCGGACGTCTTTCACCCTGAGTGCGTATCTGTTCCAGATCGACGAGGATGCGTTTATTTTGATGGCATCGGCATTTCTTAATGGCGTGGTGTCGCACCATACGTATCTCTTTATCATGGCCTCCGTACTGATAACATTGGTGTTGACGCCGATTGTTATCAAGAACAAGGACATGTTGTATACCCATATAAGGAGTTTTATCAAAAAATATCTCAGCTTTGTGGAAAATTTCATCACGTACCGGATAGACAGGAATCAGTCACCGATTGATGCGTTACAGATAAAAAACCATATCATTATTTGCGGCTACGGAAGAATTGGCAGTTATATCGGCAAGTCGTTGATGATGGCAGACATGCCCTTTATTGCTATAGACTATAATTTCCAGATAGTCGAACATGCAAAAAGGGAAGGCGTGAATATCATCTACGGGGATCCGAGCGATATAGACATCCTTGATTATGCCGAAGCGGAGAAAGCGATTATGATCATCGTGGCCTTGCCGGAAAAATATGCGCAGGAAGAGATCATTCTCAACGCGAAAAAACTGAATCCCAAAATATACATCATAAGCCGTGTTCACCGCGAACGCGACCAGAAACGGATGAAAGATCTCGGCGTACACGTCATCGTCCAGCCCGAGTTCGAGGCGTCGCTTTCCATAATAAGAAAGATTTATATGCTGCATAAATTGAGTAAAGAGGACATTATCGGCAAAATTCGGCGCCTGAAGATCGAGCACGGGCTCGCATAATACATTGATGGAATTATATGATCGGAAGAAACAAAACAATTGTTGTCATTCTTTTATTCATTCTTCTGTTTGCGGGATTCAAAATCGTGGACGGATCCACGTACCTGCATAGGACAGACCGTCTGAATATGGTATTTTATTCATCCAAAACGACATTCTATTCGTTCGGATTCGGCGACGTCGATTATTACGCCGAGTTTCCGACAAATGCCGAAGTGCTGGTTCCCGGCGGATACCAGTATTACCGCATCGGTGCACTGGGAAAGATCGTTTCGCTTCAAAAGGATCCGCGCCTGATCCAGAAGACATTCAGTTCCGCGCTGTCAACCTATGTTGATTTGTATTTTTTTCCCAAAAATCCCGATATCTATTACACATCCCAGCAATCGAATTTCATCCGTTTGCCGTCATGGAAAGAAATAGTGTTCGACGACTCGAACGCAAACGTCCTTGACCGGATTCTGGTGCTTTTGTATTTTATCAGGCAACAGGGTATCCAATATACGAGGATATCGGTCGACTATTTGAAATCAGAAGGAAATGAAGCAATCTTTGATAGGGAAACGTTTTTTAAGCACTATCAGGGATATTTTTACAAACAGACCTATAGAAATGAAAAACTCCATGTACAAATTTTATATACGAAAAGCTATGGAACGGCAGAATTACTGAGCGATATATTGGAAGGGCAGGGGATCCAGGTGGTTGACATCAGTCAGACGTCGAATCCGATGCAGCAGTGTGCTATTATTTACAGCAAGGACGACAAAAAAAATACCCGTACCGTCCGTGATCTGCAACGGGATTTGCACTGCAGCGTGAAAAAAGGCACAACAGATATTTCTGATATAATATTGATGTTGGGAAATTTAGAGAAAGAGTGGGGGATAAATTGATATGGATATTATTCTTGTATCTCTGGTATTATTTCTTATTTCCTTTTTACTGGCACTGCGTTCAATGAGAGATTTCCGATTGCCGGCCGAATTACAGCACATGCTGAATGCCAGAAAAGTGAAAGGAACAATCGTGTTTTTGAGGAACAAAATAGTGCATTACAAATAGCTGTTTACTCTTCGCTTTCGTCATCGCTTTCTTCGGAGTCGATCGGTATATATTCCTTTTCTTCAGTAGCCAGCGATTCGGCAAGATGTTCAAGATCACCTTCATGAAGTTCCTCGGAATCTTCGTCTTTTGAACTGTCATCCTGCGATTGGTTGATTTCTTCCAGCTTGTTTTGCATACTGGTCGGAAAGGATGTGTATTTCATGACTTTCCTTCCCTTCTTTTCTTCATTGACGAATACGACCACCTTACTCAGGCTGGCTTCTTTAATCAGTGCGGAAAAAACGCTTCCTGCTTTGATGAGGATAGTCAGGCGTTTCGATATGTCGTCAGGGAGAGAGCCGATGTATTCTTTGGATTCCGCCCGTACTTCAATCCTTCGTTTTTTCGGTATGAGGTTGATGCGCTGCCCTATGGAGAGGGAAGCGAGCACGTTTTTCTGTCCCGGATTGACAACCACGATACTCTTGGTTTTGCCCGGCGTTTCCAGGAAGAGCGTGGGATTAAGCTCTAGTTTTTTTTCAGGTCGCAGTTTGGTTTTTCTGGATTCTAATATCTTAATGCGTTCAAGGCTGTCGAGTATTGTCTGGTTGCCGGGCTTGAGTTTCAAGGCTTTTTTATATTGTTTTTTTGCATCGGCTATTTTGTTTGATTGGAGAAGAGCATAGGCGAGCCGTAAATATCCGTCAACATTATGTTTGTCTGCCTCGATGACTTTCTTGTTGAAAGCTATAGCGTCCTGCCATCGGATTTTGATTGCCGCATTGATCGCCAGCTGCTCGAGTTTTTGAATGTCATCCATAGATTATGTACCAGTATATGGGAAATATTGAGAAAGTCAAGTATAATGAGAAGTATAATGCGTAACATGTAACGTGTATACCGAATACATTATACGTTATACGCTACACGAAGATGTCAGGACATTCAAAATGGGCCAATATCAAACGCCAGAAACAGGCAAATGATCTGGTGCGCGGTAACGTATTTTCCAAACTCTCGCGGATGATAACGCTTGCGGTTCTGGAGGGCGGCGGCATCACGGATGTCGAACATAACATCAAACTCCGGCTGGCGGTGGAAAAAGCGCACCAATCCAATATGCCGAAAGAAAACATTAAGCGTGCGATCGAAAAAGGCACGGGTCCGGATAGATCGCAACTCAAAGAGATTACATACGAAGCGTTCGGGCCGGCGAGCGTCGGATTGATTATTTTAGCCACTACGGATAATCAAAACAGGACATTGACGGAAATGCGCAACATACTTGAACGACATGAGGGAAAAATGGCAAGCCAAGGCTCGGTTTCGTACCTTTTTCGCAGGTGCGGCGTCGTAGTGTTTGACCGGAAAAAGGTTGATGAGGAAAAGGTGTTCGGATTTTCCGAAGAACTGCAAGCGTTCGACATCGACGAAGACGAAACGCACTTTTCCGTCTATATATCATTCGAAAATCTCGGCAGGATAAAGAATCATTTAAACGGATTGATATACGAAACCGCGGAGATCGATTATAAACCGATTTCGCTCATCCCGATCGCGGACGAACAGACGAGCAAAAAAATCATTACGCTCGTCAACATGCTTGAAGTTGACGACGAAATCCAGAAAGTGTTTACCAATGCAGACATACCGGAACACTATTTGACCAATGCTTCATGATACATACCCTTTTTGACACCATACGGAAAAAGATTGCCAAGATCGAGAAACGGTTTCGGTTCGCGATCAGCACGTTTATCCTGGTGGCGTTCATGTTGCTCGCGAGTTTTTTCTCGTTCGACAAGGCATTCATTTTTTTGCCGGTTCTCATCATTTTGAGCTACCTCCTGACGTATTTCTCGCTTCTTGAAGGTATTGAGAAAATAGGGTGGTTTGGGCTCTTCTTCATGCCGGTCGCAGTGACCATTTCGTGGTATTTATTTTATTATCTGTTTCCCGTGCGGTGGATAACGCGTTTTCCTTTTGTTTTACTGTACGGCATTTCCATTTATGCGACATTCCTGAGTTCAAATATTTTCAACGTTGGGGTAGAGAAGAATCTTCAGTTATATCGCGCGGCATTCTCGGTGAATTTCTTTTATCATGCGCTTACCATGTTCTTTTTCCTTAATATATTGTTTTCCCTGCAGCAGTTTTTTATCGTCAATGCGTTGGCGGCGGGGATTATGGGTCTGGTATTCGGCGTGCAGCTTCTGTGGACAATCAGGCTGAAAAAATATCTGGATAAAGAAGTACTCCGGTATGCGTTATTTGTGGCGCTTGTCTTATTCCAGGCAGCTTTGATTATTTCGCTCCTTCCGCTGCAATCCTCGGTCTATGCCTTGTTCATAACCGCTACGTACTACAGCTTGACCGGCCTAATCCATCATTTCATAGATCAACGGCTGTTCAAGGAAACGGTCCGTGAATATATCGTGGTGTGGGTATTTGTTCTCGTCATTACGCTTTTTGCGATGGGATGAAAAATGGCATGAACACGGGGAGGAGGTAGAGAAGAGGGAAGAGGGGAAACGGGAATGGACGGACGTGAGAAATACTATAGGTTACAGACGTGAATAATATATCCTATAATTAATAATTACTATAAGTCATATAAATCAAAAACGTGAGTGCATTGATTTGAATCACTTAGCACAACTTCCCGACGAGTGATGAAAATAGCCTCAATATCTATGGTATTAGCTATTACTACGCTCCAAACATGATTCAGTGACGCGTGTGGATAAGTATTGGTATTGACGACTATCCATCGGTCATTTAGCCTTGAAAGTAATACTTTAGAGCAAATAAATAGTCTAAATATAACGAAAGCCTGATGTGCGGAAGGGAGTACCGAAGAAGTGACCATTTATGTGTCGAATTCAGAGAATTACCAAGAATAATAAGAATGAGGAAAACAATCATTATGAATGAATAAGGAAGAAGAGAGGTTCGTTGGTTCTCCGATAATGATATATGAAAAAACGCCGAATACGGGCCGAGGAAAATAAGCGGACAGAGACCGGAGAGAAACCAGGTATATAACGTCGTAAATTGTATCTTTTACGACGTCAACCGAGGCTGCCGGAAGAGGAGGGGTGTTTTCAAATCAAAGATGGAAACTGGAAAAATTAAAATTATTATGTTCTTTATATGGAATATTAATTTATTATTTATCGCATACTTATCCTCCAATCTTTCCAGGTACCTTTTCAGGGTTTTTATGGATAGGTTTTGCAGGCTAATTACGTTGATTTATGCCATTATTATGCTCTATACTCTTTCCCATCCATGATGTTCTCCGTTTTTTTGTCCATGGGGTATAGGATTTGTGCTAGAATATATAATATGCTTGCTAGGTTATTTAAACAGTGCAAACTATCTCATTTCCTTTTTTTTGTAGCCGGTTCTATAGCTGCGGTTGTTGTAGGAATGATCGTATTTGGTATTGTACCCGGAATGCGGTATATGTATGATTGGCAAATACGGAAAAAAAACGTATCGGTTGGGCCGTACTATGAGCAAAAAACTTTTCAGGTCCCTGAAGATGTCAAATCATCGACAGAGGAAGCTGCTATTGTTTCGCAGCCAATAAAAATACCGATCATCATGTATCACTATGTGGAGTATGTGAAAGACATTAAAGACATCATCAGAATCAAGCTGGACATCAATCCGGCGATTTTTGAGGCAGAACTCAAGGCTCTGCACGATAACCATTACACGACATATTTTGTAAGGGATGTGCCGGATATCCTGAGCGGCAAGATTGTTCCGTCGACCAATACGATTGTTTTGACCTTTGACGACGGGTATGAGGATTTCTACATCGACGTATTTCCGCTCCTGAAAAAATACCAGATGAAGGCAACGGCATATATTATCTACGATTTTATCGGCAGGAAAGGATTTATGACCAAGGATCAGATTAAGGAGATTGCAGAGAGTGGAT
>CAZFQZ010000033.1:0-8692 GCA_964521305.1 uncultured Gammaproteobacteria bacterium
GTCCAGATTGCGTTTCTTGATTTGTAGAAGCAGTCGCCATATTAGACGTCGTTAAATCTTTTTGTGGTTTCTGGGGGACGGGGGACTGCTGCGCTTTGGAATAGGCGTCAACGCCGGAAGCCGATGTAAACACCATTGGTTTTTTTTCGGCCATTTCTTCTTCCATTTCTTTTTTCTGCGGTTCGAGATGCTTCACATCCACCTCAACTTTGAACAGCCGTCTGGTTACCTCGAAATTGATATCGCCGATCAACCGTTCAAACATGGAAAACGCTTCATTCTTATACTCTACCAGCGGATCAAGTTGCGCATATCCCCGCAGATTTATGCCTTCCCGCAAGTCTTCGATTGCGGTCAGATGATCCATCCAGTATTTGTCAATGGTCGATAAAAATATCATACGCGTGACTTCGTTCCATAACGCTTCTCCGATGGATTTTTGGCGTTTCTGGTATTCTGCATTTGTTTTATCTCTCAGCATCTCGATGAGCTTTTCCGTATTGCCTGATTTCACATGGGTGTTAATGTCGTTTTCTCCGACCGGCAGAATGAGGTTTATTTCCTGGGTTAATTTCGAGACGAGCGCCGGACGATCCGCATTATCCTCTGTTGTCATTACCGTATTGATCAACGTCATAAGTTCCTCATTGAATACGTTCAAAACCGTATGCTTGAATTCATCTCTATTTTCGGCAGAACCCAACAGTAATTTCAGTCTGAGCGAATAAACGACTTCCCTCTGCTTATTCAACACGTCATCATAGTCAACCAGGTGTTTACGTATGTCGAAATTGAATCCTTCGACTTTTATCTGCGCCTGCTCGATGGCTTTCGATACCATGGAATGTGTCAGCGGTTGGTCTTCCGGAAATTTAAAAAACGTCATGAGATTCGAAATCTGCTCGCCGCCGAAAATTCTCATCAGGTCGTCCGACAACGAAACAAAGAACCGCGTTTCACCGGGGTCACCCTGTCTGCCCGAGCGTCCCCGCAACTGATTGTCAATGCGGCGGGACTCATGGCGTTCAGTGCCTGCAACGTATAAACCGCCCAACGCGACAACCTCATCATGGTTTTTCTGCCATTTTTCAAGCTGCGTTTTATATTTTTTTTCATCCTTGAAATCCTCCTTATTCGGCATCTCCCCACCAAGTATGATATCGACGCCACGACCGGCCATGTTGGTGGCAACTGTCACCGCTCCCTTTTCTCCGGCGCGGGCTATGATCTGTGCCTCCCGTTCATGGTTCTTAGCGTTCAGCAATTCGTGCGGTATGCCTTTTCTATTCAAGAGCGAGGAAAGATATTCATTCTTTTCAATAGAGGTTGTTCCGACGAGTACCGGTCTGCCTTTTTTGTAATTAGCAGCTATTTCCTCTCCCACGGCATTGAACTTTCCTTTTTCGGTCTTATAGATCATATCCGGATAATCTTTTCGTATCATGGGCATATGCGTCGGGATAACCAGGACGTCTGCGTTGTAGATTTTATGGAATTCTTCGGATTCTGTTGCTGCCGTACCGGTCATGCCGGCGAGTTTTTTGTACATGCGGAAGTAATTCTGCAGAGAAACGGTCGCAAGCGTTTTCGATTCTTTCTGAATAACCACGTTTTCCTTCGCTTCGATTGCCTGATGGAGCCCTTCCGAAAATCTCCGCCCATACAGGAGCCGTCCGGTGAATTCATCAACGATGACCACCTCGCCATCCTTGACGATATAATCCTTATCCGCTTTGAAAAGCGTCAGTGCTTTTAAAGCGGCTTCGATATGGTACAGGGTATCGAAATCCTTTTCATAGATGTTCGAAACATGCATAATCGATTCTATTTTCCGGATTCCTTCTTCGGTTAAATTTGCTGTCCGCAGTTTTTCGTCAAGCACGTAGTCTTTCTCAGGATCGAGTCGTTCGACGATTTTCGCATAGCGGAAGTATTTGGAAACGTCTTCTTCAAACGGCGCCGAAATGATATGCGGAGTCCGCGCCTCGTCGATCAACACGGAATCCGCCTCATCGATTACCGCGTAATGAAAACCACGCTGTACCAAATCTTCTTTGCGCTGCGCCATGTTGTCACGCAGATAATCAAAGCCGAATTCGCTGTTGATACCATAGGTAACATCCGCGTCATACGCTTCTTTTCTCGTTACCGGCTTCAGATGCGCTAAACGGTAATCATGTGCTTCCCTGTCTACATATTCCGGATCGTATAAGAACGATTTCTCCGATATGATAGCTGCGGTGGAAAGACCGAGCGCATGATATATCATACCCATCCAACCGGCGTCACGCCGAGCCAGGTAATCGTTAACCGTCACCAAATGCGTTCCTCTGCCCGTCAGCGCGTTAAGATACAGGGCGGTTGTCGCCGACAGCGTCTTTCCTTCTCCTGTTCTCTGCTCGGCAATTTTTCCTTCGTGGAGTGCAATGCCTGCGATAAGCTGTACGTCGAAATGGCGTTGACTCAACACTCTACGCGATGCCTCGCGAACCAGAGCAAACGACCATGGCAATATATCGTCAAGCCTTTGCGCGTCTGAACCAACCTGCTCCTTCAACGTCTTTGTCTCGTTGACGAAATCTTTGTCTTTGAGAGCTCGCGTTTTATCTTCCAGTACGTTTATGGATTCTACCACTTTCCGGATCCTGTTAAGTTCACGCTCGTTGAAATCGAAATATTTCTTGAAAATATTCAGCATAGAAATAATCAGCTTGTGAAATACTCCTGGGGAATGATGAGAATTTTGACCGCAGAATACGTATTATTTTTCTCACTTCCTGTTTTTTTCACGACAAAATGGATAGTATCGCCTGCCTTTATTTTGGAAAAACCGATAGGTATGATTTGCAGTGTTTTCGGATCGACCATTTCCTGCTTGGTGCCGGTTTCTATTTCCAGCGTGTAATTATCTTTTTCCGTGGAAGTAATGTTCAACGAATAATCGCTATTGTTGACCTCCGTTATTTGTCCAGACTTGACCAGAAACATGTCGTCCCTATACACGGTGTTCGCTCTAATGGTGTTATCACTCTGAACACCGGACACGAGAATAAACATTCCCACCTTGATGTCATCTAAGGTAATATCTTTTATGTGCGTTCCCGCCACCTGATAGTATTTGGTTAAGGCGTCGTCAAGTTTGACTTGAAAATCAGCATCGTCGCTATTCTTGATCGATATGGTACCTTGCTCTATCTTCGTGACAAATCCGCTCATGCCGGTATTATTCTGTTTTCTCAGCTCGGCAACTTTTGTGGCGAGTTTGTCTGTTAAGTTCTGTATCTCTTTTTCCTGGATTGTTTCTATCGGAGTAATCGTACCGGATAAAGAAGCGTCAGAGGTTGTCTGCGCACATACCACGCTTTGCGTCGCGAGAAACCCGATAAGGAGTGTTATTAGTATTTTTTTCATAGTTGATTGGGGAAATAGTAAACTCTTATTTCTTTTTCCTGCGTACGCAGTTGTTTATTGCTCGGGTATGCGGTTATCCGTATTACGTTTTCTCCGAGTGCTAAGGGAAAATCCTTGGAAAAACGTTCCTGATCGCTCTTGAATACGAGATCTTTTATCGGCGATTGTATGACGACTAATGAATTTTTCGTAAAACTTCCCTTGATCGTTATACTGTTTTGGCTCACTATTCCCCTGTCATGAGGTTCGGTAATTTCCAAAGGCGCAAAATTGACGGTAACGGATGTCGGCGCCTGAGCGGTATTTTCCTGCGGCTTGATGGTCTTGTTTTTAGCGAGCTGGATTTCCTTGTTTTTTATAAGAATAAATACTGCCACGATCCCGCCCAATACTATGCCGAATATGATTGCTGCAATTGTTTCTTTTTTCATAGGTCCAGAATTTATATTATACTCTATTGGAAACCAGGCTATACAATGTTTTAGGAATCTGCTGGATGATATCAGGTATATTATACCAGTATCCGTGCGACATCCGCAGATCGTCGCCGACGGCCTTCAATAGAGATGATGCGAGAAGAACAGATGTGAATGCTGGTTCTTTTATGCGAAACGCTGCCGCTAAACCTGCCAGCGTATCTCCGGTTCCTCCTTTTGTCAACCCTGCATTTCCTCCTTCGATAACCGCGATCCGTTCGCCATCCGAGACGATATCAACGATTGCTTTCAGTAAAATAACGGTGTGATATTTTTTCGCTGTCTCGATAACGATTTTTTTCTTTTCATTTAATGATACGTGCTTTAACTCTGTTGCAAACAACTGTTCAAACTCTGTTTGGTGCGGTGTGACTACCGCCGGTATTGCCAATGTCGTCAACCATTGGGGATCCATCATTTGCAAGGCTCCCGCGTCAAAAACAAACTTTTTATGCGGAAAATGCTCGATGAGATATTTTGTTAGCTGGTGTGTGTATTCCCCTTCATCTGATATTTTTGACAAGTCTTTAAAATCATCAATTTTTAATTTTTCATTTTTCATTTTTAATTTCCTTACCATTCCCGGCCCGATCAATACGACATCATCTTCTTCTGCATATATGGGAATGTCTTTCTGGCTAACCACGATACCGTTTTCGAACTTTTTTTTCAATGATCTGAAAATCAGATTGTTCTCTTTGATGGAAGAATAATGGACGATATCAGCAAACCGCGACAGGACTTCAGCTGCCCAGATGGATGAGGAATGGAATAACGAAGAACCGCCGATAACCAACACTCTCCCGTTTTCTCCTTTATGGAAATCAATCCGGGGCAATGTAATGGATGAAAACAGTGTTTTCAATTGATTTCGATCCTTTGTTACTATGTGCATGCTATAATTTTACCTATGGTAACCGACCATTTACAACTAAGAAAAGCTTTTACGGATTTCTGGAAACAGCGCGGCCATAAAGAGGTACCGTCGATTCCATTAGTGCCTCAAAATGATCCGACGACGTTATTTACCGGCTCAGGCATGCAACAATTGGTTCCTTATTTTCTCGGCGAACCGCATCCGCTGGGCAAAAAATTATACAACATCCAGCCGTGTGTGAGAGTACAAGATATCGAAGAAGTGGGCGACAACCGGCATGATACGTTCTTTGAAATGATGGGAAACTGGTCTTTGGGGACTTATTTCAAGGAAGAACAGATTCAATGGTTCTGGGAATTTTTGACAAAAAATCTCGGATTGCCGAAGGAAAGACTGTATGTTTCCGTCTTTGAAGGTAACAAACTGATCCCGCCTGATCAAGAATCGTATGCGATCTGGAAAAAATTGGGCGTACCCGAAAGCAGAATCAGGAAATATGACGCGAAAAAAAACTGGTGGTCGCGCGCCGGCGTACCGGAAAATATGCCCCCGGGAGAACCCGGCGGACCGGACAGTGAAATATTTTACGAATTCGCCCATGTTCCCCACGATCCGAAATACGGAAAAGAATGTCATCCGAACTGCGACTGCGGACGTTTTTTGGAAATAGGTAATTCCGTCTTTATGCAGTACAAAAAAGGCCCTGATGGGACCTTTTCTGAACTCCCGAACAAAAACGTCGACTTTGGCGGCGGTTTGGAGCGCATACTCTCTGCTTTAAACGACAATCCCGACATGTTTTTCACCGGCGTTTTCTACCCTCTCATCCAATCGATAGAACAATATACCGACAAAAGATATGCGGACGATATGGATAAAAAAGCAATGCGCATTATCGCCGACCATGTCAAAACGGCAGTACTCATGATACGTGACGGTGTATTGCCATCCAATAAAGAACAGGGATACGTTCTCAGAAGGTTACTGCGGAGAGCTTCTGTCAAAATGCGGTATATTACCGGCCAATCGGTCGAGCCGAAGCAATTCTCGCTTTTGAGTGACCAGGTTTACAACATCTACGATACCGTGTATTTCGAAGCGGAAAAAGATCTGGCAAAAACCCGTCTCGTTATCGAAGAAGAAATAACCAGATTCAACAAAAGTCTTGACAATGGTCTTAAGGAAATCGCCAAACTTCATGAAATCAACGGTAAAATCGCTTTCTATCTCTATCAATCCTATGGTTTCCCATTGGAAATCACTGAAGAATTGTTTAGGGAAAAAGGTCAAGCCGTAAATAAAAAACAGTTTTATGAAGAGTTCGAAAAACACAAGAACCTCTCCCGGACCGCATCCGCGGGGAAATTCAGGGGCGGACTGGCTGACCATAGCGAACAAACGATCAAATACCACACCGCCACTCACCTGCTCCATCAGGCGTTGTTTGACATCCTCGGCGACGTACGGCAGGAAGGTTCGAATATAACCGCCGAACGGCTCCGATTTGATTTCTATTCCCAAAAAAAACCGTCGCCGGTGGCGATCCAAAAGGCGCAGGAAATCGTCAATGAAAAAATCAAGGACTCTCTGCCTGTTTCTTTCAAAATGATGCCCAAAAGCGAAGCTATGACAATAGGGGCCCGCTCGTTTTTCAGGGAAAAATATCCCGACACGGTGAAAGTCTATTATATTGGAGAATCATTGGAAATCGCCTACTCGAAAGAATTCTGCGGAGGCCCTCACGTTCAAAACACCAGGGAAATCGGAGGATTCAAAATCTTCAAGTTAGAAAAGATCGGCAGCAATACTTATCGTATCTATGCGAAGTAACGTTGTATAATTCATGAATATGAAAAAATCAATCATTGCTTTTCAGGATTTCGACAAACTGGACATCCGTGTAGGCGAGGTTACGGAAGCATCAATGGTCGAAGGGTCGAAGAATCTTATCAAGCTTCAAGTTGACCTAGGTAAAGATTATGGTATTGTTATAATCTTGTCCGGTCTGGCAAAATGGTATACTCCGGATCTGATACAAGGCAACAAATATGCATTCCTGGCGAATCTCGAACCAAAACAAATGATGGGATTGTCATCAAACGGTATGGTACTAGTTGCCGATGACCAAGAAAAACCCGTTCTTCTGCAGGTTGACAATACTCTCAAAAATGGCCTTGTTATCAGATAAAATTAATCCTTCTTGACAAGTTGATTCCTATAGTCTATAGTGAACCGATATGGCCCGATCACGAAAATCCACTAAACCAAAAAAACCAACCAATGTTGTTCCCGAAATTCCTCCGCAACCAGCCGTATACCAAGCTGCGCCATCCAATAAAACCAATACCCTGATGCTTGTCTTATTACTGGTGGTAATTCTGTTCGCCGGATATTTATTTATCAAGGTACAAAACCTTGAAAAAACAGTCAAAACCACGGGTGTGCAGGCTGCGGCCGGTCAACAACAAACGGCACCGAAAATTACACTTGATCAAGTCAAGGCCCTTTTCAAAAAGGGATTTATGTATTTCGGCAATACCGATAAAAAAATACTGTTCGTAGAAGTAACCGACCCGAGCTGTCCGTTCTGTCATGTCGCAGCAGGACTTGATCCGGAAACAAGCAAATCCATCAATTCCCAATTCCAGTATAAGGACGACGGCGGTGCATACGTTGCCCCTGTTCCCGAAATGAGAAAACTGGTCGATCAAGGTAAAGCTTCCATGGTGTTCCTGTACAGCCCGGGTCATGGAAACGGCGAAATCGCGGCCCAAGCATTATACTGTGCGTACGATCAAGGCAAGTTCTGGCAAGTGCACGATAAACTTATGTCGAACCAAGGATACGACGTCATTAATAACCAGGTTTTGAACGATAAGACGAAAATTCCGGTTATGGTGAACTTCTTGTCTGATGTTATCGACTCGAATTCCATGACATCATGCCTGACAAGCGGAAAATATGCCAAATCACTGCAACGCGATGAACAGGTAAGTCAAACACTGGGATATCAAGGAACTCCATATTTCATCATCAATACGACTCCGTATGCAGGCGCATATCCATGGAGCCAGATGTCTTCTGCGGTAAACCAGGTATTGGGATCTTAACAGAGCTTTCCGACAAAACAATAACCCCATCTACGAGGTATAAGTGTGCCATGTTGTTTAGACTGTCTTTAAGCGTTTTGTGAACGCTCCTTCTTTAATGAGATCCAAACCGGACTTGAACCGGTGTTTACAGGATGACTTGCCTGCCGGCAGGCAGGGAACCTGGCCAGAATTGTGTTCTCAACGAGATTCGAGCATATGGAAATTTTTCAAATTTCCAGTGCAAACTCGTCCATTTAATAATTAGTTGTCGACTTTGCAACGGTGTGTAATTGTGTGGCGCGTGCGGGATTTGAACCCGCGATTTACAGGATGAGAACCTGTCGTCCTAGGCCGCTAGACGAACGCGTCAATTAACCCAGATTCATAAATCCGGTATCATCACCCTGTAATGAAATTACAGGGCTAGACCACTCGATTATAAGAACTCATACCTTGACTTCCTCACAAAAATACAGTACTATTGTATCATTAATCCCCTTTTATGGGGTTACTTTTTTTAATAAGGTTACTTTTCATCATGAAAAAAATTCAGCTTACGAGAGAAGGATTTGACAACCTGCGAAAGGAGCTCAGAGATCTGCTGGAAAACAAAAAACCTTATGCGATCAACCGGTTGCATACTGCCCGTGCTATGGGAGATTTGTCCGAAAACAGCGAATACAGTGCGGCCAAGGAAGATCTGGCGTTTGTCGAAGGCAGAATCCAGGAAATTGAAGAAATTCTCAAACAGGCCGATGTTATATCCAACCATAACGGAAATCATCACGTTGACGTAGGCGTTACGGTCACGGTTGAAGCTGACGGGAATAAAGAAG
>CAZFQZ010000034.1:0-8455 GCA_964521305.1 uncultured Gammaproteobacteria bacterium
CCATAGTGTAAAAAGTATCTTAGCATACTGTCTGAAATATGGGGGTAATTATAGGCGCAGGATGATAATAAAACGGATTTGGTTGCACTTTCGCCGGATTTAAGGATACAAGCGGAGCGATTATTGAAACAATCCCAAAATGATCTTGATAACGCGGTTTTGGATGTAGAACTGCAAAATTTAGCGCTGGAATATGCCCATATACGTACACCGATCGAAGGGCTCATCGCGAGAATAGATACGCCGTATGCCGGAGCGAATATAACGCCTGCACAGGCTGAATTCGAGATTATCAATCCGCATACGATATATTTTTCCGCCGCAGCAGGTCAGAAAGATGTTGCCAGTCTTAAAAGTGAGATGAACGCACGTATCATCCTGGACGCTTTTCCGAACAAAACCATTACCGGGAAAATAACAGGCATAGCATTTATGCCGATAAAAGGGAAATCAGGCGTGCTATATGAGGTTAAGATTGCGATGAATGTTGATAATTCCTCATATGTGTATAAATACGGCATGACTGGTAATGCCAAGATCGCCATTCCACCAGAAGAAATGATGTCCTCGTTGTGATTTTGCATTTTACGTTTTGAGTTGGTACTATTGGGGGATATGGCGAAAGGAAAAAAAATGCCGGTAAGACAACTATGCCGACCCGAAAACAACCGTATAATTGGGGGCGTATGCGGCGGAATAGGAGAGTATTTTGCTATTGACCCGATTTTCATCAGACTTGTATTCCTGTTCCTGTTTTTTTACAGCGGGAGCGGGATCCTGATTTATTTGATACTATGGTTGATTTTGCCTTCGGAACACGCGGTAAGACAGATACCGTCGCAGACCGTCAGGCAAAACTGGAAAGAGATGAAATCGAATGCACATGATTTTGTCGCGGATTTGAAAACAGGATCGAGGAATACTATATCAAGACGTATTATCGGTTTGATCATCATTGTTTTGGGAATTGTTTTTTTGCTGGATAATTTCAACATAACCGCATTCGACTATGTTTGGCGTTTCTGGCCGTTGTTGCTGGTTGCGCTGGGGTTAGGTATTTTGATCAAACATGAAAAATAATCGGGGTTTTTTTGGGCCGCTGCTGATAATTTTTGTCGGCATCGTGTTTCTTCTGAATAATTTCAATCTTTTGCCGTGGTCGTCATGGGATCTGTTTTTTAAACTCTGGCCTGTCGTTTTGGTCGTCATAGGGTTAGAGATCCTCCTGGAGGGAACCAGATGGGCGCGATATATGGTCGGTTTGGTGCTTCTGCTTCTTGTGTTGTTTCTTGCGTCGCAGGTTTTAATGTGGAATAATGTGCAATTAAGAGGTTGGGTGAATAAGCATATGCCATGGATGCCTTCGGGCGGTAATAGCGTATTTTTTCCCCAACCGCAGCTTCCGTTTTTCGACAACGGCGGCGGGAGCACGCTTTAGGCCTTCCCGAGTTTTGACGCGATAAATGTCAGGATTTTCTTTCTGAATATTTCTTCGGTAAACCCTTCAGCTGTTTTTCTCGCGTTTGTTCTCATCAGGGCCTTTTGTTTATCGGAAACCGACTCGAAAAGTTTTATTTTTCCAATCAGGGATTCGGGTTCCAATTCGTCAAACAGGTATCCGTTGTGTGTATCGTGGACGGTTTCCGGAATACCCCCGCTATTGTATGCGATTACCGGAACTCCGTATCCCATTGCTTCTACGGGTGCTATGCCGAATTCCTCATCCACGGAAGAAAAGAGAAATGCATGGGCATGATGGTAGATTTTCTCCAGTTCCCGATCAGTGCAATTCCCCAAAAATTCAACACTCGGTCCGGCGATCGATTTTAGATATGCTTCGTCGCGGCCGGTACCCACGATTTTCAGGTTGAACTGAGCGATATTCGCCGCCTTAACCAGTATGTCAACGTGTTTTGCGCGCGCCAAACGGGAAACGGTGATGTAGTAGTCGGCGGGTTTACGGATTGACGAGTCAACGGGTTTGTGTGGAATTTGTACCGGAGGGTAGATCACGGCTGCATCTCTCCGATAAAATTTATGGATGCGGCGTTTTGTTTCCTCAGAGTTTGCAATAAAATAATCAGGTCGTTGTGATGCTTGGAAATCCCAGATCCGTAAAAAGTGATTGATAATGGTACCGTAAAGTTTGATCAGGAAATATTTTTGCCATTCGATTGCGGTTTCATATCCGTACAGGTAACGGGGAGGATGGTGTATGTAGCTTATGTGAACGGTCGGCTTTTTCGTTTTAATTCCTTTACACATCCAGCTGCCGGTTGAAGAAATGATCAGGTCATATCGCGAGAAATCCAGGCTTTCCCAAATCCATGGCGTAAGAAAACGGAGAGGAGAATATAATCGGTTTATGACCGGTATTTTTCCGAACCACGTGGTTTGTACATGCCAGTTTTGTACTAAATCCTTATGAGAACCCAGCGCATTTCTATCGTAGGTTGACGTATATACGTCCGCTCCAGGGAATATCGATTTCAATGCAACCAGCACTCGTTCAGCACCGCCAAATTCGGCAAGCTGATCGTGAACTATTGCGATTTTCATGCAATATATTATACCTGACACATGAATCTTCTGAGTACGATAATACGCGGAATTATCGAAGGACTGACGTAGTTTTTTGCCGACCGCGGCAGGAGGGCTCGTGTTGTATAAAATCATCACCAACTTTTTTTGAGGCGTATTCACTGATTTTATCTAATTGAAAAAAGCAATTTCCGGTATTTCGCGGTCAAATGGTTCATAGCATATCTGCAGAAACATACCTTGACGGCATTCGATATCTACCGGATTCTTCTTTCAATCGTGTTTTTCCACTAGTTCTCTTCTTGTTTTGGGTCCATGTATGAAGTTTGCATAGTATAATGAGATAGTTTCCGGCTTGCTCTCGTAGCTTAACGGATAGAGCGTTGGCCTCCGAAGCCAGATATACCAGTTCAATTCTGGTCGAGAGCACTTAAAAGTTCACAAAAACTTGTTTAAAATAGAACTTTTTTAAGTGTAACACTAAAATATAATGAGCTGGTTCGTATACATCGCCGAATGTAAAGACAGTTCTTTATATACGGGGATAACAAAGGATTTAAAAAGAAGAATATTAGAACATAATAACGACAACGTTAAAGGAGCAAAGTCATTACGTAGTAAACGTCCAGTAAAATTAGTATATTCTGAAGAATATCAAAATCAGATTGAAGCGGCACGAAGAGAATTTGCAATAAAAAAATGGCAGAGAAAGTATAAGCTGATATTGATCGGGAAGGGTAGGCTCTCAAAATAAGGGTTTACCCTTAAAAATTACTGGTAATTTTTAAGGGCCTGTAGCTTAATTGGTTGAGCGCCGCATTCGCATTGCGGAGGTTGCCGGTTCGATTCCGGTCAGGTCCACTTTAAAACGACGTTTTAAAGTGTGAACACTCATAAAGAATCAAGGCATTTGCTATAATTTATAAGGGTAATGATGCGCTCGTAGCTCAGCGGTAGAGCATTACTCTTATAAAGTAAGGGTCCTTGGTTCGAACCCAAGCGAGCGCACAGTAAAGCAGAGGTAGCCAAGGTGGTCACGGCGGAGGTCTGAAAAACCCCAGATGTCAGTTCGACTCTGACCCTCTGCACATTTTGAACAATGCGGTTTGTTTTGCACGAACTTTAATATGAATAAATAATTAATGCACTAAACGAGAAAATGATTCATGGCAAAACGTCGGGTGAATTGGGAACGATCCTGGCTTTGGTAACAATACTCTTCATAGGGTTTGTTTCCATAGTGTCAAGCGTAATGTTAAAAAATCATCTGCTGACGAAACATAGTGAAGCAAAAACTATTTCTGGCGGACCGTGTAAGGCATGTTCTGGTCAAACATGCAGTCAGACAGGCGACTCCGGATGTGACCCCGCTAATAACACATGCAATTCGGATACTGATTGTGCGCCACCCCCGCCCAAATGCAATAGCGGAAATTGTATCAACGATTGTGAATGTCGTGGAAATACTCCGTCAGAATGCAAAGCTGCTTGTACGCCTATACCGCCTACCAATACACCTATACCGCAACCTACAATACCGGTTCAAAACCAGCAGCTAACACCGGTACCAACGATAGTTTTGACACCGGGCGGAAACGGCGGCGGAGGCGGCGGGGGAAAAGAAAATACAATATCTATACAGACACCTACGCAACCCATTAATACCCCCCCGGTCCAGCCGGCACAGGAATCAGGAATACTGGATATGAGCGGGATTACAAATAGCCCTTCCACAGCACCTCATTCTATCTCACCGAAAACGCCGCAACAGAATCCGGAACTCAATACGTTTCAAAATTGGAAGCGTCAAAATAATACGCCCGCCCAACCGCAAAACAGTTTACCACTTCAACAGGTTCAAACTCTTAATATCCCGGTTAACCCGGGATCGTTGTTATCGTTCTTTGGCCTGCCTGATTTCGGAGTATTGGGCAATGCAATTTCCACTGGTATTTCAGGACTTGAATCGGGAGTCCAAAATGCAATAAATCAAAGCACTTCCGCGGTTTCAAACGCAGCTTCAACTGTAGCAACTGGAGTTACCTCGAGAATAAGCGATGCCTTTACCGGAATACAGGCATTAGGTTCAATTGCGGCCCAATCTGCTCCTGTCTCCGCCATACAAACTATATTGACGCCGTTTGTATCATCGATTGCTCCAGGCGGCCAATTTGTGGCAAATATTGTAAATAACACAACGTCTGTGGTAACTTCGGCATCGTGCAGTTTCAGCGGGGTTGGATGTCCGGCGCCAAGCGTTTTATCTTCCGCGCCCGGCGTATGTTTTCCACCGTGCAACGTATTTGCGGGCGAATCGTGCGTTGGAGGAATTTGCCAACCAAGGCCAACCTCGACGCCGTTACCTACTCCTTATCAGGTTGCATATAATGGTACGTTACCCGTAGTGCCTACTCAAGATATTCAGAATCCACCCCAACCTAAAATAACGCTTATTCCGCCTTTGCCTTCGGTTGCGCCGGAAAAGATTACATATTATAACGATACCAGCTGTACCGATAATGGAAATATTTATGATAATCAAACAAATAAACTTATAAAAGCTTGCGGTAACGGCGGATGTGGCCTCGGTTTTGATCCACATGGCGTTGATTATACATGGTGTACAACGCCGACACCATCTCCCTTGCCGAAACTTCAATACAGTTGTTATGTCGGACAGGGATGCTTTTCTATACCAATACTGAATGTGAGCAATTGTTGCGCGGGATATATATGTAATAATATTGTAGGAAGATGCCAGTCGGATCCAGCTTCAGGAATCGTGCCAACGATCATTCCTACTCCGACATGGTTTCCTCCTTACCAGTATGAGTATTGTGCAAAAGGATATTTTGAAGCTAGTGTTCCGTCAGATATCACATATGTTTGTGATGGTGCTACGGTTTACGCACCTCCAAATCCGAAATACCTGTGGCTCATTCCGTCATTTTGTTATGATTGCGGACCTAATAGTATATTGAATACTCCTGCTCCGACCCCTACAATACCCCCTCCCCCGACTGCCGTAAATGGTACGCCTTTTCAACCACCTGATTTGGTAAAAGGAGCACGTGATTTGGTACGGATTCCCGCTCAAAAAGCTTATTATAATCTTGGCTGTAAATCAGATCCGATAGAGGCAATGAAGCAAGGTCCGGTACAATATGCTCGATGCCAAATATTGCTGGTATTATCGCACGTCGGCGAATATGGACCCATGCCTTCCAATGAACAGATAAAACGAAACTGTTGTGCGGTGAATTTATCCACTTGTTGTTATAATCAATAGATGTTACAATTCTGCTATGCGGATATCTTATTATTCATACGTTAAAATCGCCGCACTCTTGTTGACTTCAATGGCGATCGCCGTAGTTGTTTCAGGCTTTTTCTTCGGGTTCCTGTCGACGTTGGGTGGTGCAAATCCCGAGTTATCGCGGGTTATTTTTAATCCGTCCGTTACGATGATTTACCTTATTTTATATTACTTGCTGAATGCCTTATTTATGCCGTCATCAAAGGCGCAATTGTTCCTTTTGGTTTTTACGCTACTTCTTTCTTTCAAGGTCGGTTTCGTGCAAGGTTCGGTATTTCTCATTGTTTTTTATTTTCTGTTGAAGAAATTCCGGATTATCTGAATACTATTTATTTGGAAATATATCCGGAGAATCACAACGTAATGATCTTTTTCGGATCCCCACGATATTTACGTAAACTAACCCGGTTGAAACATTTTTGATAATTAGTGCATATATAAAAGTATTAGCAATTAGCCAATTCAATCTGTCATGAAAAAAACAGGAAATGGATTTTCATCCCTTCTCGTTTTGGGGATAGCGGCGGTTATCATTATTTTGGGAGGATTATTTGTTTATACGAAAACAGGAAGCAAAACAGGCGCAATGACTTCAGGCACTACACGAACGAATGAACAGACACCTACTGCAGACACAACGCCAACCCCGGTCGTCGCGAAAGGAAGTGACAACTCGAATTCTTTGACAAATGGTACGAGCAATGCGGATCTGGATAAGGATTTGCAAACGATTGGGGCGAAAATGAATACGGTCAATAATGCAAGTGCGGCCGTCGACTCGAGTATTAACAATCAGTCATCCGATTCAGTTACCAATTTACAATAATATATTATGTCAATTAAACAAAGAATAGTAACGCTAACCGGAGTGAGCATGCTTGGTTTTTTTGTCGTTTTTTCACCCGTCTTAGCCCAGTCGGTCACGCCGGGTAAACGAATGAATCAACAGGAACGGATAACCAATTTAGAAAACAGAGCAGATAATGCCATCGAGCAAAGAATAACGTCATTAAATAAAGCGATTACGAATGTCCAATCAGCAAGTAGATTAAGTGATAGCCAAAAATCAACCTTGGTCGCTACGTATCAAACGATAATCAACAATTTGAATACGTTGAAAACAAAAATCGATGCGGATACAGACCTGACAATACTCCGATCCGATGCAAAATCGATTGTTGTGAACTACAGGGTATATATTCTGGTATTGCCCCAGGAGCGGATCACATGGGCCGCAGACCGTATTCTTGATGTGGCGGTTAACTTGAACGCTTTGGCAGGAAAACTGCAGACGCGAATTACTCAAGCTCAAACAAACGGTAAGAATGTAAGTGTTTTGCAGGCAACTCTTATGGACCTGCAGGGAAAAATAAATGACGCTCAGGTTCAGGCTCAAAATGCAGCCAATGGGGTAGCGGGATTGACTCCGGATGGAGGAGATAAATCAAAGCTTACATCAAATAATCAGGCGATTCAGACCGCAAGAACCGCAATTAAGACAGCTGTTCAGGATCTTAAAGCAGCATGGTCTGATGCTAAAAGCATTGTTGCAGGATTGAAAGCTCTTTAAGGCGGGCAATTGATTTTTTATCTCTTTTTACCGTTGAATTTGTCTGTTGATCGTAACACTCGGGGATTAAACTGACAGGATAATCTGGGTATTTTGCTAAACTGGAACACGTAATTATACCATTTCCGTCAGCTACGATAACCATTGATTATTGTCTTTTATCGCGTAAAAATAGCCGCCTTCGCCTTGAACGGTTACGGTACCGCTGGCATATGTTCCGTCGTTTATTGAAACCTTAATAGTCATGGTCCCGTCATCCGGCCAATTATGCCTTTTTGAAAAGTGCCTGTTTTATCAGTTCATTATCATTCGGTTTGCTTTAAGTGATGGCTGGAAATGGGGTGGAAATGGAAGGAAATTGCAGGGGTAACTGTGTTATTCTGCGATTTTGTCGGGATCTTCCCATACCGATACGAAACGATAGCAACGCCGCCGATTAACAACACGGAAATAGCACCTGAAATAAAATTTCTCATACCATAGTGTAGCATATTCGATATTTCATACGTAATTTCAATTGAGGATCAAGTACGTTTTTGTTATACTAGTGAAACGATTTGCGGTGGTAGTTCAGCGGTAGAATGTCTCCTTGCCAAGGAGAAGGTCGCCGGTTCAAATCCGGTCCACCGCTCACTTCTTAAGACCTAGCATCTTCTCGAATGCTTCTTTATCAGAAGGATAGGTAAGAGTATTTTTGACTTCTTCTTTGCTTACGAACTTGGCATCCATCATTTCCCAGTCATGATTTTTCGGGTCACCCGAAACATATTCCATAAGAAAATAATGGACGGTTTTATTGACGAGTATTTCTCCACCGCGTGTCCCGCCATGAGGGGAGTTATGCCATTGATAGGAATAATGAACCGTTATGGGAGTATGGTTAATGATTTTTGCGCTTACTCCTCCTTCTTCCTGAACTTCCCGAAGTGCGGCAGTTTTCATGGACTCGTTTTTGTTGTGATCACCGACAAGTCCTTTGGGGAAAACCCATCCTTTATGTTGGGAATGCTGGCAGATAAGCCATAATA
>CAZFQZ010000035.1:0-7258 GCA_964521305.1 uncultured Gammaproteobacteria bacterium
CTCCAAAGGAAAGTATTTGGTGGATGATATAGTATTTATCCCGTTCCGGATCCAGCTGATTGACATCAACCGACCACAAAACCGGCCGGAGCTTCTTGGGGATTTTCATACCACTAAGTATACCAATTCTGCTAAAATATAAAGCATGAAAAGGCCGGTGAAAACGCCAAAAAAAATCCCCAAACGGTTATGGGGGTATTTTTGGGATGTCAATGTGAAAAAATTTTTTCAAAAGGAAGTGGTACGGCTGGCGAAAAAATACCTATGAGTCTCCGCTTGAGCTGCAGTCTTTTATATTTTATAGTTTACTGTAAACGATAGTTATGAAAATAAACACACAGGCTGCAGTAATAGTAATAGGTAATTGAACCATTTATTTTAGCTTCGGATTTCCTTATTGTAGATAGTTTTGATTCGCTTCCTCGAATGATTAAACCGCTTACATTAAAACAGTTAAAAGAATTTTTCAGAAAAGAGGCAAAAAGGCCGGGATTACAGGCAGTATAAATCGTTATTGCCAGCTCCTGTTATAGAATAAATACATGCACAAACTATTAAAGATTGTTTTCCCTCTGTATATAACTGCGTTTTTATTTATAACCGGCCTGGGTATCGGGGCAGAAACAAATCTTTCCTTCTATCTTCTACTCATGGGGCCGCCTCTCCTTTTTATAAGCTCGTATTTCACAGGAAGCAGAAGAGTATATATTCCCGGAAAACTCACCCTCTGGTTTATTATTTTTATTGTTTTTTCGGCAATCTCGACAATCCGGGCAGTTGAAGTACAGCGCTCGTTTGAGCAACTGATTCGGTATGTCGCACTTTATATATTATTTATATATATACTTAACCATCGGGATGAAATAGAGTCATGGATTATTTCGTTGCTTTTTATGCTTGGCGCGTTGTTCAGCGTGTATTCGCTGTTTACCGATTTCTTTCTCCGAAACAACTGGCTGTTTTTAATCCCAAAGACGAGTTTTAATGTCGTGTTTCCCACGTATTTTTCGCATAACCATCTTGGGGATTTTCTGATGATTCTGTTTCTGATCTGTTTCTGGTGGTTGGTCCGGAATAAAAACAGAATGTTTTCATTGGTCTTCATGGCATTATTGTTGCCCTTTTTTTTATTATCCTATTCACGTTCTGCATACCTTGCTTTGTTAGCGGGAATCGGGATCATGGGTTATGCTAAACGAAAGACCGTGCGGCTTCATTCTGTATTTTTTAATGTTTTACTTATAATAGGGTGCACCGTATTGTTCACAAACTTGATATCGGTGAACGAGGCAGGAGCGCTTAAGCCCTTGAAGCCGCTTCGCTTGTTTTTGGTTGAACACACCTGGTTGCAGAGTAAGCCCCTGGTAGGCGATCATGTTCTGTATTTAAAACAGGCCTTTCAGACAATGCAGAAACACCCGCTACTTGGCATAGGGCCAAACAATTTCATATATGCCTCGAGACAGCTGGCAGGGTATTCAAGCGATTGGTCGTCAAGCAGCCATAACGTCATCATTGACCTTATGGTGGAAAACGGGCTTCTGGCATGGATTGCGCTTATGACGGCGGGATTTTATTTTGTTAAAAACAGGAAAAAGTCTATTTTTTTGCTTCTGTTGGTGAGTCTGTTTGTAAATTTTCAGACGGACTACACGTCAAAAATACCATTTTTTCTTGTTCTGCTGGTCCTGTTTGCCGGACTCAGTCATAAACGGGAAAAAGAAGAGACTGATCATATACGCATTATAATCGTGTCTGGGATTCTATTTCTGTTTTTTATAGCAATTTTCCTGAGTAATTTCTTCTATGCGCGGAGTCAATATGTTGCTTCATGGTTGGCGTATCCTTTAAACAAAAAAACTTATCCAAAGCTCATGGACGCTTTTGTTTCAAAAAAAGAATACGCAAAGGCGTTGTTCTATGCCGATTGGTCCATGAGGCTGTTTCGGGCCGACAGGCAGACGGAATACCATGCAATTATTACCTATTTCAACCTCGGCGAAATGAACAAATTAAACAGCGCATATAAGCAAATGCAGCTTTGGAACCCGAAAAACGCCAATCTAAAGCCGACTATCAAATCCCCCGGAAACAGTAATTGATTTGTTATGCCGGCAGCGGTGGGAGTATTTTTTGGTATACCCGGTGTGTTTTTAGGGCTGATGCCCGCCAGGAAAATAGAGCGCTTCTCCGGTATCCGCGGTTTGCGTATCGTTTTAAAAACAATTTGTTTTTGACCGCTTTGCACATAAGCCGAGACAGTCCGGTGCGGTTTTTAAAATACAGGCAGGAGTCTAATGCAATTTCCCTGAATACCGGAAGGTCGGAACACATAATCGCCGTTTTGCATTTCATGGCCTCAACCAGAGGAAGCCCGAATCCTTCGCAGCAGGAATTATAAACCAAAGCCATGGCATCGTTATACAACATATTGAGTTCTTGATCCGGCACATACCCGAGAAATCGTATGGTGTTGCTTTGTATATATTCACGGTATCCGGCAAACAAACCAGAATCCATATGCATTGATCCCGCGAATACAAGTTGAACATTATGTTTTTTCCCGAAAGCCTTGATAAATGATTGTATGGTTGATAAGGGTTTTTTCCGTTTACGCACGTCGCCGACTACAAGAAAATACGGTTTGTCAATCCGGAACTTTTTCCGTAAATATTTATGTATCTTCGTTTTGTTTTCCGCGATACCAAACACAGGATCAGGAGCCTCATAAATTACCGTGGTTTTTTGTTTGGTGAATGGGTAAAATCGGTGGAGCCGTTGCTCAACGGTATATGACGGACAGATGACAGCATCAGCTGAGGATAAGGAGCGCTTAAAGAATAAGCTAAACGCCAGGCGGCTGACCGTAGAATAGGTAGAAGAGGCGTATGTATGGCACAGATCATGGACAGTCAGCACAACAGGACAGGTTTTAAGATACGGCGCAAACGTGCTTGCATGCAGTATGTCCGGATGATGCTTGAGGGTCGCCAGATTAAAGCCTACAATAATACGGTAAAGACCGTTGTTAAGGAACGGCCGGTACGGTACAATGGTAGCCTTAGGAGCGGGAGAGCGGGAAAGAACCTTATTTAAATTTATTATATACCGCCCGATACCGGTGTTTTGACTGCCGGCCATATGGGCGTCAAGAAGTATTTTCATACGAACTATGGTTTTCACCATGCTCAATTGTAAGATATCGGAACGGAAAATTCAGAGGATGTTCCTCTGGGCGTTTCTTCTGTCATTGTTTTTCTTCAAAGTCCCTAATTTTTATATTATTCCATTTTTCAAAAATGCTTTTTTGACAACCCAGGCGATCGCGCGCGTACTTGGCCTGATAGCTTTTATATACGGGGTTGTGCGCAACACCAAAAGCAAAAAACCAATCATAGTAACCAAAACGCAGATTACTGTCGTATCGTTGGTTGTATTGTTTTTCTGTATTCAATCCTTTTCGGTTCTGTCGGTTATAAACATTTCCTCGTTCCTCAGCAGATATAAAGACATTGTTATAGGTATTGTATTTTTTTTCCTTTTTTATTTTTATAAACGGGAGCGGAAACCGATCATCGTTGTTTTTATACTTTCGGTGGCGCTGAATAGCTTATACCAATATTCCATTGTTTTTCACCGCCAATTTTTTATTCATTATATCGGACCGTTTATATACGATAAACATCTGAATTTCATCTTAAGCAATCTGACCAGAGACAGAGTGTATGCCGATATTTATGACGAAATTGTTATTCCGTTCATGGCAGTGCCGCTGGCATTTAAAAGAATAAACAACAGGGTAGTCAAATACTTCGTGTTTATCGTAACCACCGTTTTTTCCCTGTTGTCAAATTTCAGGTCAAGGATTCTTATGCTTATGACTGCTTGTTTCGGGTCAGTCATTGCGTTCAGAAAGGTAGGAATAAAAAAAATAGTTGCATTTATTTTGATGGTTTTGGTTCTCGGGTACCTTGCCAATTATTTTTTGTTTAATACAATTGGATTTTCTTTTTATGACAGGCTGATTATGAATGATCAATCGGAGGATGTAAACTCAATTTCCTCGCGGATTACCCAGGTTCAAACCGCATTTGACATGGCCTGGAAAACACCGCTAGGAGTCGGACTGGGGAACTTTTACGATAACCTCCCCAATACGAAAACCAGTTCCATCTATCTATTCAGCTGGATGAACCTTGAAGACAAAGGAGCAAAAGAATTTGTTCATAATATATTTGGCTCAGTTGTCGTGGAAAGCGGATATATCTCGTTACTTGTGTTTATCCTGTTGTTGTCATTATTTATAAGGGATGATCTGAGGATAATCAGGAAAGGTCAGGATTTTGAAAAAGCCGCGGTCATAGCGTTTTGGACACTGTTTTCCTACGGTATGTTTAACCCGATCGTTCCCGCATCATACCAGGTATTGTTTTGGGGAATGAGGGGATTGCTACTATAATGGCAGTATGCTAGAAGCAGTCAGGTAAATTTTAATACTGGCTACAAAGTCAAGAAAAATTTGGATTATACCGGTGGTATTATTATTGATAATCGCCGCATTATTGGTTATTGGCACACAGATATAGCCTCTTCCTATTTTTCTCTATCTCATTATATGAAAAGATTTGTCCGCGTCATTAATATCGGTACGGTTTGGGTTATCCTGTTATTTTCATAAAACAAAGCATTGTTGCTAATATGTTACTATTTTACTGTAGATATGGGATTAACAAATAAACACATAGTCATCACCGGAGCATCTTTTATCGGATCGCATCTGATTCCGCGTTTAATCAAGGAAAGGGCAGGTTTAATACGGGTGATTAACCTGACCGATAAGCAGAAAACATATATAAATCTGCACTTTCCGGACATAGAATTCATTAAGGCCGACCTGAGAAGCCTAGATACTACACAAAGACTTTTCAGGAATACGGATATTGTTATTCATTTTGCGGCAGACCATGGCGGCAGGGGATATGTGGATATGTTCCAGGGTAAAACAGCTAGTAATTTTCTTCTTGACGGAAGCGTTTTTTACGCCAGCCTGAAAAGAAATGTGCGAAAAGTTTTTTTTGCTTCGTCTGCCTGCGTATACCCGAACTATTTACAGAAGAAAAGAAACAAATTAGTATATCTTCGTGAGAATACGGTTACCTCACCCTATGATGCCGACAACATATATGGGTGGGCCAAATTAATGGGGGAAAAAACGCTGCAAAGCTATTATCGGGATTTTGGACTCCATTCCTGTATTGCAAGATTTTTTACCGTATTTGGGGAACGAGCGCACGAATCCCATGCAGTTATGGGTTCCATAGCGAAAGCATTTGCCAAACAAGACCCTTATGAGATTTGGGGCGACGGAACACAGATAAGAAACTGGACCTATGTTTCGGACATAGTAGATGGTGTTATTCTCGCTTTGGCAAAAATTGAAGACGCTGGAGTGGTCAACCTAGGCACGACCGAGCGGATTACGGTAAAAGCCATGGTTGAAGACATTTTTAAGGAAACGCATTATTATCCTAAAAAACTTCAATATAAGAATATGCCTACGGGGCCCCTCAATAGAGTGGCGGATAATCGCCTGGCTAGGAAGGTTTTAGGATGGGAACCTAAGGTTAAGTTTACAGAAGGATTAAAAAGAACAGTGCGATGGTATTATGAAAACCATAATATTCGAATAGTTAGAAAAGACCTTTTCAAACTCCTTTTGGGGAACATATGAATTATTTTGGCAAGCATAAGGTATTGGGAACGAAGATAACCGCCTGCAATTATGATTATGTAATCCAGGAAGCTGCTGTCGCCTTAAAAAAGAAGCGAACATTGACAATTGCGCCTATTGCAACACACCCAATCGTTGAAGCCCTGTTTAATTACGCATTCCAGAAGCAATTAAATACGGCTGATTTAATCGTTCCTGACAGCCAATATGTCAGGTGGGCCTTGTGGGTGCTTTATGGGATATGCCTGCCTGATAGGGTATATGGATTTACATTGTTAAAAATGCTTTTTTCGATGGCAGAGCACAATAACTGGAAGACGTGTTTAATTGGTAATGAGATTAATCGTATTTCCGACGAAATATCTTTATTATATCCCGGCCTGTTGCTTACGGAATCTGTCGAGATGCACAAAAAAAAACTTTCATACCAGCAAATAGGGCAAATTAATAGCCGACTGGCGAAAATAAAACCCGATATAATTATTATTGGCATAGGATCACCTGCACAACACATACTTATGTCACATATTTCAAATAATAAAAGTTTAATTATGGCGGTTGGTGCGGCACTTAATTTCATTACAGACACCAAACTCCAGGCTCCCAAATGGATGCAGGATTCCGGTTTTGAATGGTTTTATAGATTTATGAAAGAACCGGGAAGATTATGGAAGCGGTATCTTCTTTTCGGTCCTGCTTTTATCATTGCAATATTAGTGCAAAAAGCAGGTCGATTATTGAATGTTGCTAACCTGAAATCCTTCAAAAGTATAGTTTGAGGTAGATACTCCCAGCGGAGCACCGATTTTTACGCCTTGGCCGTCACCAAAAAAATATTGATTGTCTTTTTTCTCGAGTTTTATCTTTGCTTTTACTACAATATTCTGCAGGACATCGGAGGGGTGGTTATTCAAATTTCCATACAGATCGGGTGAAACAATCTCTATGGGCTGCAAAGATTTACTGATGACTTGGAATACGGTTTCTTCTCCGTTGAAATACGTTCCGCCCACATCAATATTGTTATACATATAGGGATTATCTTGTCTATATCCACCTTGATCAGTCAGGGTGATGATTTTCGTTACATACATGTTTTTAATGGGTTTTCGGCTCAATTCGATTATCGATCCTGTTATCTCCGACGAGCTGAAATTGATATTGATTGCCGATCCGACCGCAAGGTCAGAACGGTTATATACGAATTTTTTTGTCCGATTGTTGTAACCAGCACGTAATTTTACAATAAGATAAATATCGTATTGATCATTATGGGCGCCGGTATTGTAGGAAAAGTACGGATAATAGGTTACGCTCAAAACTTCTGCAGTCGGTTGTCCAAGAAGATTATATTCCTTGTCGCCGACTTTAATGCCTTTTGCAAACCACAGGTTTGGTTTTTCAAAGGAAGCCCACCACAGTCCTTGACCCAATTCTATTTTTGCATAGACCTCATATGGTTTTGAGAAGACGAACTGAATCGCGACATATCCGCATACGAAAACTATAACAGCAAAAAAAACCGAC
>CAZFQZ010000036.1:0-7133 GCA_964521305.1 uncultured Gammaproteobacteria bacterium
GTCGATGAATGATTTTTGCGGAACAAGCAACACGTCGTCGTACGTCAAACCTTCTGCAAATTTCATTGGTAATTAGGTATTTGAATTTATAAAAATATATTCGCTTCCCTTTCCGCACCAACCGAGACAATTGCAATCGGAACGTGTAATTGGCGTTGAATATACAGTATATATGATTGCGCTTCTTTTGGAAGGGCATCGAAGGACCGTATCTTTGAGATATCTTTCTGCCATCCTTTGAATTCCCTGTATATCGGCCTGCATTGCTCAAAATTTCCCATCAAAGCAGGAATTTCTTTTATGGTTTTTCCATGCAAACGATAACCGACGCACACGTTGATTTTCGGCAACGTCGACAATACATCCAGTTTCGTAATGGTCAGGTAATCGAATCCGGATAATCTGATCGATGCCCGAAGCAACACCAGATCAAGCCATCCGCACCTGCGTGGCCGTTTAGAAACCGTTCCGAACTCGCCGCCGATTTGCCGGATTTCGTCGCCTATCCTGTCAAACAGATCGGTCGGAAACGGTCCGTTACCAACACGCGTCGTATATGCTTTTACAATTCCCATACTGTAGATCTTTTGCGGAGCGATGCCGACATACGGAAACACGGATCCCGAAATCGTATAGACCGCGGTCGTATATGGATATGTGCCGTATATGGCGTCAAGAAACGTACCGTGCGCCCCTTCGAAAAGAACATTAGTTCTTTTCGTCCCCAACGTAGTCCCGACTGGTCGGGACGAAGTGGGACCATTAAGTGCGGTAGAAACAACTTTTGAAACATCACCCAGATATTTCTTAAGTTTCCTGCCGTACGCGGAATATTCCTTATAGATCGCGTCGATATTGAGATTCGATTCCTGACCGAATACGTAACGGATCTGCTTTTCCTTCAATGGAACCATTGCGTGCAAGCGTTCTTTCAACGCTTTCGGATCGATCAAATCCTCGAACCGTATACCCGACCGGTTATTCTTGTCTTCATAACAGTACCCTATTCCTAAATGCAGGCTTCCGGTTGCTTTTTTTCCTTTCCATTTTTCGGTCGCCGCGTCGAGCTCTTTATGGTACGGCATGACGATATTCACGCGCGGATCGATCATTAATTTTATCTTGACTCCTCGCGATTCGAAAAAACCAATCTCATTAAGTAGCACCTTCGGATCGATAACCACCCCCTGGGCCAGCATCAACTGCTTATTCTGCATTACTCCCGACGGCAACAGGGATAATTTGAATTTTTCTCCGTTTACCACAACGCTGTGACCCGCATTGTTGCCGCCGTTGAAACGGACAACATAATCGGCTTTTTTTGCCAAAAGATCGACGACCTTACCCTTACCTTCATCACCCCATTGGGCACCAATAACAACCAGTGGAAAAGATATTTTACTCATATTTTTTATAATATTGAAACTAATTTTTCTGCCAGTCCAACATATGTTTCCGGTTTAAGTTCCAATAGTTTTTTTTCCTTTTCGAGGTGCAACTCTCGTAAAATCTTAATATACGTCTCTTTTGTTATTTTCTTTCCGCGAGTCAGCTCTTTCAATTTTTCATATGCCTGCGTATCGCCGACAGAGCGAAGATAGGTTTGCAAAGCCTCTGCCAATATCTCCCAGTGTCCATCAAGATCTGTTTGGATTTTTTGTTCATTTACCATAATTTTTTGTATCCCGCTGATCATACTTTTCCACCCGAGAACCGTATAGGAAAATGCAATACCGAATGTTCTGCGTATGGTTGAATCGGAAAGATCTCGCTGCAACCGTGAAGTCACCAGCTTTCTTTCATAGAATTCGAATTGACTGTTTGCAAGTTGTAAGACTCCTTCTGCGTTCTCGAAATTGATCGGGTTTACCTTTTGCGGCATGGTGGAAGAACCTACTTCCTCTTTATTTTTTTTCTGCACGAGAACTTCGAGCATGATATATAACCAGAAATTTACAGAACAATCAACCAGAATACCATTTATGAGAATAACTATTTGGAAATATTCAATCCAGTTGTCATGGGCTAACAGTTGAGTCGTAAACAAATTGGGTTGCAAGCCGAAGCTGCTGATAAACTTCTTACTGAATCTGACCCAGTCGTGTTTTGGATATGCGAACACATGGGCATTGAAATTGCCTACCGCGCCGGTACATTTAGCTTCGAACTCGAACTTTTTCAGTCGCGCAAGCTGTTTACGCAATCGGTAGACGTAGTTCGCCATTTCCTTGCCGAATGTCGTCGGGACCGCGGGCTGCCCATGCGTGCGGCCAAGCATAACGACATGTTTGGTTTTTTCCGACAGCTCTTTGAAAAGACCGATTGTTTGTTCCAGTAACGGCACCATCACGCTGTCTCTGCTTTCCTTCAGTATGAGAGCATAGGCCACATCATTGGTGTCATACGAGGTCAACGCGATATGGATATATGGATTGTATTTCGCCAGTTTCAGAGAATTGAACTTTTCCCGGAGATAATATTCGACCGCTTTGACGTCGTGGTTGATTTTATCTTCTATATCTTTGATCCTCCGGAATTCCTGCGTGTTGAAACCGTCGAATATGCGGTCGAATGCAGCCTCTTCGGCTTTGGAGAATCCGGGAATTATTCTTTCTTCGGATAATTTTTTGAGGTACGCGAGCTCAACCTTCATCCTATATCTCATCAATGCGTATTCGGAAAAGAATGGCGCTAATTCTTCAACCTTATCTCTATATCTTCCATCTATGGGAGTAATCGGTTCATGTATTCCCGAATCGTTTTGAATTTTTGAATGATTACTCCCGTCGACGGGAGTAATCGGCTTCTCGATCCCCGAATTGAAGTGCTGGTTGATCTTCACGTAGTTTTGGGTTTTTACGTTATATTTTTATCAGATGCTCGACGATTTGTCAACCTCGATGTTTCGGAGTCAAATGATACAATGAACCTATGGTCATCGGAATATTCATCATCGGTCTGTTGTTTGTCGCAATTGCGCTATTTGCCTTTCCCCGATTTTCTCCCATCCCTTATTTCCCCAGTAACAAAAAGGATCTGCCGTATATTGTCCAGGCGCTCAGGTTGAAGAATAACCAAACCGTCATTGATCTGGGCGCAGGAGACGGAACTGTTATTTTTAAGGCGGCAGGCAAAGCGTTCGAGCAAAAACTCAATACCCGTTTCATCGCAACAGACATCAACCCTATCCTGTTGTTCGTGCTCCATGTCCGACGATTTTTCCACGCGAACCGAAAAAATATCAGGATCATATATGCCGATATGTTTACCATGGATTTCTCCCGTTTCAGGATTCACGCTTCAAGTTTTACGCTTTATCTTTATGTCTCCCCCTGGTACCTGAATCTGGTAATTGAACATTTAAAATTGATAATGAAAAATTTCCGTGTTGTTTCCTATATGTACCAAATTCCCGGCCTTTCAAAACTCGAAAGAAAATACGATGCCAAAATCCACCCCATCTATACTTATATACTTACATAAAACGCATTCGATTGTGTATACTTAATGGTTATGATAGCAACCCTGTTCCGTTACGACGTTCTCATAACCAATGCAATCAATGCGCTTATTCCCCATGCGCGTACATTCGATCTATTCTTTTCCTTTTTTTCGATGAGAGCAAGCTCGCTGCCAATATGGATATTTATCGCACTTCTTTTGATAATTTTTGAGGAAAAAGTGGACAAACGGTTTGTTTTTTATCTTGTACTGAGTATCTTGGTAACCGGCGCATTCGTATTTGTTTTAAAAAACACTACCCGAAGACCCAGGCCGATTATCACGTATGCATCCTTGCAAAAAGTCGTCGACGGAAAAAAAATCAAAACCTGCGATACCGATTTTTCGTTTCCCTCGGGCCATAGTTCCTTGGCGTTTGCTGCAGCAGGTATTATTGCGGCTTTTGACAAAAAAAGGAAGTATGGATACTATCTTATCGCCGCGCTGATCGGCTTATCACGCATTTACCTCCAATGCCATTTCTTTCTTGATGTTCTATCAGGTGCAATTCTCGGCTTTGCGGTATCAAAGATTATTGTGTATTACCGGAAACCCCTATCCAGATATATTTCCACATTCATATAATCGTCACTTCAATATTAAGCTTTTTTTCAGATATAAGCGCTATATTTTCTGAATATGAAAATATTTGCCGTACTGGGATTCATGTACATGCTCGTGTTTTTCGGACTCATATACGCCCTGTTCAAGACGCGGCCGGATCTGGATGAGGTATGAGAAGCACACTGGAGAAAAGGAGATTCCAATGAAGATTCGTCTCATCTGACTATCTGTTAATTCACAAGAAATTGCCCCCTGTACATTCCCATACTGCAGGAAAAATTGACTGTTCCTTCTTCCTGAGGAGTAAATTCAATAATATTTTCACCAATGCTTAATGCTTTTTGAATACCGAGTTGCGGAGCTACCAGATACCCTTGGCAACCGAATACGTTTTTCCCGTTGATTATCCATTTCGTCAGAATGCCTTTTTTTATGGTAAATACGTTCGGACTGTACCCGTAGCTGTTTACCGTCATATTTACCTCCTGATAGCCGTTTTGTTGCCGGGCAGCAGTTGCATTGGCAACGGTCGATACAGATAGCGGATTGATTTGAATTCCGTAGAGCGCGAGGAAATTACCGAAATATGACAACCCTATCACAAAAACCAAAACTCCAATCACTTTCGCGAAATACGGATACCATTTTGATTGCGTCAGCGAGCTCATATATCCAACGAAAAGCAAAGCCGGTACGGTACCCAATACAAACACCATCATAGTCAGGGAACTTTGCAAAGGATTCGCCAGCCCTAACGCATAGACCTGCACGGTCTGCGTAAACCCGCACGGTAGAAGATAGGTGATGGATCCGAGAAGGAATGCGGTTTTTTTGGGGTTTTTGATCAGGCGATGCTCGAGTTTTTCGAATATGTTTTTAGTCAATCCGGTCGGGATAACGGATCCGAGGGATATGATCCGCGCCATATCCAGTCCCAAAAATACCATAAAAACCGCGGCCATAAGAGTAAGGATCGGACCGATCTTGAGACTGGTTATCAAAACATTGCCGACCAATCCCGCGACAAATCCGAAAAAACCGTAGGAAACGATTCTTCCAAGATTGAATGAGATCGCTGAAAAGAAATTCTTTGAGCTATGTTTGCCGACGGTTGCCATAAACAATGCACCTGACGTCGCCATGCAGGTCGACGTTGAAGCCACCAAACCCAGCAGGAATACGCTGAGAAAATTTAAATTGCCGCCAAGCTGGATATTCGGAATCAATTTTGCGTCCTGTAAAATAACATACAAGATAAAAAGGATAATCGCGATAACGCCTGCATTCAGAAAACGATTGAGAAACGGTTCTTCGTCGTCTTCTCTTTTTATTTCTTTATCCGTCACAATGCTGTATCCGTACGGCCGGATTTTCGCGTCCAATACATCGGTATGAATCTTGCCTGTATATTCTATCTCGACTTTTTGCGTTTTGAAATCCGCACGAACATCCTTGACATTTCTGTCCTCCTTGAATTTGTCCTCCATCAGTACCTCGCACGACGGGCAGTGCATGCCTTTTACGTACACGGCGGTTTTTTTAAGTTTTGCCATAGGTGACATGTGTGGTATTTATTATATCCTGACTCTGTTCAAAAAAAGAGAGTTCGTAACGACCGAAACCGAACTTAACGCCATTGCCGCTGAGGCGAAGACCGGATTGACGATGCCAAACATTGCCAGAGGAATCAACACGATATTATAACCGAACGCCCAAAATAAATTGAGTTTGATTGTCCTGACGGTGTGTTTCGAGAGATTGATTGCCTGGACGATCGAGTTGAGGTCTTTGTTTACCAAAGTTATTTCAGCAGCTTCCATGGCAATATCGGTCCCCGACCCCATCGCGATTCCCACATCGCTTGAAGCCAATGCAGGCGCATCGTTGATACCGTCGCCGACAAACGCAACCATATTGGTTGTTAGTTTATGGTTCTTAGTTGTTGGTTGTTTTAATTTTGTGGCTATTTCTGCTTTTTCCTGCGGCAAGACCTCTGCATACACTTTTTGGATACCGACCTGTTGTGCAATGGCGTTTGCTGCGCGTTGGTTGTCACCGGTAACCATAACCGTTGCTATGCCGAGTTTTTGCAAAGCGTTGATTCCTGCTATTGCACTCTCCTTCACTGTGTCTGCAACTGCAAGCAATCCTGCTGCTCTATTATGTAGCGATAAAATCATCACGGTTTTTCCCTCGCTTTCCAGTTTTTGCACCTGTGGTAATATTTTTTGTATATTTATTTCCTCTTTTTGCATCAGTTTTTGGTTGCCCAAACTAACTTTGATCGTTGATTTTTGATCTTTAATCCGTCCCTCTACGCCGAATCCCGGAATAGCCCTGAAGTTTTCCACTACAATTAATTGCAGTTTTTCTTCTGCGGCTTTTTTTACGATAGCATCGGCCAAAGAGTGTTCCGAGCCTTTTTCCAGCGAAGCGGCAATCCGGAGAATGTGGAGTTTGGTTTGTGGTTGTTGGTTAATCGATTGTTTTTCACCAAGAACCGCGAACAAAGAACTATCAACTATCTCTATATCGGTAACGACCGGCTTTCCTTGCGTCAGCGTCCCGGTTTTATCAAACATAACGGTGGTTATTTTATTCGCCTTTTCCAGGCTTTCCGCATCTCTGATCAGTATTCCATGCTCCGCTCCCTTTCCCGTGCCGACCATAATTGCCGTCGGCGTTGCCAAGCCCATGGCACACGGACAGGCAATGATCAGTACCGCAATCATATTAAGAAGCGCACGGAGAAATACCGGTTGGGGTCCGAATACATACCAACCGGCAAACGTCGCAATAGCGAGCATAATGACGATCGGCACGAAATACGAAGATATCACATCAGCCAATTTCTGGATTGGGGCTTTACTGGCTTGCGCATCCTCAACCATTCTGATGATCTGTGAAAGCATGGTATCTTTACCAACTTTGGTTGCTTTATACATAAAACTGCCGGTTTTGTTCATGGTCGCGCCTATGACCATATCGTTCTTAAACTTATCTTTCGGCATACTTTCGCCGGTTATCATGGATTCATCAACAGATGATTCTCCGCTTTCTATTACTCC
>CAZFQZ010000037.1:0-6959 GCA_964521305.1 uncultured Gammaproteobacteria bacterium
GTCTTTGCATATATCGGTCCGATAAGCAAAAAAAAGATAAGTACAATAAGACAGATGAAGAAATGTTTCATTTTCTTACATGATAATGAAATCGGTAGGGTTTGTCAATTAGGTTAAAGCCTAGATAACTTTCAGTATTCTGAATAACATGAAGCTTATAAAATAAAAAAGAACTATTTGGAAAACAGGAAGATACATGGTTAAAAATAACGCTACAACTGCAAGGATAAAGAATTCCTCATTATGAATTGCCGGAAGCAGTCCTTTGGTAATTAAAATAAGAATGAGAATCGTAAGAAGAGATGTCGTATTCAACATATAAAGGCTTATATGGAAATATAATACAATTCCTATAAGTATTGTTATAAGAATCAGTAATATTTCTTTGATATCAAAATAAAAAGGTCCTATTTCCATAGTTTTAAATTAATTTAAGCCACCGCAAACAGGCAAAGCCGACTAAATAGATAATGGCTATCTGAAATATTGATGCATACAGACTCAAAAAGAGTATAAGGATCGATAGACTGAAAAACGCCTCGTTATGGATAGCGGGCAATAAGGTTTTCGTACCAAACATTAGTCCAACCAGTATGATTAAACTCCGCTTGTCAAACCACGCAACCGTCCACCCGAACTTCCAAGCCAATGCTAGCAGGATTACCGCTAAAATAAGGAATATTTCTTTTGTGTTTATATATAACGGCCCTAAATACATATGATCAATATAAAGTATTAATAATAAAAGGTCAAATATTACTCTGATTCAATAATCTGTAACATTTCCTGTGTTGGTGGATTATCTTTGGGATACTGTAAAGTAACTGTTTCTCCATTCTTCTTTTTTAATGTAATAGTCGACCAGTTTGTTTGACTTTCCGAAACCTTGTATACTTTCAACTCTCCCACATCTGCGGCATACACTCCTTGACTCACCTGCTTATAGGTTGCACTTTGCAGTTGTTGAATCGAGTAGGAAACATTTGGGTTATTCTGACCGGCATTGTTTTGGCGGGATGAAATTGCGGATAGCAATGCGGACGGAGTATTCAATGCTGCTGCAACGAACTGACGATTCACTCGTGGTGTATTACTTAAAAATACATAGCGATTAGCATAGGATGATATGGCGAATCCTAAAACTAAAACGATAATTATTGCTATTTTTTTATCTTTAAAGAGTTTTTTTATCATAGTCATGTTATTTTGCAATAATAATAACCGGCCGTGAACTACATTGATAATTTACCGGACCTTGTTGAATTTCGGTTTTTTGATCATCCTTATGTACATAAGTAATTGTTATTGCTCTATTACGATCTAAACCTGCACCGCAATCAGCACCGGGAACAGTAACTGAAACGAGCGCATTATGTGCGACTTCCGCATTTGGATTTGCATAGACAAAACCATTTTGCCAATTGCCGATTATAAATGTTTTTTCAACAGCTACGGACTTAATAATAACATCTTTGCCAATGGCGTTGATTATCTTTACTGAAAAACTCGTAAGAGGTCCACCTACATCAATTCTTCCAAAATCACCTCCTGCACATTCTACCTGAGTACCTGTTGTTAACCCGGTCGTCGGATTTTGAAGAGAACTTTGAGTAAAGCAAGTAAAAATACATGCCTCATTTTCTGTCCCATTGGAACCACATCGAATAAAACGGATTAAAGGAATGTTGGGATTTGCTGGATTTGTATAATTTTCAGCAATTCCGCCAGAAGAACAATCTAAGGTTTTTCCGGTTTCATCATGGCATTTTCCCGTTATTTGGTTAACTTGTGACTGCTTAGCATTTGATGCAGCTGGAGCTGTATTAGAAGAAGTGTTTTTACAATACGAATCGTCTACTTTATTCAATTTTTGTTCATAATTATCACATGAATAACAATTATTCCCTATTGTAAAGTATCCTGATGCTCGATCAGGCTGGTTGGTGCACTGTTGTTGATAATCTGTATAACTCTGTTGTGAAGTTGAAGTAATAGGTGTCTGTGTCGGAACTGCAACAGGAGGCGCACTGGTGAAATTCTTTGCTTCACAGCTTGCTCCACGAATATACGGTTTGCCATCGGAATTCAAACCTGTTGTACAGGAAACGCTTGCATGTCCCATGCCGATTTTACCGCAGGTATCAGCGCTTCCATCAAATGTGAACGTACCGGATCCCAGATTATGGCCAGCCCACTCAGGTTCCACGACAAATGGGTTATTTACGTTTTTATTCCACACGTTATTAAATATAAATCCTCCGTTTCTGTTTAACCAGATATGTCCATCTCCCCCACCCGGCGGACTCCAAAATTTAACATGATGATCGAAGCCTTGACCTTGGTTGTAAAAAATTTCATCGGTCATATAAAAACAAGTATTACTGGTCACCTGCTGTGCACAATCCGGATCTCCCTGACACATCGGAGCAGGTGCGGTGTTCTCGTCAGCTTGACACGGAACGTCAATATTCCTTACCGGATCATGTATGGTTGTGCCGTTGCAGAACTGCCATCCACACGTACCATTGCTCGCGCCGCCGCAAATTCGGCCATATAACGGTGTAGTTTGACCTTGAGCTGCTGCAGCACATGAAAGTCCACTTTTGCAGTAACCGTTTTGTACGCTGCATGTTTGATTCGGACCATTTGCTGTACAATCGCTTTTTTGAGTGCAGCATGCAGGATTACAGACACCTGTGATATCCAGTTTACCTGAACAATCTGAATTCGTTCCTGAATATGTCTGCGGTGTGGCAGTGACGGGTGCCGGCGTACTTGTCGGCATTCCAACATCAGCTGGTTTTCTACACGTTAATGTAAACGAATCTTCCTGTAATCCAGAACAACATATGGCCACCTGATCAGTAATTGACTCGTTTTCACCCGCGCATGATTGTGCGTTTGTTTTGGTGGTTTGCGGACTACTGACAAGAACTGAAGAAGCTAAAGACAAGATACCAAGTATTAAAAAAACTCCTAATGTGATAGCAGTTGCAATCACACCCGATTGAAAGTGTTTTTCATCGATAAAATTATTCTGGTAGATTATGCGTTGATTGCTCATCTATAGGTATTTGTTATTACTATAATGCAATTATTATCTATATTCAATATGCAGTTACTGTGCCAGTATTTTCTTGAGATCATCTACTGTTAACGGCGATTCTCCTTTCGGAATATAAACAGTAACTAACCTTCCGTTTATATTGACCCCATAGGATAACCAATTCACTTCCTGATCTTTGATTACAATATATGATGACAAACTGTTCTGCTTTGAATAGATACCGGTTGATTTAGTTGTAAATGGGGTTGATTCCAGAGCCTTAATCACATCATTCGCACTGACTTTATTTGCCGTTGCGCCCGAGTTTGCTCCGGAGTTTTGGCTAGAATTCCCTATCCTTACCAGGTTGCCGACTGAGCCTAATACCTGAGAAAGTGGCAATAAAATATTATTCGAAAAGCCTGTTGTCAGATATGGTCCGAGATCAGGACGGACACGGGGGCTGTTTGTCAAAAAGAATGTATTGGCGATTAAAGCGGATACGATAAAGCTTATGAATATTGAACCGAATATTTTTATTCTATATATGTTCATATTATTCAACAGAAACAACGGTTGATTTGCCGCACTGAATTATTACGTTAACATAATGCAACGAGTCTGATGCATCAGTCGAAGATCGATAAGCAAGTCCTATATCCAGCGTACTTGTCTGCGAACCGCAAACTGTTTTCAATGGAAATTCCATGCTTTGCTTTGCGGCGATGGTCTTGTTGATCGGCTGGACATTTCCTTGGGTTACGACGCTCAATACGGTTATTTTTTTTTGCGGTTGGATAAATATTGTTCCTTGATTCCCTGACTGGCTGGTAGTTTGACCTCCTGGAAAAACGTTATTATAGATAGGTGTAGCTTTTTGGTTTTGCAAAGGCCCGATTTCAGACGAGGTGTAAATCACCTGGCGAAGATTCGTAGATTGGTTTCCGTAATTAATAGATCCACTCAAGTTTTGATTCTGCGACTCCTGAACCGGTGTGGGAACAGCGGTTGGCGTGGGCTCGGCATACGGTTGCGGCGTGTTACTCTGGATAAAGGTTGAACAGGTTGAAGAACTTGGATCGGCACAAGGCCCTCCTGCCAAACCGAGATTTTTTGGTCCCGGAATGGAAGGGTCGCCTACTCCGATTGCCGGTGAACCGCTTTTCAAGGTGAAATCCGCCCACGCGGCAATACCAGTGGGGTCTGTAACCGGCGCTGTGTACATGGGATCCGCCGTGATCTTGCCGGGAAAAGCGTCACACCAGAATTGAAAACTCGGATCGCAGGTCTGGTCCGCACTCCGGTAAATAAGATTATATGACAGTTTATTCGATTTTATCTGCTCGCCCGTTGCTTTCCACCAATCGACCTGCGCAACATCGCTTTTTATCGAACTGAATATATTATTTATTATATCCGCTCTTGCATGATCACCATCACCATGATAAAAAAATAATACGGCTGCGTCAAAAAAAATATTATTGACAATTTTAGCCTGGGAATTTTGCCATAGCATAACTCCTCCAAAATTCATTTCTGAGAAATTATTGTTGACGAAAAGACCTGCTGAGTTTCCCAGCAACGAATACCCGCCCTCATCACATCCGTCAATAGTGCTGTTTTTCACGATCACTGTGGAGTTATATACGACTGCACACCGCTTCTGGAACTCCTTGAGTCGAAGTCCGTCAACTGTAACATGCGATCCGTTCAAAACGCAGAGCCCCCCTCTTGTCTGATAGGGATCCTGATATGGTCTGCTATGTCCTTCACCATACAAAATCGCTCCTTTTCCTTCTATTGTTATATCCTTATGGTCTATGCGAACAAAACACGTTGTCGCACCTCCTCTATCAGCAGTAACGGCAATCGAATCACCCAATCCCTCGGGAATCGCGGTAGGACCCTGATATGTTCCGGGCGGAAACACGATCGTATCGCCACTCTGAGCGCTGTCGACCGCCTGTTTTATGGCGTCACCAGTAAAATCGGATACTGTTATGGTTTTTCCAAATGCGGCTTTTGATTGGGTCACTGCTTTTTCCGACGACGTCGACACTATCTGTGCCAATATCAAAGGTATAAACAAAAGAAACATAAGAAATGTCAAAATAATATACCGGTACTGATGAAGATGAACTCGAGATTTTGCCATTATTCCTATTGTGCTAAATAATAGAAGCAAATACAACATATACCGATCGTATCCGCCATTGGCGCACGTACGGTTAGTATAAAAATCTTTATAGGTATCACGAGTGAACTGTCTCTCTAATCCGCTACGCTAAAACTTTTAGCAGGGTACGGAAACAGATTATGCTACACCGTAACATTACGGTGTAACCGGTATTTTTCGGCAGGAGAGTTACGCTGTATTGATATGTATTCTGTAAAGAATTGCTCTCATAGTGTTGTACTATTAACATATGAGCAGAGAAATAAAAATCGTCGTTACACTGATTGCGGCATTGGTTATCACTGCCGGTATAACGAAACTTTTCATCAACAACACGCCGCGAATCAATAAATCGCTGGTTTCATTCAATTCAATAGCCAAAGCAGGACAATCGATCGTCTCTGACTTTTTCACGAAAAAAATAACGCCGACGCCGGTCAATATTATCCTCACTCCTCCACCCCTGCCTACACCCACGTATATAACAACCACCATTACCCCCGTGGTGACCAATCCGGTTATCACTTCCGCACCAATACCGGAACCAACTGTTGCCCCGACAACTGTTCCTTTGCCTTCCCCAAGTCCTATCCTCGGAACCGGCAGCTGCCCGACAACCTCATTAAACTCATATAACACTATTCATGCCGAACGTTCGAGCGGCGATATGCCGCTGAATGGCGACCCGGTAAACAGCCCGGAGATCAATCTGCGGTTACGCGGTTTCGGCCCGGTCAATGAGAGTCCGGCGCTCATCAGCAGAAATGGCAACGCATACGGCCTCGACAACCAGATGCCGCCGCAGATCAGTTCGCTTTATGGCGGACCGGTACCGCAGATTGTTAAAACCTATGTGGTATATGAGTGGGATTTCCAGAATAATAAAAGTTTAGCGCCGCAACAGGCAACGCCGAATTACAAAGTTCATCTGATAGGATTGCAGGCGACGCCCGGACAGAAACTCGTTGGCCTCACCGCAGGAAGGAAAATCGATTCCGCAGGAGACGTATTCATGGTAATGTATGCGACTAAAACAGATATTACCTTTACCCATAGCCCGAGCGATTCACTTCTTGGCGGTTACCTTTTTTATTTTGTTGATCTGTGTGTTGATCCGAATTTACTGGCGGCATATCAAAAAGATAACGCCGCGGGAAGAAATGATCTGCCGGTAGTCGCCCCCGGACAAATCTTCGGCACCGCAGGAACTGCCGATGTAAAAGTGGGAATCCGCGATACCATGTCGTTTGTCGATCCGCGTTACAAACAGGATTGGTGGTCATGGAACGGAACTGCGAATTGATAATGCCGTATAAGGTAGATAACTCGACAACACAATTTTTTATCACACGAGAGTCTCCCTCATCAATACGAGGCTCTCGAACGTGAAAAAAATTGCTTTTTCCTGATCAAATTGGTCGAAAAAAAATGCATAGAGGTTTTTCCAACAATCTATTTCCACTTGACAATTATCAAAGCGATATTTTATAATGCAAACCATGTCAGACAAAGTCACCAAACTATCACTTGATGATCTTCCGGATTTGATGACCATACGAGAAGTCGCAGATCTGCTTCGTGTTTCTCCTCTCACCATCAAACGCTGGGGCAAACGGGGTAAACTTCCCGCAATCAGAATAAATTCACGAGGAGATCGAAGATATAAAAAAGAAGTTGTGCTCAGACTGCTTGGGGTTGAAAAGGAATAATTATCACTTAAAAATCTCTCCTTGTAGT
>CAZFQZ010000038.1:0-6956 GCA_964521305.1 uncultured Gammaproteobacteria bacterium
AAGGACATCGCGTTACCATTGTCACTTCAGACTACAGTCCTACCGGAGAATACATCATCAAAAAAAAAGCTGACAAAGTGCCCGGTATCAAAATCGTCACGCTCAAAGGATACCTGACCAAAATCCCGCCCGGCCGCGTACAGATTCCCGATCTCATCGATTTCCTCATGGGATACAAGGCGGATATTATCCACGCGCACGGCATGGGCGAACAACCGGCCGAGGAAGCATTTTATGCAGCTAAAATCAAGAATATTCCGTTTGTCTTTACCCTTCATTTTGCACCGTTTGACGTTTATAAAAAACTAAATGCCGATCATGTCTGGAAAGTTCTCCAGAAATTTCATGTCTATAATATGCTCAGAGGAGCCGACAAAATCATTTCAGTATCCCCGAACGAAAAAGAGGATATACAGAAATACACCGGATACACCGGCAACAATTTCGAAGTCGTTCCCAACGGATTCGACCGATTGACTGAAAAAATCACTCCCCAGAATATCCAGGAAACGTTCAAAAAATACGGTATTCCCGAAGGACGAAAATATGTGACGTTTTTGGGTGCTTTAACCAACCCGAGAAAAGGAGCATTCGAAGCAATTCAGGCATTCAGAGCGGCAAAATCAAAAATTCCCGATCTATACCTTATTCTTATCGGAACTTGGGATGCACGCTTGAGCTATGCCGGTCTCAACAAAACCACTACGTCGCTTTTGGGAAAACTCGCCAAAGCAAATAACGTCACGGTCACCGGATGGTTGGACGAAAAAGACAAATACACCCTGCTTGCCGGAAGCGATGTCTTTATATCCCCCACATACTACGAGGCGTTTGGGATAGCTCTTTGCGAAGCCCTTTATAACAAGCTTCCCGTTGTCACTATCGACCGGGGAGGATGTAGATACGTGGTACGTAACGGAATAGACGGTATTCTGGTTAAGGATCCTCAAAACATCGAAGAACTTACTCGTGCCCTCATCAAACTTCTGGAAAATCCCGCTCAAGCAAAACGCATGGGATATGCAGGTTATGAACGCGTCAGGAAGATGTTTTCGTGGGACAAGACCGGCGAAAAATTGCTGAAAATCTACACCCGTCTTCTGAAAAAATAGTATGCTATGATGTTCATATGCGCGTCTGTCTCTTATCAAAATACGGAGAAAGCTCCAATCTGTTATATGCCGGAACGCGGCTGGGATTGGAAAGAAATAATATACCGTTCATTGATATAATAATCGACCGTGAACGGAACGAAAATCCTCCGCATTGGGTTTCAATTCCACCACTCTCGCCGCAACCGTCAAAACCACAGGATAAGACGATCATGGATACTATTCAGGCTTTTCGTCCCGATCATATTCTTCTGTTGCAATACGGTGGCATACCGTTTCTCGTCGACAATGCAAAGGAAATCAGAGAACTGCTTGGCCCGCAGGGTAAAACCGTATTCTGGTACGTTGATCTCGCGCAGGAAATCAATGATAACCCTGTACTTGGCGCCTGTATAAACCTCATGCTGCTGAGCAACACAGGCCAACTTGCCGAATACAAGAGGAAATGGCATATTAAGCAAACCGTATTCATGCCGCAGGGCTGCTATACTTCCGAAGCGTTTCCCCAACACAAACTCTATAATCATCAGGTGGTTTTTCTGGGAAGGCGCCAGCGAAATGACCAGAGATATGAACAACGCAACGCGATACTGGACGCATTCAAACAAAATATCGGGCTCGACGAGTTCGAAAATACCATTGATATCGCCGACACCATATCTCTGTATCAGAAAAGCAAAATCGTTTTGGGGTCGAGCTGGCGGAACGACATTGAGCTATATTCATCCGATCGGATCTTTAACGTACTCGGCGCCGGAGGATTTTATCTCTGCTCATATTTTCCCGGCATCGAAAAAATGTTCATAAACCGCAAACATCTCGTCTGGTTCAAAACGGCCGAAGAAGGGATTCAACTCACGCGGCACTATCTCATTCATGATAAGGAACGGGAAAAAATAGCTTATAATGGATATGAGCTCGTTAAAAATAACCATACGTATAAAGATCGGGTAAAGAATATTGTTGATATTATTCAAAATAATACCCGCCAATTTTCCGGATTTCTTAAACTATGAGAATAGCAGTAGGATTAAACAACGAATATTCTGTCCCCTTACCTGATAATCTCGTTCATGCACCGCTGCGGGTCGGATGGGATATTGCGAATGAACTAGCAAGGCAAAAACATGACGTAACGATTTTTTGTTCTAAAAATTCATCGTCTCATCTGTTACAAGTCACTACCGATATCCCTGCTTTGGGCGAAGTACTACCGGATGAAAAAAAAGCCCAATACGATCCCAGATTTATTGCGCAACTCGTGGAACTATTTGAAGCGAATTTATATCTGAAATTCCTCAATAATAATACCTCATTCGACATTATTCATCTAAATCCAACCAATATCCTTTCCAGCATGCCTTACGTCCCGTTCATGAAATCTCCTGTAATCATAACGTTACATATGCCGTCAAACCCCATGATCAATGAAATCGTTGAACTGTATCTTAAAGATGTAAAAAACGTCTATTTTGTCTCTATCAGCGATTACCAGAAAAAACTCTACAACGAAAAACGGATTATCCGCACAATCTATCATGGTATACCAATCCAAAACTTCGATTTCAGCGAGAGCGGCGGAAATCATATGATATTTATCGGCCGGTTCAAAAAAGAAAAAGGGATCGAAGAAGCAATCGAAACATCATTGCGGACAAAAAGAAAACTTGACATTGCCGGACAAATCCGAGCCTCTTCGGTGGACTATTTTCACACCAATATTGAAGCACAGATAAACAATCACCCTGATTTTCTTCATTTCGTCAATTTCATGAATTATTCCATGACCAATGCATACTATCAAACCGGGAAACTATTCCTTTTTCCTCTGCAATGGGAAGAACCATTCGGTTTGGTTTTGTTGGAAGCAATGGCAACCGGCACACCTGTTATCGCTTTTGCGCGCGGTTCCATACCGGAAATCATCAAGGACGGGGAAACCGGATTTATCGTGAATCCCTCGGATGACGATATCCGCGGGAAGTTTTTAACAAAAAAAACCGGAATAGAAGGGCTTTGCGAAGCGGTAGAGCGCATCTATGCCATGACTAAGGATCAATACCGTTCCATGAGAAAAGCATGCAGGGAACAGGTAGAAACCTCTTATACCGTCAGAAACATGGTTGACCAATATGTGGAACTGTACAAAGAAATTATTTCATACCGATAACTTTATGAGAATAGCCGTTTTGAATTCGAACTTCGTGAAAATTGGGGCGACGTCCAAAAAGGGCACGGAAATTTTTGCATACATACTCATGAAGCAACTTTCAAAAAAGAAAAACCTCAAGATTACTGCATTTGCGTCTGGAGATTCGAGACTACCGGTAAAAATTGAAAGCGTCAATTATTATTCTTCTACTGAAGACAAATACATCGGCCCCCAACATCACGAAAAGTTTGCCAACGCTTTGGTATCAAAAGCCATAAGTATGCAAAATCAGTTTGACCTTTTTCATGTCAATATGGGAAACGGCGAAATTATTTTGCCGTATGCCCGATTTATCAAAATACCGGTTTTGGTAACCATGCACGGTACTTTGGACGAACCATATGTTAAGAAATATTATTCATTGTTCAGCAATCAAACAAATATCCATTTCGTTTCCATCAGCAATGCTCAACGTAAACCATACCCGCAGCTCAATTACATAAAAACAATCTATCACGGCGTAGATGTCAAAAAGGGCTTTAATTTCAACCCTGTCGGCGATAATTATCTTATCTGGACCGGAAGGGCGGTACCGGAAAAAGGTTTGGATGTCGCTTTGCAGGTTATTAAACGCACGCAAAAAAAAGCAAAAATCTTTCCTATTATAAAAAAAGAGTATATCGAATGGCTTCACGAAATCATCATTAAACGCAGGAACATCATCAACCAAATCGTCAGTATCTACACCGATTTCGATATCCACCGGTCTGATCTAAACATCCAATATCAAACAAGCAAACTCTTTCTTTTTCCTATTTTGTGGGAAGAGCCGTTTGGATTAACGCTTATTGAGGCAATGGCGACCGGCACTCCGGCTGTCGCTTTTGCCCGCGGTTCGGTCCCGGAAATTATCAAAGACGGTGAAACCGGATTCCTTGTGAATCCCTCAAGTGACGATATCCGCGGCAACTGGGTAATCAAAAAAACCGGAATTGAAGGGCTTTGTGAAGCGGTGGAACGGATATATAGTATGCCCGAAGACCAATACCGTTCCATGAGGAAAGCCTGCAGGAATCACGTGGAAAAGAACTTCTGTGTGGAACGGATGGTAGACGATTACGTTGAAGTATATAAACAGCTTGTCTATAAACCGAAATTCGTTTAGAAAATCAACCCCAAAGCTATTACACCTAGGCTGACGAACGCAAATATCGCTCCGAACTGAACCGTTCCTGTTTTCGGCAATGAAGTGACTTTTGTCGGCGTAGCGCTTGCCGTTGCAGTCGGGGAAGTGGTTGGCGTAATGGTCGGCGATGTCACCAAACTCGCTTCAGTCGGTGTAGGCGTTGCGGTTACAACCTGGGCATTAACCCATAATAACCCTGTTGAGTACAGAACGACTACCATAATCAAAACTCCTAAAATAATTTTCTTCATATATACTTACTTCATACTACCTGAACAATTTTCAATTTTCAATGATTAAATTTTTAAACTATAATATTTACTCACGATCGTATTGAAATAATATAGTCATCCTGATTCACTATTTAGGAAAATAATAATCATGCAATCAGTCAAACAAATATTAAAAAAATTCGATCCCGTGAAAGATAAATACATATCCCGTGAGTACCAATCATTCGGTGTATATCTCTCGCAACGCCTTGAAGACGAAAAACATAAAAGCATGTATATCAAATTCGCGAAAACCAATCCCCGCGCCGTACTTGAAAAAGCTCTTCGTTTTGTCATCGACGCCAATGCCCGCAACAAAGCGGCACTTTTCATGTGGAAATTGAAGAAATTGGGAGCTTTCCAGACCAAAACAGAAAAATAACCAAAAATATCTTTCAACCCAGTACGCAACATTTTATTTGTTATACTAATTTCATGACTATCAAAATGCCCAAAATCTTTTTGGACTCTGGAAATCCCGAAGAAACCAAAAAAGCAAAAGGACTGCTTGGATTCCTGGATGGCCAGACAACAAATCCATCTCTTGTTGCTAAACATCCTGAAGTTGTTTCATTCCTGAAAAAAGGGAAAAAACCCTCGGAAAAAGACCTTCTTAACTTCTATAAGCAGATCGTCAAGGAAATAGAAAAAGAAATTGCCGGATCCATATCGATCGAGGTCTATGCCGACTGGGAAACCAAAGCCGGCGCCATGCTGAAACAGGCCGAGGAAATGGCGACTTGGAGCAAACACGCGCATATCAAGTTCCCAACCATTCCGGAAGGATTAAAAGCTGCGAGCGAGTTCGTAAAAAAAGGCGGCAGGGTAAATATGACCCTGGTATTCGACCAAATCCAGGCTGCAGCAGTATATTATGCAACCGACAACCGTCAACTGACCACCAACAACCGTCAATATCATTTCGTCTCCCCTTTTGTCGGCCGGTGGGACGACCGCGGATATCACGGGCTGGATCTGGTAAGAAATATCGTCAAGATGTACAAGAAGTTTGACAAGCTGAGAAACCTCAAAAAAGCGCACGTGTTGGTTCTTTCCGCCTCCATACGCAATCTCGTGCATCTGTACGGTTCGATTTTCTTGGGCGCTGATATCCTGACCATCCCGTTCGAAATAATCAAGGAATGGGTCGAGGCTGAACAGTGGATGCCTGACACCAGTTACCGCATTGACCATCACGGACTCAAATCCCTGCTGTATGAAGACCTTCCGTTGAAGCCGGATTTTTCCTCCTACGAAATCAAACAGGTGCCGGGCTCGCTCTTAGATGAAGGAATAAAGAAATTCGTCGCCGACTGGAAGAAACTGTTGGTATAAAAACCTGTTGCCGCAATCCGAAACTTAATTCAAACGAAATAAGTCTTGACAACGAGCATTATTTTCTCCATAATGGAAAATAGGTCACTTGTAGTGAGCAAAGTCGAACTATGAAAATTACTATCTATACTATTACCGACTGCCAGTTTTCCAAACAGGAAAAAGAATATCTGGCTTCTCATAAACTCCCGTTTGATGAGAAAAACCTTGAAACCAATAAGGAATTTCTTACCGATATGCTCGCGGTTTCCAATAACTTTGCCGGCACACCGGTAACGAAAATAGAAAAGGATGACGGGCAGATTGCCGTGCTCAAAGGATTTACCAAGGATGAGTTTGACCAAACACTGGGTTTTACGCCTCCTCCAACTGCACAAGCTCAACCGACAGGAAATACCAACACGCAGGGACCAACAGATAAACCGGCAGGAAACACTTCGTCACCCACTCCGCCACCTCCAACACCCGAACCGGTAAAGGAACCTGAAAAACCTGCAGAGGAACCGAAACCTGAAACACCGCCGACACCTCCTACTCCGACACCGGAGCCATCAGTGCCACCTGCCTCTCAATCAACACCGGCGCCAACACCAGCTAATGATCCTTTGAATTCTATTTTGGCCGATCTGCAATCAAAAAGTGCAGATCAATCTCCGGCAATGCCCCAATCCCCTGCTCCCCAAACAGGAATACCCAGCGTTCCCGACTTCCAAAAATGATGAGAACGGTGGAATTTATTCAATGGGCACGAGAATAGTTTCAATTAACGCTGGAACCTTGTTAATGGCTTATAATTCACAAAATCATTGTTTTAAATCCTTACATAAACCTAAATGAATAGAAACAAACCATAAACTCCCAAAACAGTTCCATTGATTCCATTTACTCTTACTTTTTCG
>CAZFQZ010000039.1:0-6918 GCA_964521305.1 uncultured Gammaproteobacteria bacterium
TTATGGAAACATCCGCATTCACACGACCTTTTCCCTGCAATGGTTTGAGCACCGAACTTCCCTGAACTTCATGATCGTATTGGGCCGACAGAAATTCGAAACTCGCAATATTCAAGCGCTTCAACATATTATTTAAAACAACTGTCAGATCTTTCAGTTCCTTAAGCTGAGGTTCTTTGCGTGTTATTGCAGTATGAACTGTTTTCATGGACGTCACTGGCAAACCATCGTGCAGGAACTTCATATCAATATCCATTACTGTTTTTCCTTTGTATGTTACGACACACGAACCATAATTATTAAACTGTCCGATAACCGTTGCTTCTACACCTCGTCTTTTCATAAGTTCCTGGAACTTTTTCCATTTGTTTTTAGGGACTGCCAGCGTCATTCGCTCTTGTGACTCCGAAACCCAGATCTGCCACGGCGATAAACCCGGATATTTCAGCGGAACCTTTTCCAGCTCCACGTAACAACCATTGCTTTGTTTTGCCATTTCAGCAACCGAACTGGATAACCCGCCAGCGCCATTGTCGGTAATACTGTCGTAAAGCCCCAGATCCCGTGCCTCTTTTATGACCGCGTCACTCAATTTCTTTTGAGTTATCGGATCTCCTATCTGGACCGCGGTGGCAGGACTCCCCGAATCCATTGCTTCGGAAGAAAACGTCGCACCGTGTATACCATCCTGCCCTACGCGGCCGCCGATCATAACGATATAATCACCAGGCTGGGCTTTTTTCACATACATTTTCCTTTTTCCGCCAGTAGGCGGACTTCGTTTCGGAATCAAACCAACCGTACCAACAAAAACCAACGGTTTACCCTTATAGCGATCATCAAAAACCATGAATCCTTGAGGAGTCGGAATACCCGAACAGTTTCCTCCGGAGTTGACCCCTTCGATTACTCCCGACATGATCCGCCCCGGTTCAAGCATTTTTTGGGTAAAGTTCGGACCTTTGTATAAAGGAGACGTATCATCTGGATCGGCGAAACAATATCCATAGCGGTTGATGATCGGCTTTGCTCCCATACCGAACCCGATAGTATCGCGATTTACGCCGACGATACCTGTTATCGCTCCGCCAAACGGGTCCAGTGCAGAAGGACTGTTATGTGTCTCAACCTTGTCTGTTATCAAATAGTCTTTGTCGAACTCGATCGCCCCCGAATTATCCGTGAATACCGAGTAACAAATATCATTTTTTCCCTTTACTTTTCTGACTTTTTCAGTTGCAGCCTTTATGAATGTTTTGAACAAACCATCCTTAACCTCATCCATGGGGTCGGCAAATATCGTGTGCTTGCAGTGTTCCGACCAGGTTTGAGCGATGGTTTCAAGCTCTATGTCCGTAGGCTTTCTTCCTTTTTGTTTGAAATATTTTTGGATTGCCTTCATGTATTCCAACCTGAGAGCCAAAGGTCCGCGTCTAGTACCATCCGGATTTTTAATGCCTTTTTTTCCTATGTCAACAAGTTCCTCATCGTTTACATCCAGATCCACTTCATAGACTTTTTGCGTCTGGTCCAACTTAACACGGGGGATAACCTTACCCATACCTTTGTCTTTTTTATACTGATCGGCACTCTTTATGATCACCCGCTGGATAACCGGATTATGAAGGCTATTTGCAATTATTTTCACCTCTTCTTTGCTTACGTTTCCGTCTATGAAGGTAATTTGAGAGGTGTAAACCTGCTCTCCGTTCTTAAACTTTATTTTCAACAAGTCTTCAATCGATTCCTGCGCCGTATTGGCAACATTATCGGTTACTCCAGGCAGATACCCTACTTCAATTGCCCAGGTAAATTTTATTGGTGAAACTAACCTGTTGATTCCTGCTTCTTGAACAACCGGATTGATCAACATGCCAACAATATCTTTTAATTGACGTTGTGAAAACTCTTTATCAATGCTGTAAACGTCTACTAGATAAACTTCTTTTATTTTTCCTTTAAAACCGTTCGATTCCAATTTCCTTTTCCTGACTTGCGCTCTGGTATCAGGAACTTTTGAAATGATTTCAATCCTATTTATCATATTATTTTAAATTTTGTAATACTTTCTTTCCTATATCTTTCCTGTACTGCATTCCATTGAAATAAACACCTTTTTCTCCGATGATCGAATATGCTTCTTTAATTGCCGATCTGATATCTTTTCCTTTTGCGGTTACTCCCAATACTCTTCCCCCGTTTGTTACGACATGCCCGTCTTTTGTCGTGGTGCCTGCCTGAAAAACTATTTTTTCTTTTCCATAATCTGTATTCAAACCATGAATTGTTTCTCCTTTGTCGTAATGACCGGGATATCCTTTTGAGGCAATAACCACGCAAATAGACGAGCCGCGGTGAAACGTTATTTTTTCTTTTCCAAGAGTTTCGTTTGCACATGCATATAACGCATCGAAAAGATCGGATTTGAACATCATCATAATTGGCTGGGTTTCAGGATCGCCGAACCGTGCGTTGAATTCCAATACTTTCGGACCGTTATTCGTCATCATCAATCCCGCATACAACACTCCCTGGTATGGAATTCCTTCTTTTTTCATTCCGGTTATTGTGGGTTTCAATATGGTTTCGGAAACCTCCTTTTCCATCTGCTTCGTGAAAAACGGAACCGGTGCATATGCTCCCATACCGCCTGTATTCGGACCTTTATCGTTGTCGAAAATCCGCTTGTGATCCTGAGCTGAAATAAGCGGGACGATTGTTGTTCCATCGGTCAATGCCAAAAGCGAAACCTCCGGGCCACTTAAACGTTCCTGGATTATTATTTCATTACCCGCATCTCCGAATTCCTTTTTGATCATCATATTTTCAACCGCATCTATTGCCTTTTTTTTTGTTTGTGGAAGAATAACGCCTTTTCCCAAAGCCAAACCGCTTGCTTTGATGACAATTCTCAATGGATCGTGGGAACGAACAAAATCTAGTGCTTTTTTATGATCTTTAAACGGATATGAAAAAGGTTGGGGAATTTTGTTCCTTTTCATAAACTCAACCGCCCACGCTTTGCTTGTTTCGACTTGCGCTGCATTTTTCGTCGGCCCAAAAATCATCAATTTTTTGTGCTTGAAATGATCAACAATGCCAAGAGATAACGGATCCTCAGGCCCAACCACAGTCAAATCTATTTTATGGGAAATTGCGAATTGCAGCAACTGATTGATATCTGATGCTTTTATATTTACATTCTCACCCAGCTGCGACGTCCCTCCATTTCCCGGAGCAAAATAGATCTTCCCGACCTTACTCGATTGTTTCAGTTTCCATCCCACCGCATGTTCGCGGCCTCCGCTGCCAACGATCAATATATTATGTTTCATTGCAAAGCCTCATCAATGATGTAATAAGGATCGTGTGTTCCTGTTGTTTTAATCTGCCGTACAATGATTCGATTGTATCGTCCTTGTGGATCTTTTCATATCCCCTGCCAAGCACCTTCCCGAAATCAACTTCTTTGGACAGGAAATGTACGGATGACCCTGCATACGTTGCTTTATTCTCAAGAAAATTATTGATCGCTTTATTGGTAAATTTCTTCCTATTCCATAATCCTAACGTATTATCGGGATTTTTTACCACACCGTCCAACGTATCGGGGATCAAACCGGGATGAATATTGACAATCTTGTCGGGAAACTTGGCGATCATTTCATCCGGAATCATCTGTTTCCAGCCACCCAACACAATATAATCGCAGGGGTATGTTTTTTTGAGCAATGTTATTAAATCTTCGTTTTTTTCCAAAATATGCGTCGGAATATTGCGTTTTTTTGCACGTTTTAACCCTAACGCGTCTTTTTGGTCACTGACGACAACCGCGATCTTCGCCTTCAAACTCCTGTTATCGATGGCATCGATAATTGCCTGCAGGTTGGTTCCTGTTCCCGCGTTGGAAATCAATACCGCAAGCTTTTTTTCTTTTTCCAGCATGTCTTTAGTAAAGTTCGTATCGATCGGTACCGGATATGTGCCGGTAAAACAGGCGGTGCACAAACTGTTTTTCTTTTGATGCGATGCCTGAACCATCCCGCTCAAACTCAAGTATGCCAACGAGTCAGCGCCGATGAATTCTTTTATCTGGTCAACGCTTTTTTCCGAGGCAATCAGCTGTTTTCTGTTTGGCGTGTCAACGCCGAAATAGCATGAAAACGGAATAGGTGGAGAACATATGCGGATATGGATTTTTTTGGCACCGCACTGACGCAAAACCTGAATTATTTTTTTCATGGTTGTTCCGCGGACCAGGGAATCATCAACGATGATGATACGTTTTCCTTTCACGATTTTTTTCAGCGGGTTGAATTTTATTTTTACGCCGAGCTCACGCATATGCTGTTCTGGTTGGATAAAAGTCCTGCCGATGTACCGGTTCTTTATGAGAATCTCACCGAATGGAATACCCGACGCTTTGGAAAATCCGATTGCAGCTGATGTTCCGGAATCCGGAACCGCAACAACCAGATCCGCCGGTACATGGGCTTCATACGAAAGGATTTCTCCAGATCTCTGTCTAACCTGATGGACTAATTCTTTGTTAAAGACACTATCCGGCCTTGCAAGATAGATATATTCGAACAAACAAAACGACATTTGGGAAGCTTTTGTCTGAATCGATCTCATACCATGTTCATCGACCGAGATGATTTCTCCTGGTTTGACATCCCGTATGTAGTCTGCACCGATCGTATCCAAAGCGCACGTTTCCGAACTGAAGATGAAATCGCCATTCATTCTGCCGATAACCAATGGTCTGAATCCTTTCGGATCACGAAATGCCAGTAATTTTTTTTTCGTCACCGCTACTACGCTGAATGCGCCTTTCAGGAATGGCATTGCATTTTTGATTTTTTCTTCCCATGACTTACCCCGCATCCGCTCAATCACATATGCCATGACTTCGGTATCGCTCGTCGATTGTAACTTTCTCTTATCTATCAGTTTCATCAGCTCGGGAACGTTCACCAGGTTTCCGTTATGAGCTAGCGCCATGAAATCATCTTTGAACTTGATTATGATCGGCTGTACGTTATTGAACGTGTTTCCTCCGGTAGTCGAATAACGTGTGTGACCTACCGCAATATACCCTTTAAGTTGCGTAATGTTTTTTTCGTTGAAGACCGAGGGAACGAGACCGAGCCCTTTGATACTGTTGATTTCCTTACCATCCGAAACAGCCATCCCTGCTCCTTCCTGTCCCCGGTGCTGAAGACTGTATAGTCCGAAGTAACTTAACCGTGAAACATCCTCGTTTTTTCCGTATATCCCGAAAACGCCACACTTATCCTTTAGTGATTCTTTCCTTTTCTGATATTGGATATTCATCATTTTAGGCCATAAAAAAATCGGCCATAAGTGCCGATCGATTTGCGTTTATTGTATTTTGTAATGGGTTCAAGAAACATCTTGGACCAACCATGGGATATTATGCCACACCTTATCAATATTTGTCAACCATGATTTCACTGGGACAAGTTGATTTTTCAGAGTTCGCTTACGTTATGAGACTTGCTTTCCCTGAATCCCGCTTCGGTAATTTTTATAAACCGCGCATTTTCCCACAATTCTTTTATGGATTTTGCGTTGCAATAACTCATTCCACTCCTCAACGCGCCAGCCAACTGGTATATGACGTCCGAAACATGACCTTTGTATGGTACCAATGCTTCAACGCCCTCGGGAACAATAGTATTCAATTGTTTTTCGGTGTTATTCTCAAGTTCAATCTTCCGGTCTGCGGTTGCCAAAAATGACGCGGATCCGCGGTGCACTTTGTATTTCATTCCTTTTCTCAAGATAATGCCACCAGGGCTCTCATCTGTTCCGGCAAACCAACCCGCAAGCATACAAGTCGAAGCTCCGGCAGCAAGCGCCTTGGTAAAATCACCGGGATAATTGGTTCCTCCATCGGCAATGATCGGAACATTTTTTTTCTTTGCTTCTTCCGCACATTCCATAACCGCAGTCAACTGCGGAACACCGACGCCCGCAACAATGCGCGTAGTACATAAACCACCCGGCCCTATTCCCACTTTTACCGCATCGACTCCCCGTTCAATTAAATCTTTTGTCCCTTCTCTGGTCGCAACATTACCCCCGATCAAATCAATATCTTTATATTTCTTTTTAATTTCCGAGACCGCGCGCAACGCAACATCATTCTGACCGTGGGCCACATCAACGACCAACACATCGACATCGGCTTTAACCAACGCTTCCGCGCGTTCCAAATAATCCTTGACTACACCGACAGCGGCACCAACCCTATAGCGGCCATACATATCCTTCGTCGAAAACGGATATTTCTCATAGTCCAAAACTGAACGGGCTGTGATCAATCCTTTTAAATGACGGCTGTTGTCGACCAAAGGCAATTTTTCGATTTTATATTGGTTAAACAGTTTTTTTGCCTGGGCAAATGTCGTTCCGACCTTGCCGGTTATGAGTTTATTGAATGGCGTCATAACTTTTGAAACAAGCGTATTCTGATCCGTTACAAACATGAAATCCCGCTTGCTGATAAGGCCAACGACAACATTATCTTTATCCACGACGACAAATCCGTCTACATTTGTTTTGCGCGACAATTTTTCGACCTTGAACAATGTAGTGTCCGGGGAAACAATATACGGATTATATAAGATATATCCAACGTCTCGTTTCACCCGTTTAACCTGCTCTACTTGTTCTTCGATCGTCATAAATCGGTGCAGGATGCCTATTCCTCCCTCTTTTGCCAACGCGATGGCCATATCGGCTTCGGTTACCGTATCCATGTTTGCGGAAACGAACGGAATATTCAGTTCAATATTTGTGGTAAGATGCGTTCTCGTCAAAACCTCGGACCGGTGGTCGATGAATGATTTTTGCGGAACAAGCAACACGTCGTCGTACGTCAAACCTTCT
>CAZFQZ010000040.1:0-6690 GCA_964521305.1 uncultured Gammaproteobacteria bacterium
ATTATGCAAGTTCAAAACCGACGACGGAACACCGCCGTTGCTATTGAACTTTGGAAGATTGCTTACTGACCGGCTTTACAATACTCGGTTTGCAGTTTGGTCTGCGTCGCCAATACTTTCTCTTGACCCGGAGCTTTATCTGCCCCGAAAAGATGGCCGAGAACATCCGCGGTGATTAGTGCCTTTGGAACTCGGCAATCTCCGACGCCACCGTTTACTGTCACCCCGCTTTGATTTACGACCTTACTTGCAAAATGGCAAATGCCATTTTGCACGCCGAAAACAGTGACTACATAGCTATTAGTACCAGTGAATGGCATCTTGAGCTCGCTTGGACTGCATTGCAGGAATCTTGGCGCAAAGCTGGGCGGATCGGTATAGGCGACCGGGCCCGTCTGCGCTGGCTGAACTGCTGACGGCTGGTTAGTAATCGGCGTTGCAGATGGAGCTGCGGTCGGAGCCACGACGGGGGCGGACCCCCGCCTTGTGAAGACAAAATAACTTCCAACTGCGATAATGATTACAACTAGGATTACAATGACTGCGGTTTTATTCATGTTTTTTATCTTTTAATTTCCATGATTTGTCACGCGACCTTTAGAGTCTATGACTAATTTCTCTGTTAAATTTCTCTATATCATCATAGCATAGGTAGAAAACCGCCGACAAAGACTTATTTAATCTTCCACCCGTCTCCGATAGACCAACAAAAACATCATAAAAATAAGGACGATTGGCGTTCCAAGCGCAACTGGCAACACCTGTTTCGGGTTCAAATTTCTTTTCGGGCTTACTTGAAATTGAGTGATGCTACTCACTTGAGGGACCTCATTACCCGCAGCTTCCGCAATGATAATGAGCGAATACGTTCCGGCTTTCACAAAGTGTATTTTCCAGTTGAGCGGTAAAGTTTGCCCGGCACCAATGGTTCCGATATAAAGTCCTTTCTCCACACTCCAGTCTTCAAGATCAACGGGGAGTTTGCTTTCGTTATCGGCCAAAGATAAATAGGTTGTAATGTTATCGAGCGACTTGGAGCTAGTATTGGTTATCGTCCCCCCCACTGTTACGAAGTCTCCGGCGGTGCCGCTTAAGGTTTTCGACGAAGAAATATCCATAACCAAAGGCGGCGGAACGCTCTTAGCGAACGAATTGCTCGCAAGGAAGAAGACGGCAGCAACGATTAAAAAGGTGGTAATTCTTTTCATAACTTAGTCGCTTTTAATAACTCCCCGTTTCTTGAACTGTTTAGTCGCAAACACCAGAAACCCGACCGTAAGCAAACAGAAAATGAGAAGCGGCAGGATAAAATGCCAGTTTTCCAAAATTGCGGTTTTGTAATCGACCAATACGTTATCGAGTGAGGAGAACATATTATCGACAGGATTTATCGCGCTGAAAAACTGCGACGGCAGATTGTTTTTCAGAGTCGAAGAAAACAGTGCGGGAGCGGCGAGTATCAACAAAACAACAAGGGATGTGGTAAGCGTGTTTTTCGTCGAGCGGTAAAGAAGTGAAATACCGAAAATGAAGGCGATAAGTCCCGCAATGCCAAGTGTGCCGAGGAGCGCAATGTAGCCGATGAACGCAAGCGTCAATCCCGATCCTGCCGAAGCGACGACAATGTAGGGTAACGAAACGATAAAAATGGCCGCCCAAAGACTGAGTGAGGCGAAGAATTTTCCGATAAGAAAATCCTTCATCGAGAGCGGCGATAGGAAAAGACTCTCGGCGGTTTCCTTCTCGAATTCGGTAGTGATGATGGATGAAGCATCGATGGCCACGATAAGGAGTGCGATGCCTATGATAATCTGGCCGAGTAGCAACATCAGTTCAGTTTGATCGAGCAGGCTTAGCTCCGTATTAGTCAACAGAAGATAGCTCGTGAAACTAAAAAGGAGCGATGCGATAACAAGCCAAAGCATACTTTTCCATGTATAGAGTTCGCCCTGTATCTCTTTTTTCCAGATGTGCGTAAACATAGTTATGAGTTATTGCGGGTGAGATGAAGGAAAATCTCGGTAAGCGTCTTATCTTGCATTTTTGATTTCTGTCGTATCTCATCAATCGTCCCTTCCGTAATCATTTTCCCGTTGTTGATAATCCCGATGCGCGAGCATAAATTGGCAACCTCGTTCAAAAGATGAGACGAAAGGAATATCGTTATGCCTCTGGCATTTAGCTTTTTGAGCAGTCGCTGGATGTCCTCCTGTCCCTGCGGATCAAGACCGAGTGTCGGCTCATCGAGAAACAGTATTTGGGGATTGTTGACGAGTGCCCTCGCCAGTCCCAAACGCTGACGCATACCCCTAGAATACGTCCCAATCCTCGACCTCTTTCGTTTCAATAAATCAACCTCTGAAAGCAGATCGTTGATGCGCTGCTCCGGCTCTTTTATGCCATAAAGGTTGGCGAAGAAACCGAGATACTCGACGGCGGTCATCCAGTCGTAAAAGCCGCGACTCTCCGGTACAACACCGATAACTCCGGCGATAGATCCCTTTTCACCTGAAGAATGACCGCCGACGGCAATTTTGCCGCCGTCCGGCCGGATGATTCCGGTGAGCATCCGAATGGTGGTCGTCTTGCCCGCGCCATTCGGCCCCAAGAAACCAAAAAATTCTCCTTCCCGTATTCTGAGAGTCAATCCGTCAACGGCCTTCGTATGGCCGTATGATTTAATAATATTTTCTGCGGCGATGATCTCGTTCATATCATTCTTTGCCGCCATTCTTTTTAATATCTTTCCAGAAAAGATTCATCAGCAAGCTTGAGACACCGACGATAATAAGAAACCAACTTATAAAGAAGTTGATTTGCATTTGGCTGTCGGGAACGTCGTAGAAAAATCGGAGATACAGTCCGAAACCGAGAACTATAAGCGATAAAAAAATAAAAATCTGCCTCATATTATTTATTCTCCCAATGGAAACTATTTATGATGGAATCGAAAAGCGGTCGCATATCCGCAAAATCACTCTGTCTCGCAGTGAACGTTATTACGGCGGCATGGTCTAGGCCCGTGATATATGTTTTTACCGTTTCGTAATCCGTGCCGCTTGTGGTGCTGCGGTAAGTCAATTGATATGCGTCGTTGCCACTTACCAATATTTTTTGATAGTTGATGCGACCGTATCCAGCAGTAGCCTTCTTGAGATTTGGCTCGTCTTGGCTTAAAACGAAGAGTTCAAGCGTCGTGTTGTCGGCCACGTCCTGAAGTGCAACGGAATCACTCCTGCCGCTAAAGGTAAATTGGTAGCTCCCGACTTGGCTCGACGACTGCAACTGCCACGTTTGTGGGAGTTTGACGGTATAGAAATTCTCCGCAAGGTCTCTATTGTGATATACGCTAAAGGCGACGTTTTGATTACTTACGATCGTCTGCATTGGGGTCGGCCGGAGCGAAGTTGGATTCGACCTAGGAATCATTGCTCTCGAAAGAGGCCCGAATGAATATACCCACAAGACCGCGAGCGCTGTAAGCGTAAGGATAAATATAGTAACTACCTTTTTGTTCATTATTTTGATTAAATATCAGTATCTTTTTTGCGTGCCAAAAAATAAATACTCGGGCCGAACCATAGCGCCGCGAGGGGCCTCTGTAATATTCTTTCAAGAAACAAAAGAACCCCTATGGGGACAACCTTTTTCAAAAATGGATTTCTGAAATTGGATACGGAAAGTACATCCACAACCTCAAATGATTCGGCGGACAAAATATTGCGTATTGCCACCGGATGATGGTTGAGGAACGGTACCCCTGGGTCGTGGACTGATTGTGAAATGGATTCATGCGAGGTTACATTATTTTTTGAAAAAAATCCCTTGATGCGCGCTTTCATATGAATTTTGTTCGGAATTTCAATGATAAAATATCCGCCGGGCGCGAGGACGCGAGCAACTTCTTTAATCGCTTGGCGAGAATTTACAACATAATGAAACAGCCTTACTGAAATGGCGAGGTCAAACGAACCGCTTTGGAATGGCATAGATTCTATAACGCCAGTTATAAATCTGTACTTCTTGGAATAGGCCAGCGTGCTTTTTGCGTGTTTTAGCTGGTAGAACGATGGATCCAGAAGAGTAATTCTTTCTGCGAAATTCTCATAAGTGTGCGTCAGGCGTCCAGATCCGGATCCGATGTCTATAAGTTTATAGCCAAAAAAACGAACGGGAAGTTTTTTCAATAAGCGCCTTACCGCAATCTTATCAGCGGCATTTTCGTATGCCCTGTTTTCCCAAAAAGCGGAGTAATCATAATCGTCATACGGTACAACCGGCGTAACGTTTATTCCCATCGAGGCTTGTAAATCAGTATCCATAATTTGTCGGATTCGTGTCTTTATATCAACTCTATATCAGAAACATGAAGAAATTATGAAGTCCGGAATAACGATTTATCAATGCCGCCGACTTTTTATCTAAGTCGGCGGCATTGTAATGTAGGCAGAGTGGGCTATTTTACTCTATTCCATCAAACTGATGGTCGACATTGGCCCCCGCCTGGTCTTGATGCCCGCCGCCAGGAAGATTCTCGCTCGCCTCGAGCCCATCCGCCGTTTCTTTACCGTTCTCTTGTTCTATCGCCGATTCGGGCTGGCCGTTATCTTTCTGGTCTTGGATGTTGTCTTTATCGGTTGCGGAGTTTCCTTGTTCATCAACCGTCGCGGATTGAGTCTGGATCTGTGCGGACGGAATAGGAGTAGAATTCTGCTGAGCGTGGACTTGAAGCCCTATCGCGCCAGCACTACCGAGCAATAGTGCCAGGGCCGCAAGTAAAGACGCCGACTTTTTATTCCACTGCATAGTTTTATTTTGACGATTCACGCCCCAAGCCGACCTTTTTATTCTTGCTTGGATATTCCACTATACACAGCGGAGATGAAATCAGCGTGAGGTTAAGATATAGACGGAAAAGTAACAGTTACCAGCGTACCTTTGCCTATTTTGCTTTTAATGCGAATGGCGCCCTTATGGGCATGAGCAATTTCCTGGGCGATGGATAATCCTAGGCCCGTTCCGCCGCGGGCACGTGTTCGTGCTTTATCAGCACGATAGAAACGCTCGAATATATGCGGCAAATCTTCTTCCGCTATCCCTGCGCCGGTATCTTTCACGCCGACGACAATATTACTATTGTGCTGCTCCATTGTTATCCGAACTGAACCATCCTTTAGAGTAAACTGAATAGCGTTGCTTATAACGTTTGTAAAAAGATGTTCCATCGCGCTCGCATCGCCGATGACAAAAGTCGGCGGAAAACTTGCGTGGGAAAGCGAAATCCCCTTATCTTTTGCCAGCGCCTCCATCTTCTTAACAACGCGATAAATCAACTGCGTCATATCCACCTTTTTAAACACTCCAGAAGCTTTCCCGTTATCAAATCGCGCAAGCATCAACAGATCGCTCGTGAATCCGGTCATTTTATCTACTTCTTCAATAGCGCTTCTGATACGTGCTCGCATTTTTTCTTGATCTAATTCTTTTTCGCGAAGCGCTACCTCTAGGTCGGCGCGCATGACCGCGAGCGGCATGCGGAGTTCATGGGAAGCGTCGGCGGTAAATTGTTTTTGCCGCTCGAGCGCTTCCTGGATTGGTCGTAATGTCGCCCCGGCTAAAAAATAAGCAAGACCGCCTGAAATGAGTACTACAAAAAAATCTATAATAATAATTGTCGTCTGCAATTGGGCAATTGTTTTTGTGATTGCAAGTTCTTGCGTTTGATCGTTCGAAGTATCTCCTTCAAAATTGTCGCGGATGTTTTTACTTAACGAATAAGTAAGCACGACACTGAAAATAACCACAATAACGCAAATAATGCCCGCGTATAACACGGTGAGTTTTAAACGAGTTAGCAAGAAAACGTTATGCCTTAAACCGATAACCCACTCCACGAATTGTTTCCAGTAGTTCTTCATGGCGTTTTTTGTCGTTTAGTTTTTTCCGCAGATTTTTTATATGCACGTCCACGGTATTGCTCAACGCGTTTGCGGCGAAATCCCATGCGTGATCATAGAGTTCATCGCGGGTTATTACTTGGTTAGGACGCCGCATCATATATTCCAGCACCATAAACTCTTTGAGCGTGAGCGGGATTTCTTTTTTCGCACGGATGACTTTTCTCGTCGCAGTATTCAGTGAAATGTCTTGTACGGTCAATTCTATGGGCAATGCGTCTTTAGGGCGACGCAGAAGTGCGCGAACGCGGGCCGTCAACTCATCGAACGAAAAAGGCTTTATCATGTAATCATCTGCACCGCAATCCAATCCGGCAATTTTATCGCCTGTAGTATCTTTGGCGGTGAGCATCAAAACTGGAACGGTAATACCCTCGGCGCGCCAATTTTTACAAACCGTGATGCCGTCCCGGCCGGGCAACATGATGTCGAGTACCACTAAGTCATAATCGTGAATGCCAGCCGTAATTCGCCGCTCGCCGCTCTCTCCGTCCATAATATAATCCGCCGCGTATCCTTCCTGTTCTAATCCGCGTTTTATGGCTGACGCAAGTTTTTCGTTGTCCTCTACGATGAGAATGCGCATATGACAATAAAAATTACTCTCGCCAAATGAACTCTTCATGAAGAGCCGACTTTGATTTCAATAGTAATGGATTTTTCGATTTTAAGGGAGTTTTAATAATCTCTTGCCCGCGCATCGGGCGGGCTGGGGCAAGGGCAAGAACCCTTG
>CAZFQZ010000041.1:0-6308 GCA_964521305.1 uncultured Gammaproteobacteria bacterium
GCTTGGTTGACATGAGGACAAAGTATTTGTCCCGTGCCTCGAGAATTTCATTGTTATACGTAAGGATCGAAGTGATTTTTTCATCCGGCCGTAATGCGACCACATTGACGATCGCTTTTCCTTTTGAAGTACGCGAACCTTGCGGGACATCCCACACCCTGTTTTGGAATACGCGTCCCTGATTGGTGAAAAAAAGCATGTAGTCGTGCGTCATGGCAGTGGTAATGTAATAGACGTTGTCGGTATCTTTGGTTTCGATGCCTGAGACGCCTTTTCCTCCCCTGTTTTGGACACGGAAAGTTTCGCGGGGGACCTGTTTGATATATCCTTCCTTCGTCAAAACGACAATGACTTCCTTGTTTTCTATCAATTGTTCGTCGGTTATTTCCCCCGGTTTGCTTTTGATGATCTGGGTTTTACGCTCGTCGCCGTATTTCTCCTTCAGGTATATGAGTTCGTCCCTGATGACTTTGAGGATTTTGAATACGTCTTTCAGGAGCGCTTCCAGGTATGCTATAGTTTCCTTTAACATCGCCAGTTCGTCTTCGATCTTGGTCCGCTCGAGTCCGGTAAGCCGGCGAAGCTGCATCTCAAGGATAGCCTGGGATTGTACTGAGGTTAACTTGAATTTTTTCATCAGGCTTTCCTTGGCGGTCGGTTCGTCCTTTGATTTTTTGATGGTTTCAATGACTGCGTCAATGTTGTCGAGCGCGATCAGGTATCCCTCCAGGATGTGTGCACGTTTTTTTGCCTGCGCAAGTTCAAACTCCGAACGCTTGGTGACGATCTCAACACGGTGGTTGACGTAAATTTCAAGGATTGATTTCAAAGACAGGGTTTGCGGGACGCCGTCGACCAGACAAACCATATTGGTCGGGAATGAAGTCTGGAGTTCGGTATATTTGAACAAATTGTTCAGGACTTTTTTGTAGGAAGCGTCGCGTTTCAATTCGATGACTATACGTATTCCCTGGCGGTCGGATTCATCGCGTAGATCCGAGATGCCGACTATTTTCTTGTCAATCGCCAGATTGGCTATTTTTTCGACCAGGTTGGCTTTGTTTACTTGATACGGAAGCTCGTCGACGATAATGGCCATTTTGCCCTTGCCGAGGTCTTCGTCTTTGATTTTTGCGCGAACGAGGATTGATCCCCTGCCGGTGGCGTACATTTGTTTGATGTCGTTGGCGCCGTATATGATGCCGCCGGTCGGGAAATCAGGACCTTTGACGTATTCGAGCAGCTCGTCGAACGTTACGTCAAATACCAGCCGTTTGCCGTTATTCAGCGTTGTCGTGAGTTTCTGCGTCAGTTTTTCCTCTGCCTGGCCTTCCGCCGGTTTATCATCAAGGGGTTTAGCTAGTTTAGCCTTATCGATCATGAAGGAAACGGCATTGATCAGCTCGACAAGATTGTGTGGCGGGATTTTGGTTGCCATGCCGACCGCGATCCCTTCAGCTCCCATCAAAAGCAGATTGGGGAGTTTTGCCGGTAGATAGATCGGTTCTTGCAACGATCCATCGAAATTGTCGATAAACGGAACGGTTTCTTTTTCAAGATCCGCAAGCATCTCATCAGAAATCTTCGCGAGTTTTGCTTCTGTGTACCGCATGGCTGCCGGACGATCGCCGTCGATCGAACCGAAATTTCCCTGGCCTTTGATCAACGGGTATCGCATGGAAAAATCCTGCGCCAAACGCGCCAATGCTTCGTATACCGGTGCGTCGCCATGAGGGTGGTATTTACCCAAAACTTCTCCGACGACTTTCGCACATTTCGAATAACGGGCGCTTGAGGTAAGGCCTAATTTGTACATGGCGAACAAAATACGCCGGTGAACAGGCTTCAGACCGTCACGGACGTCCGGAAGCGCACGCGATACGATGACGCTCATGGCGTAATCCAAATATGCGCGTTTCATCTCAGAGGTTATTTCGGTTGATTGAATGTTAGGCATAGATTTCTCTACAATTCAGGTATCAGTTTGTCGGTTTCAAAACTGATTAACCCGACTCCCGAAAGACCAAATTCCGAAAACTGACAACCGAGAACCGATAATTGATCACTTCATCGCTTTTATTATCGCTTCTTCCGCTTTTTCACTGGGCAAAAAATTTTTTGTTTTTACCCATTTATTGGGTTCCAGTTCCTTATAATGATTGAAAAAATGCTGGATTTTTTTCCTGGTAATTTCGTCCAGATCATTTATGTCATTGATATGGATCATGAACGGATCGACTTTTTTCGTCGGAACAGCAATGATTTTCGTATCGATTCCCTCCTCATCCTCCATTTCCAACATGCCGATCGGCCGGGAAGGGACGATCGTGCCCGGCGCGACCGGATAGGTCGCTATCACGAGTACGTCGATCGGATCGCCGTCTTCCGCATGCGTCTGCGGCACAAAACCGTAATTGAACGGATAGAACATGGCGGTATACGCGAACCGGTCCACCATGATAATCCCCGATTCCTTATCCAATTCGTATTTTATTGACGAGCCCTGGGGAATTTCGATAAATACGTTAATTTCAGCCGGAGGATTTTTTCCTGCTGACAGTTTTGATATGTTCATAAGATTATATAAAATTTATAATAGATAATAAGCCGGTAGTTTTTTAGCTGTTTAGGACATAATTCCTACAAGCTAAACAGCTACAGATCAATATTTTACTAGAGATCTAAGTTCGCCATCTTGGCGTGCGTTACGATGAACTTTTTTCTCGGCGGTACCTCGTCACCCATAAGCATCGAGAACACGAAATCCGCCTCCTGAGCGTCTGATATGGTAATCTGTTTCAACATCCTGTTTTCCGGGTTCATGGTCGTTTCCCAGAGCTGGTCCGGATTCATCTCCCCCAGACCTTTGTAGCGTTGAATGAATGGTGTTGTGCCGCTCTTGAGTGTTTTCAGGGTTTTGTCACGTTCTTCATCAGAATAGACATAATTGATCTGTTTTCCCTGTTGGATTTTGTAAAGAGGCGGTTGCGCTACATACAGATGCTTTTTGTTCAATACATCGGGAAGATGCCTGAAGAAAAATGTCAAAATCAATGTTCTGATGTGTTCGCCGTCGACATCGGCATCGGTCATGATGACAATTTTGTGATAGCGCAGTTTCGCGTAATCCACGTTTTCGCCGATTCCCATGCCAAGGGCTACGACCAGATCCTTTATTTCCTTGAATCCCAACACTTTATCCAGGTATGCGCGTTCCGTATTCAGGATTTTTCCGCGAAGCGGCAGAATCGCCTGGTATTTGCGGTCTCTTCCTTGTTTTGCGGATCCGCCTGCGGAATCTCCTTCAACGATGAACAGTTCGCAGAGTGCAGGATCTTTTTCCTGGCAATCAGCAAGCTTCCCTGGCAAACTGGCGCCTTCGAGTGCTCCTTTGCGCAAAACCGCATCTTTTGCAGCTTTGGCTGCAAGCCGCGCCTTTTGCGCCAGATAAATTTTTGAGAGGATATCCTTGGCAACGCGAGGGTTTTCCTCGAAATACGTTTCCAGAAAATCAAATACCGTCTGCTGAACCAGTGTTTGAACTTCCGAGTTGCCGAGTTTTGTTTTGGTCTGCCCTTCGAACTGGAGGTTGGTTGAAGGCATTTTCACGTAGACGACCGCGGTCAGGCCTTCTTTCACGTCGTCACCGGTGAAGAGTTCTTCTCCGTTTTTTCCGTTCAGTTCCTTGCGCGCGTAGTTGTTGATTGCCTTGGTGAGTGCCGTTCTGAATCCGGTCAGATGCGTTCCGCCTTCGTGGGTATTGATGACGTTGACGAATGAATGGACGGTTTCTGCGATCGAATCGTTATATTGTATTGCCACTTCAACTTCCTTATCTTCGGTTGTCTTTTTAACGAGAATCGGCTCATGGAGGATTTTCTTGCCGCGGTTGAGATCACGGATCAGAGAAATAATGCCGCCGTCAAAAAAATACGCGTATTTGTCATTGGTTTTTTGGTTGAATATCCTGAAAAAGACGTTGCTGATGAGGTATGCGCGTTCCTTGACTTGTTTCTTGAATATCGCGTTATTGAGTTCAATCGTCTCTTTGAAGATCTCTTTGTCGGGAAGGAATGAAACGCCGGTGCCATCTTTGAACGGAAAACCGATCGCCGACTCCTTGACTTGCTTGACCGGATTTTGCGGGATCCCCTTTTTGTATTCCTGGCGATAGAGTTTTCCGTCCCGTTTTACTTCGACTATGACGTGTTCGGACAGGGCATTGACAACCGATGCGCCAACACCGTGCAAGCCTCCTGAGATTTTATATGCGCCGACGTTGAATTTGCCGCCTGCGTGCAGTTTTGTCATGACGATTTCGAGTGCCGATACGTTGTATTTCGGTACTTTGTCCACCGGAATGCCGCGGCCGTCGTCAAAGACAGTCAGGTATCCGTTTTCCTGGACGATGACGTGGACGTTATGGCAAAATCCCGCGAGCGCTTCGTCAATTGAATTGTCAACAATCTCGTTCAAGCAGTGATTGATACCGTATTGGGCAGTAGTTCCTATATACATCGCCGGTCGTTTTCTGACCGGTTCCAGTCCTTCGAGAACAACGATAGATTCTGCTCCGTAGGATGACTTTTGAGATGTATTTGCCATACTTTATTTTATCTTATTAGTATAGAAATTTCATGTTCCTAAGCGAGATTTAAGATATATGAGATATGATTTATGAATTTTTAGTTTATTCATAAATCCTTAATCTTTATTCGTAAATCTTTTTTACTTTAATTCCACTTTACCGCCTGCCGCTTCTACCTTTTTCTTTGCTTCTTCCGCCGCATCTTTCTTTGCATCGGTGAGAAGTTCTTTCGGGGCTGACTCGACGAGTTTCTTCGCATCCATCAATCCCAGATTGGGAAGAATTTCGCGCACCGCCTTGATGACGCCCAGTTTATTTTCACCTGCTGCCGTAAGCATGACGGTGAATATCGTTTTTTCTTCCGTGGGCGCTGCCGCTCCACCTGCTGTTGGTACTGCCGCGGCGACTGGTATCGCTGATACGCCGAATTTATTTTCGAGATATTTTGCCAATTCCGCCATTTCAATGACCGTTAAAGACTCGATCTCTGAGGCGATTTTTTGTAATTTCTCAGATAATTTTGCATCACTCATTTTGAATCACCGCCTTTCAATAATGTTCAATTTTTAATTTGAAATTTTCATTGAACTTTCACTATTGCCTATTGATTGAGAACTGAAAACTGAAAATTATGAATTTTTAGACTTGGTATTTAGAATATACACTAACTTCTGTACACCATATTTCGATGCGTACACCAATCTCGATGTTGGGCTTTTCATACTGCCGATGATTTTTGCCATCAATTGATCTTTTCCCGGCAGTTTGGCGATCGTGTCAAGTGCACTCCCGCCGTAATTGATGTTATCCAGGATGCCGAATTTGAAACTCAATGTTTTTTCTGATTCGGCAAATTTGTGGAATACGCCCAGCCCTTTATTCCAGTCTTTTTCCAGAGTGAGGAGTGCAGATGCTTCCCTCAAAGGCAGATATTTTTTTTTCACTTCTTTGAACTGGACGCTTTTTGAGATGAGGTTGTTAACCGCCTTTTCAAACAAGGTATTTTTGATGACGCTGAACGTCGCTGATTCAGCCTTGAGCGCTTTTCTTAACGATTCCAATGATTTATGAGTAGTTTTGTCGAATTTAATCAACACGAAATTTGAGTTTTTCAGAAGGGTTTTTTCAAGAGACTGAACGGTGGATTTTTTTTGTGTATTAACCATGTTTTTTTCCATCCCGGGTATTAGACAATACCTGGTAACTCAGGTGCCTAATGGTACCTGATTCGCCGGGAAATCATTTTTATAAACACTGTAAAAACTCTAATATCGCTTTTAAAGTGTAAACCCGGGTCTTAGGATATTATGAGATTATAACAGATTCTTTAGCTCTTTCAACTCGTATTTACGCTTCACTCATAAGTTCCCTCAAGCTTTTTATTTGTTTTTCTTCCTTTATTTCTTTCTTTTGCTTTTTGGATTTGTGCGATGCCTGATATTGTTTTGCGAGTTGCTGCTTTTTTTGGAACGTATCGACCCGGCCCTTTATATCCAGAAATCGTTCCTCTCCGGTGTAGAGAGGATGACATTTGTAGCACACCTCAACGCTGATTGTTTTTTTGGTCGAACCGGTCACAAATGTATTACCGCATGCGCAGGTAACTTGTGCGTCGTCAAAATAGGTTGGGTGGATATGAGCTTTCATGAATGAATATGTTTATAGTAATTTACAAATATTCATGATCCTGAGCCTGTCGAATGGATCATAGGAAATTAAT
>CAZFQZ010000042.1:0-6052 GCA_964521305.1 uncultured Gammaproteobacteria bacterium
AAATCCGAAAGGCGATGTGAGATTCGAACACGTGAAGTTCGGCTACAGCCCGGACAAGATCCTCATGCACGACATGAATATCTATGTAAATCCCGGACAGATGGTTGCGATCGTGGGTCCAACCGGAGCCGGAAAAACGACTCTGGTCAATCTCTTGATGCGGTTTTACGAAGTCAACGACGGAAAGATTCTGGTCGACAACGTGGATATTACGAAGATGAAGCGCGGAGATTTAAGACGAATGTTCGGCATGGTGTTACAGGATACCTGGCTTTTCCACGGAACCTTGAGGGATAATATCGCCTATGGACGGGAACATGCGAGCGAGAAAGAAATCGTCGAAGCGTCAACCGCAGCATACGCGGACCACTTCATCAGGACATTGCCCGAAGGATACCACACCGTTCTGAATGAGGACGCAACCAATATTTCGCAGGGACAAAAACAGCTGTTGACCATTGCCCGCGCATTCCTGGCCGACCCGGAAATCCTGATTTTGGACGAAGCGACCAGCAGCGTCGATACCAGAACGGAATTACTTATCCAGAATGCCATGAGCAGATTGATGAAAGGCAGAACCAGTTTTGTCATTGCCCACCGTCTCTCCACCATCCGCGACGCCGACTTGATCCTCGTTATGAACCACGGCACCATTTTAGAAAAAGGAACGCACAAATCATTGCTCACCAAAAACGGCTTTTATGCGGATCTCTACAACTCCCAATTCCGAGGTCACGCAAAGAGTGGTAATCCGTAACGCCGCGAAACCAAAAAAAACACTATCCTTTCCCAACACGTCTACCCATTTCGGTTAATCAGATAGTGTTTTTTAATTAATAGCTTCTCCTGTCGAATCCTCCTCCTCTTCGGAATCCTCCACCTCCACCACCTCTTGGTCTTTCTTCTCTTGGTTTTGCAACATTAACCACCATTTTTCGTCCTTCAATCTCTTTTTCGTTCATTTCGGTGACTGCTTTTCCTGCATCCGCTTCGTTGGCAAATGTTACGAATCCGAATCCCTTTGATCTTCCGGTGTATTTATCGCTGATGACTACCGCCTCCGTAATTTCTCCCATAGGAGCAAACATCTCTTTCAACGAATCGCTGGTCACCGACCACGGAAGATTTCCCACATATAATTTATTTTTATCCATTATCTATTCACCCCCTTTTGTTTGTATGGTAATTCAGTAAACATTATTCTTAAAAATAGTAAATCGGAGTGAAATCGTTGAAGATAAAAAAATCGTCAGCTTGATATGACGCTCATTCAAACAAAATCAAACCATATCTAGTATACCATACAACGTACGAAATATTCCATTAGATAAAAAATTAGCTTTCCTAACCTGTTGCGTTGCTTAGCCTGTTTTTCCATGGAACGCAACACGAAAAATCTTATAAAATACCTGATGATATCGTCATTTTATTATTTTTCCAGGATAAAATGAGATATTTGGAGCACTATAAAGGAGTATACATTGATACATTGCGAGTGTGGGTTTTCTAGGCAAAAAGATGATATAATCAGCCAATGAGAAATTTTAGTAGAGACAATAACTCACGAAGAGGATATCGTAGTGGTTTCGGTAGAGATACCAAACAAATGTTTAACGTAGTTTGCAGTAATTGCGGCAAAGACTGCAGGGTGCCGTTTAAACCTATCGGTGATAAACCCATATACTGCGATGATTGTTTTAAAAAAATGGGGAATAGAGGAAATAGAAGATCTTTCGAAAAACCGCGATTTGGAGAAAGAAAACAACAATATGACCAGTATAAAACTCAATTTGAAACGCTTAATGCCAAACTTGACAAGATACTGAATTTACTAAATCCAAAACCTATTTCAGAGTCCTATACACCGGTTAAAATCGCGGCAGATATACCCAAGATAGAAAAAACCCACAAGAAGAAAGATTCGGAAGAAAAACAATAATCTTTTTAATAACGCCTGCCGTAATATTGCTTTCTTTCCTGATCTAGGAAATGAACATGGACAACGTGAATTCGGCTATTGCCCAAAAGTGAATTATTTAACTTACTAATTGCTGTCTGCACTTCTTTCTCGCTGGACATGATGACATATCCGTATCCTGAGTGTTTATTCGGATTTATTCCTTGAACGATAGTTGCAGATACTACTTTACCTATCTGAGAAAAATGGTCGAAAAGTTGTTTTTCGGTTGTCGTCGAAGAAATCTTTCCAATATATATTTTGTTGGACATAGTTTTTTTATAATTAATAGATACTGATAGATAAAGGAAACCACTCTTCTTTTTTAAGAAGAACTATTTTCAATCTAGCTACCAATTCATCATCGATTCTGATTTACTTTCTTCCTTTTCTTCTCCTGATATGTCTTCTTACGGCGCCATGCATCTTTTTTTTCAATAAAGATTTGGTTTTTCGCCTTGCGTCTTTTTTTTGTTTAACCATATTTTTTATAACATTATTGTTTTATCTTAGCTGAATTCCTTAATTTATTTCTTTGTTTTGCTCTTTCCTCACTCCGTTGTTTCATCAGAATATTCTTATCCCTTTGTTTTTTATTATCATTGTCGACTATTTTTTGACATACGGGATCCGGACAGGTCGTATCGATATTGGTCACAATAGAATTACCGACACGCTCTTCCCATTCACGCAAAATTACGCGTTCTTTACCACATCGTATACATATATTCTTAAAAGAGCCATTCATATTCTACTTGTATTAATAATGCCTTCTGTCATCTCGTCTATAACCACTTCCGCCTCTTTCTTCCCGAGGTTTTGCAATATTAACGACAATTGTTCGTCCTTCAACTTCCTTGCCATTCATTTCAAGCGCTTTTTGCGCACTTTCTTCATTTGCAAACGTAACAAACCCGAATCCTTTTGATCTGCCTGAATCTCGGTCAATGATAATGATTGCTTCGGCAATTTCTCCGTATTGAGAAAATAGTTCTTTTAATGAACTCTCATTAATGGACCAAGGCAAACTTCCAACAAATATTTTATTTTTATCCATGTGTAACACCTCCTTTCAAAGTTTATTTGGTTATGAAGTATTTAAGAGCTTTTATTTATTAATACGAAGTTAAATAATTCTCGCCAATATTTTTTATTATACCATAATTGAGCTGCTTTGGATTGGATATTGTATATCCTAAAACCGGCGATACCAAGTCGAAACGGAAAATCAAACCTACTGCCATCTCGCGTATTCCGCATCGATCGGATACCGGAAATCAGGCAGGTTTAATTTACAAGGTTTTACCCCGAAGTAAAACTTCGAGGAATTCTTTTGATTAAATCATTTATATATGCAGTATATCAGAGCAATTCCCTGTCATACATCCGGTGATTTTATGGGAATACCGCCCATCCCATATGGTTGACCGTGAAACTTTCATAGATAGAAATTGATATACTATATATTATGGAAACAGGCGGAAAGAATTCCGAAGTTGATGCTTTTTTACGGAATGCGAATAAATGGCGGGAAGAGTATCGGAAATTGAGATCAATTGTCCTTGACTGCGGTCTGGTCGAGGATTACAAGTGGATGCATCCCTGCTACACGCTTCAGGGGAAAAATATCGTGTTGATCCACGGATTCAAGGAATATTGCGCACTTCTGTTTTTCAAAGGCGTTTTGCTGAAAGACCCTGGAAACATCCTTATTCAGCAAACCGGGAATGTGCAGGCGGGACGCCAGATCCGGTTTACCGATGTCCGGGAAATCGCCGGGATGGCGCCGGTCCTGAAAGCGTATATCAAAGAGGCAATTGAGGTAGAAAAAGCCGGTCTGAAAATAAAGCACAGGAAAACGTCGGATTATCCCGTACCCGAGGAATTCAGGCAAAAACTGGATGAGATCCCCGATCTGAAAACCGCATTCAAAACATTGACGCCGGGCCGGCAACGGGCATATCTCTTTTACTTTTCCCGACCCAAGCAATCAAAAACAAGGGAGTTACGAATCTCAAAATACCTGCAAAAAATTCTCGACGGCAAGGGATTAAACGATCAATAGATTCCCTTCTCCGCAATGAATGAGTCAGATGAATACCGGACTGTCCTGATAGCGTTCCTGCCCCATAACATACCGACTCCGGGTGCATTGAAGTCCATTATTTTAACCAATGTGACGAACATAAAGAGCCGAGAAAACGGTAAGTAAAGTCATTGTTGCCGCTAATCCGTTACTGCCCATGATAAACTTGTCTCTGGTAAAAAAACCGTGAAGTGGGAAACCGCCTTGAACAAAAAACAGGATTGCCAGGAAACCGAAAGACAGGCCCGCAGTCTGGTTTAGTTCAACCTGTCACGTTGATTGGATTGCCAGGACAAACAACATAATGGGATTTCCGGGCTGGCAGAGCGGGCCAAATAACCCGATAGGTTAAGTTATTTGATCCCATTGCCGAGAATATCTTTCAGCAATGTCAGGGAATGCCTGTCATGTATGGAAACAGGGATTACCGTATTATTTAATTTTTTTAATAAGTTCAGTTTTTCCTTGACGGCGTCCCGGGAAACCAGGTCGGTTTTAGTCAACAGGATAATGGTTTTTTTTTCGAGTATCTCCGTATCGAATTTTGCAATTTCTCCAATAACCGTTTCATAGTCTTTTTCAATATCCTCGGACTCGGCAGAAATACAGTGCAGCAACAATGCGACTTTTTCGATATGCTTTAAGAATTTTATTCCCAAGCCCTTGCCCTTCGAAGCTCCCCCGATAAGACCGGGAATATCCGCAAGAACCTTGCCGTCAATGACTCCCAGATTCGGTTCAAGGGTGGTAAACGAGTAGTTAGCTGTTTTTGCATGGGCATTGGTGAGTTGGTTCAACAGACTGCTTTTCCCTGCATTAGGAAGACCGATGAGGCCGAACTGGGCTATAAGCTTAAGACTGAGTATGATTTTTTTCTCCTCGCCTTTTTGTCCCAAGGTAGCCCTGTGTGGAGTTTGGTATGTTGAGGTCTTGAAATAATTATTGCCGTTTCCGCCTGTTCCGCCCCTGCAAATTAAAACGCCGGGGTTTGCTTCCGTGAGAGTAATTTCTTCACGGGTTGTGATATCGATGACGGTGGTATTTGCCGGAACCGGCAGGTATAAATCCTTCCCTTCCCTCCCCGCCCTATTATTTGAACCGCCCATTTGGCCGTCCTCGGCTTTGAACAGAGTTATTTCCGTAAATTTTTTCAAATCGGTTGAATTTGAAGTTACATTAAAATATACATTACCGCCCTTGCCTCCGTTTCCTCCGCTGGGTCCTCTTTTGTTTTTAAAAAAAGCCACCTTTCCGGATCCGCCGTTTCCGCCTTGAACTATTATTTCAGCCTCGTCTATAAACACGGTTTTGTAGGTATAATATCAATAATTTTTTGTTTGGAAAATATGGGCGGTAGGAAGATCAATCGAAAGATTAAAACAATTATTACAACCGTTTATCCATTTGCTTCGATAGAATACTTCGGTTTTATGGGAAGAAACGATTTCACTTTTGCAAAAAGGACAAATATACATGGTCTCGTTTAATTTCTTTTTTATTTTCAGGATCATAATTTTGAAAATGCTTAATTAAAAGGTTGTCGGAGTGGCTTGAACATCATGGAATGCTGTTTATTCTGGTTATCTTTTTCCTGATGACCGTTTCCTTGGGCAAATATTTTATCAGGGCTTTTTCTACCAAAATAGTCAGGGTGGTTTCTTCAACTACTGCCTGGGCTTTTGCATGTTTTATCAGATCGGACATTAAAAAAAGCGTTACTCTTTGTTTGTTATTTGTCATATTTCATATACTACACCTAATTGTAGTAGTTGTCAAGCTATTGTTTTCGCTCACTTAAAATCTAACCGAAATTGATTCGTTCGCTCAAATAAAAATCTAACCAAATTTCTTCTACCATTCTTCTTAGTTATTAGTTGAAAAGACAATAATCATATGAATCTGACTGAACGGTATTCCTATCTGAAATTATTATCAGTTCAATACAGGAAGTCCACTAAGAAGAGAAAGGGTAAGATTTTAGACGAAGTGGTGAGAAATTTAGGCTACAA
>CAZFQZ010000043.1:0-5683 GCA_964521305.1 uncultured Gammaproteobacteria bacterium
ATTAGAAATTGGATATTAGAAATTACTTTTGGTACTGTTTCTTGTAGTATTCCTGGTATTCGCCTGTTTTGATCCGTTTCCACCAGTCCTGATTGTTTTTGTACCATTCGACTGTTTCAGAGAGAGCGGTATTGAAATCATGTTTCGGCTCCCATCCGAGTTCGTTTTTGATCGTTGACCAGTCGATTGCATACCGTCTGTCATGCCCGGGACGATCCTTGACATACTCTATCATGGATTCGTCTTTGCCCATGTTTTTCAGGATTCGCTTGATAACTTCAATATTAGAGATATCATTGCTCAGGCCGCCGATCAAATACGTTTTTCCCACGGTGCCCTTATTGAGAATAAGATCGATCGCTTCACAGTGATCGTCAACGTACAGCCAATCCCTGACGTAGAGTCCGTCACCATACACGGGGATTTTTTTGTTTTCAATCAGGTTGGTAATAGCAAGAGGAATGAATTTTTCCGGAAATTGATACGGACCGAAATTATTCGAGCAGTTGGAAATGGTGACAGGCAGGCCGTATGTTTCATGATATGCTTTTACCAGATGATCTGACGCTGCTTTTGATGCCGAGTAGGGGCTTCGGGGATTATACGGAGTAGCATCAGTAAATTTATCCTTGGTGAGCTCCAGTGCGCCGAACACTTCATCGGTCGAAATATGGTGGAAGCGTTTGTTGCCGTTTTTTAACGCGGCCTCCAACAAGATATAAGTGCCTTCTATATTTGTTTTAATGAAAGGTGTCGGATCCTGGATGGACCGGTCCACATGGCTTTCTGCTGCGAAGTGGACCACCGTATCAACGTTTTTCATAAGTGAATTGACAAGACTTGCGTCACAGATGTCACCTTTTACAAATGAGTAGTTCTGGTTCTTTTCTATTGATTTGAGGTTCTCCAGGTTGCTCGCATACGTGAGTTTGTCCAGATTGACAATTGAGTCTTCAGGATGCTGTTTAAGCCAGTAAAGGATAAAATTGGAGCCGATGAAACCAACGCCTCCTGTTACAAGAAGTTTCATAAATCAATTGTATCACACCAATATATGCTTTTTCACGTGGGGTTTGTTGACCAAATCTTCAAGGATCTGCCACCGTCTCTTTTTTATCTCGTACGGTATGTCGTCGTTCAGTACCTTGGTTGCCGCGGTCCCGAATCGGGGAGAATACATGGATACGAACGCAATTTGATAGCCAACCTGTTTGCATAAGGTTACGGTATTTTTGAACTCTTCATCAGTTTCGCCGCAAAAACCAACAATGATATCAGTTGTAAATCTTATATTTGGTATCTGATTTTTTAATTTCGATATTGTTTTTATGTATTCGTCAGTCGTGTACCATCTGTTCATGCGTTTCAGGACATTGTTGTCTCCGGATTGTACAGGCAGGTGTATGGTTCTGGTTATGTTTTTATTGCGAGCGATAATATCGATCAATTCATCTGAAAAATCCCAGGGGTTTGATGATATGAAATCGACTTTTTGGAATCCCATGCGGGCGATTTCCTCTAGAAGCGTGGGAAACATGGTTGGAATCCTGTATCTGCCCAGATGTTTGACGAATGTCGGATTGATTTTCTTCCCGTTGATTTTAAAGATTTGATCTGTTAGTTTTGGATTTGATTTTTGAGATTTGATCTTTGAATTTATGAAATATGTTTTATCGATATCTCTCATGACCTGGATGTTTTTTTCTCCAACCAAAAGGTCAGCGCCGTATGAATTTACATTTTGTCCGAGCAAGGTGATAGTGGAGTATCCTTTGGTTTTCAGTTGCATAGCTTCCTTGATGATGTCCTGATATGGTCTGCTGATTTCCCGTCCGCGGGTAAACGGAACGACGCAGAATGTACAGAAATTATTGCAGCCGTTGGAGATTGGAATCCACGCGTTTTTGTTGTCCTGCCTCACTGGTTCATTGTCAAACCCGACTTCCTCTATTGGCATGAATTCGTCGACTGAAGGCATTAAGGATCGTATCCGCTCCAAATATGTTCCGGTTTTATCCCTGAATGCGAGACCGACCATGCAGCCGGTCACGATTATTTTGAACGGTTCCTTTTTATTAAGTCTCTCCGTTTTCAGTTTCGCCAGGTTGTTGACAAGCCCATATACGCGATTCTCAGCAGATTGCCTAACCATACATGTATTAATCACTACATAATCCGCATCTCTGTATCCTTTTGCCTTGATCATTCCGCGGCTGTTAAAAGCAGCGTCTATGCGCTCCGAATCAGCTTTGTTCTGTTGACAGCCGAATGTTTTGATGAAGTATTTCATAAGTCTATTATTCTATCAAATTATGAAGATATTACTTTGAAATAGCATGATTTTTTTTCATCTCGTCTGTGAGGATAATAAATACCAGAAGAAGTACGGCGATGATACCGAATGCAAGCACTTTTTCCATTTTTTGGAAATACAGACTGGATATGCCGAGAATAAAAGTAACGAGCCAATAGAAAACCGCAATGCGCCGTTTACCCCAGCCGATTTCAAGAAGCCTGTGGTGCAGATGGCCCCAGTCGGCCTTGAAAATGGATTGATTGTTTTTCAAACGTCGCAGGACGGTATAGGCCGCATCGATCAGGGGCATGGAAAGAATCATGATCGCAGCTCCGACCTTTCCGAACGACAGAATGGATAAAATGCCGAGAAGAAAGCCTGCTAATGCACCTCCTCCGTATCCCGGCATGATCTTCTGGGGATAAAAATTAAACGGCAGGAATCCGATATATGCTCCGGCAACGATAAAGGATAATAACATCACTGATTGCACATTGATATCGTGTGCAACAAACCGCTGGGATAATAAGCCGAGGAATATGGCGGCGATCGCGACAAATCCCGGAAGCTGGCCATCGACACCTTTACTCCAGTTAACCATATTGGTCGTCCATGTGAGCCAAATGATTGCCAACAAATCCGCATAAACCCAGATGCTGTGCTTGCCTAAAAACTGCAGCGGTATTTTCCAGGTATCGAGCCTGACCACACCGCCGAACGGATTGGAAACAAAGGGAATACCAAGGCCGAATCCGATAACCAAAGCAGCTATCAATAAATTGGCGATAAACCGGAGCTTGGGATTCATATCCGAATAATCGTCCAGCAATCCGATAATTAAGAGGAAAAAGCTTCCGAGCAAAATGCCGATCATGATTTTATTCAGCGGAATGAGAAGCAGGGATACCAGAAGCAAAGAAAGATAAACAGGGAGCCCGCCGGCGCGGGGAATGATACCGGTGTGGGTGTGTGCAGGATGTTTTCGTTTGCGTTTGTCAGTGACCAAGTGCAATTTTTTTGCCAAGCTTATCGTCGGTATGGTAAGAAGAAAGGAGGTAAACGTGGATAATATAAGAGCGACTGCGTTTTCCATAATCGTCAGGCTACCAAGAATAATATGCGGATCATAATGAACGTAAACGAAATACAGATGAATACATTCATATATTTCACGACTTTTTTCACGAGTTTATTGTCGTTGAAGTATTTCCGGTAAACAAAGCTATTGGCGATAAACAGGACATTCATGAGCAAGGGTAGAAGAATAATGAGCCATGAATCCGCAAGTTGGTCCTCACCCAAGGCGCGTGTGTAAAAAAGCGGAATTTGGGGCGGAAAGGTATTGAACTTCAATCCGAATACGATTGCCATCAAGGCATCGCATCCTAAAAGCAGATAAATCATGCATATATTATATACCGATCGTTGTCCCGACTCAATCGGGGCGCATGAACGGTTATGCCGATTGTCCTGACGAGTCGACGCGCATCGGTACAATCGATAATATCCGCTTGCATTTAGCAAAAACGTTCTCTATTATTTACTCAACATGACATACTAAATCTCTCTTCCGGTAATTCTTCTTAAGTTCGCCATCCGTTATTAATTTTATTTATTTTCCATGAAAGACATAAAAATATATAACTTAGTAAAAAAGGAAGAGCAACGGCAGCGTGAAGGCCTAGAACTGATTCCGTCCGAAAATTACGCCTCGAGTCAGGTGCGCAGCGTTCTTTCCTCATATTTCGTCAACAAGTACTCCGAAGGCTATCCGAAAAAACGCTATTACGGAGGCAATGAAAACGTTGACGACGTGGAACTGATCGCGCAGGAACGGACCAAGAAATTGTTCAACGTTCCGCATGCAAACATCCAGCCGTATTCCGGATCACCCGCAAACTTTGCGGTTTACATGGCGGTATGCAAACCCGGGGACGTGATCATGGGTCAGGCGCTGACTGCTGGAGGGCATTTAACGCACGGACACAATGTGTCGGCAACCGGTTTCTTTTTCAAAAGCGTGCCGTACGGCGTAAAACCCCATGCAGGAAAAAATGAAGACCTGTTTGATTTTGACGAGATCAGGAAATTGGTCAAGGAAAACAAGCCGCGGTTGATCTGGGTCGGCGGCACTGCGCACCCGCTGATATTCAATTACAAGAAATTCGCAGACATTGCGGATGAAGTTGGCGCGTATCTTGCAGCTGATATAGCGCATATAGCAGGGTTGATCATCGGAGGTGTGCATCCGTCGCCGGTTCCGTATGCGCACATCGTGACGACGACGACGCATAAGACACTGCGTGGACCGCGGGGCGGTATGATCATGGTGACAGAAAAAGGGTTAAAAAAAGATCCCGACCTGGCAAAAAAAATAGATAAGGCAGTGTTTCCGGGTTTGCAGGGCGGACCGCACGACAATACGACTGCAGCAATCGCCATTGCTCTTTATGAAGCAATGCAGCCGTCATTCAAAAAGTACGCGCACCAGATCGTGAAAAACTCAAAAGTTTTGGCGGAAACCCTGATGAACGGCGGTTTGAAACTGGTAGGGTCCAGGAGCGAAAATCATCTGATGCTGGTTGACCTGTCAACTATCCTTGGACCTGGCGGGGGAATATTCGCGCAAAAAGCCCTGGATATGGTCGGGTTGACCATGAACAAGAATACGATTCCGGGAGAGCTGTCATCGCCATTCTACCCGTCGGGAATCAGGCTTGGAACGCCGGCATCAACGACCCGCGGCATGAAGGAAAAAGAGATGAACTTCATCGGGTCCATCATGCTCAGGACTATTGACCTCATCAGGGAATACCGTTTGCCGGGCATCAAGGAGGAACGTGTCGCGTACATCAGGGAGTTCGAGGCAAAGGTGAGTAAGCTTCCTGAAATCAAAAAAATGCGGCAGGAAGTAAAACGGTTTGCGGTCAAATTCAGGATTCCGTAATCCAGACAACGTTGCTCAGTTATCCGGATATGCTCCAGGAGGTCTTTGCGTGGTATTTATTGGCGTGATTTAGTACAATGAAGGTGATTTGCCCGGTCGTCTAACGGTAGGACAATAGACTCTGAATCTATTTATCCTCGTTCAAATCGAGGCTGGGCAGCAATCTTGAAGACCAATAGCAAACCACACCAAACCAAACAGTATTGTAACGGATTACCATATACATTCTATTAACGATTAGATTGTTCTGGTAAACTATAGATTAAGAATATTCAAAAAACCTCACATGTGTTCCAAGCGTGCCGTAAAATACCATAGAACCGTAGCTATTTAATATCGTTATAGGAATTATAATTGAGCGCAAATATTACTGAAGAATTATCTCAGAATCTCGTCACGAAAAAATCCGCAGGAATCTGGGGGTAAGACTGGAATAACTG
>CAZFQZ010000044.1:0-5597 GCA_964521305.1 uncultured Gammaproteobacteria bacterium
CGCTCCTGGAAATTCAACTCAACTCTGTGTTCTTTTTGCTCCATCACCATCACCAGCCCCATCTTCAGCTCCCGTGCCAACTGCACTTCCTCAGTCAGGATCGATTACACAAACTGAAACAGGCGCTGCTGTTGGTACAGGCCTACTCATCTTGGCCGCTACCGGATTGATTGCAGTTAACCGAAAGCCGTATAAAAAACACCATAAAATGCGTAGCTCCAAATCCGGCTCTATGAAATAGTTTGTTGTAGAAAAACGACGTTTTGATTGTTTTCATATTCTAAAGTCTTCATAAAATTGTGGTACGGGTTTTTCTCTCATCTATAGGTCATAAAAATAGAAGAGGACGGGTAAATTGAAATTGAATGAGAATCACCAGTTACAACCGTCCTAATGTAAAAAACGAACAAATACCTCCTGTGGTTTTTCATCTACAAGATTAATCAAACACGGAACTATCGTTGGAAAAAATTGTCTCCTTATTATTCGACCCAAGCGTTATCACTGTTTTAATTGTAATTTTGTCTTTACCGAAGAAACGATGATTGCCCCTTATGAAAAGGCAACTTTAAAGCACAAACGGGAAGTTATTGCCAACTTAGCCAATCAATCCTTTTCCCCAGGTACCAGAAAGCGCAATGTTTCCTATCATACCCAGCGAAAATGGCTTGAGGAGTTAATCCAGAATGAGGTTTTGAGCTTTGATACGGAGGAAAAAAAGACCATTTGTTTTAGGAATTGACGAAGTGTCATTTGCCGGACGTGAAATGGTGACAACCGTTGGGAATATTACAAACCATCGCCTTAAGAGAGTCTTAAATTCCAAGCGCACGGACGAGTTGGAAAAAGTTCTCCGCAATCTCTCACCGGGCGTCAAATCCCTCATAACCGAAGTCGTCATTGATATGTGTGATCTTTATCGAAAAGCCGTTGAGGAAACGCTTCCTATGGTTTATGCAACCAAGGAACGCTTACGGGAAATGTATCGGGTTTCTTCAAAAGATGAGGCCCGAAAACGATTGGAACTCATAATCTCAACCCTCGAATCGACAGACGACGGAGAACTCATATCTTGGGGTAGGACTCTTTCCCGCTGGAAAGAACCGATACTCAATTATTGGAACTCTCGCTCAACCAATGGCTTTATGGAAGGCATGCATAACAAGATGAAATTCATCAAAAGAATTTCATTCGGATTCAGAAACAAGAAAGTATTCATTTACAAAATTATGCTATCGGTCATGATTTTCTCGATACTTTTCAACAGACTTTAACGAAGAACAAAGTGACATTTGCCTTAAGAAGTCAATTTTGAGAGTAATCCGTAAATATCTGCTACTGAATCAAGAATATAAGTGGCTTTCTTGAATTTTTGCAGGGGAACTCCGTTTGTCGGAATTGCAATGCTTTTGATTTGGGCTTTTGTAGCAGCCTCAATTCCACTTGGAGCATCTTCAATGATTATTGATTCATCGGTAGAAAATCCTGATACCCGTAAAGTTTTCAAAATTAAATCGGGATGCGGTTTTCCTTTTTCCACGTCATCGATGCAGACTATTGTACTGAAATATTTTTCGATTCCGAATTTTTTTAGCCAGTATTCTATATAGGTTCTTTTTCCGGATGTCGCAATTGCCAGAGTTACCGGCTTTTTACTTAACATAAGTATTATTTTTTTTATTCCGGGTATTAATTGAAGTTTTTTTGAAAGATATTGATGAACGATGAGATTTCGTTCTTCAAGAAATTGAGAAAATGGAATCGGTAATTCAAAATCCCTATGAAATTCCCTTAAGGAATCGGCAACAGGTACGCCGATATGTTTACAGAAATATGTCCATGTTAAAACTTTTACGTATCGTTTAAAAAGTATTTTCAGCGCATCAAATACAACGTGTTCGCTGTTTACCATTAGTCCGTCAAAATCGAATATGATGAGTTTTAACATATTAATTTAACCCTTTTCTCTTTTTGATAAGTTCGATAAGCGTGTCGGTTTCATTCTCGATGCCTCCATATTTCTGGCTCTTTCTAAAGTGTCTTGCATGTCCTTTTAAAAATTGTATCACTAATTCCACATCAAACCAGTTCTCGTTCATTGATAGAATGTATACTAGGGGATTTAATACCTTTTCTTTTCCTCCTGCCAAAACGTAATACGCAAGCTGAGCAACGTCAAATGAAACGGCGGGCGGGCCATATATCTCGAGATCAAAATCAACATGGCGAAACGTATTATCAGGCCAGACGAGAATGTTTTTGGACCAGCGGTCGCCATAGATCAATCCCAGTGAATGTGCCTTTCTCATATCCTCAAAAAGGGAGAGAGTCAAAAATAGTGTTTTGTCGGGTGAAGCGGCAGGAAGATATTCATCGAGCGTTGTTGTTCCCTGCAAGTATGGGTAATCGTATGTTCCTTCACTGTGTTGATTTGCATACGGTACTACGTTGAGTCCATGCGTTGCAGCAAATAAGGACAGTCTGGCTTGTTCTTCCGGACTTCTTCGCCTGAATCGTCCGCCGGCCTGAGTAAATCCAAGATTGTTGTATTCATGTTTGAGGGAGTCCATTATGATCCGGTTCTCTCTGGGAATCCTGCGTAGTAGAGGAGTCGCATGCGGTCCGGCGATAAACAGTTGAGTATTCAATTCTCCTTTAAAAGGAGCTACGGGTAATTCTACGTATGCCATAGTTATTTTTCGTTTCCTTTTACCGTCCAGATACCCTTCCATGCATCTGGATCAGAAGGTAATTGTAATTCCATGAGAGTAGGGCCATTTATTTTCAAAGCCTGAGCGAGGAATTTTCTAAAAATACTATTTGGATGGGCATAGGATTTATTGTTATGGTTGGGGATATAGGGTATCGTGTAGGTATTTATTTTTAGACTTTTGGCGAGGGCGGAATAATTGATCGGTGCGTTATTGAGAAACGTACTTTTTCCTGAATCAAATGCCGTCGGATCCTGTGAGAGAATCTGTTTCATCAGAGAAACTGATTTTGAATTATTACATACGATATATATGATTTTTATTTTTTGTTGAACAGCCGAAACCAAACCTTGCACTGCATTGGTAAAAGATTGATCTCCCAGAGTGCAAAATACCGTAGTTCCTGGTTCGCATTTCGCAAGGCCAGCGGAAAGAGCAAGCCCTCCGCCGATAAACGCACCGTGATCCCCAAAAACCCTTAACTTGGAAGGAAATGAATCGTATCCTTCGGAAAGAAGCCCGCCAAACATCTGGCTGTCATCAACAAGGATAGGAGATGTTACTTTATTAAATATTTCAGAGAGGATTTCTGCGATTTCAATTCTCATGAAGGAATATTTTGAATCAGTTTTTGCTGGTGATGAAGAATTCATATCATTTTGCACATACCATGATGTTTTTTTCCTTGCTTTGCTCTCTGTGTCGAGTTTGGAGCATATTTCTTCAAGGATTTTCCCGACGTTACCTTCAAGTACAAGATCATTGCTAGTTAAATAGTTGTTTTTTTTCGTCATGACGGGGTTTGAGGTGATGGCGATTTTCCTGCAATCCGGCAATTGACCGACTACCCGCGGATACATATTCCTGTCCTCGATGGTTATGAGTAAATCGGCGCTTGACATAATTTCTTGATGACTGGAATCTGCAGGATTATAACAACCCAAAAAATGCGATGTTTCTTTTTTGGTTAAGCGTTCAAACAGCATCGGACCTCTTCCATAGAAAACCTGAAATATAGGGGCATGAAGCAATTGCGCCAATTTTTTAACGGTTTCCTTTGCGCGTGTAAATTTGTAGAAAAAATCGTCGATATAAAGAACTGGACGATTACTTTTATTTATGACACTAATAGTTCTCTTGATATTTTTTTTTGAATACGTTTGTTTTCCCGATCCGACTGCTTTCTTATAAGAGACATACTGTTTGGGTATCCATTTTTTTTCGGATACGTCCTGTGGAAATCCTATGATTACAGGCCCGTATGGATATCTCACGCATGCTTCAAGCGCCCTGTAGATTGTCGGACAAAAGTTACGCGCGTTTGAGGGAGAAGTGTCTTTGATTTCAACGCTGCATTTGACAAAATTTCCAAGCTTCTCAATCAGATTCCATTCCCCGTGTGGAGGCAGAAACGGTTGGGACGAAGTTGAAGGGAGGCCGACGATGAATAAAGCCGGTACTTCGTTGCGGTGTGCATCGGCAATCGCACCCAATGCATTTGTTCCGCCTCTTGCCCCATGCAAAATTGCCGCAGCATTAAGGGGATTCAATAAACTACCGCCTGCTGCCATAAAAGCAGATTCCTTGTCGCCTCTTCCATTCATAAGCGTTATTGATTTGCTTCGAATAATAGCATCACAAAGAGCCAATTCAGATGTTCCTGGGTACGCGAATACATACTTGACATTCGCTTTTTCCAAAATTGATGCGAGAACTTCAGCTCCGGTCATCATTGCTTTACTTTTGTTCATATTTTTTTATATTTCGTAATATCGACTCCCTGATAAGGGAGAACTCTTCCTTTAAATATTATTGCCTTGCATCCGTCTTTATAAGTTTTATTTGTTGACACTCCGAAATTTCCAAGAGCGATATTTTTTAGCGCAAACTTTAAAGACGGCCAGTCACTTTCCTTTTTTTGCACCAATTCATGTGTCCACGAAGCTTCTTTGGTTATTGGATATGGTCCTTGGTATTTTACCCAAGGTCCTTGGCAAAGTACTTCACCATTATCAAGGCCTTTTCTTACAAGGATCGTGGAAGTTCTTGTTTTTTTCTCTCCTGCCTTGAGTGCGTATAATACCGGATTTATTCCGATATATTTTCTTTTTAACCGGTTATCATTCTTCATGATGGAAAGGTCACCGGAATGCTGATTTATAACCCGTTCCCAGAAGTAATCCAATAGATCTCCCTCAATCCAGCGGTGATAGGATAAAACGATAAGATTAAATGGGACTTTGGTACTTTTTTCCATTTTTATCATTTTTTTTAGTATCCGGTTATGGAATTCCTTCGCCTTTATTTGATATGATTTCTTTTTTTTTGGATCTTTTTTGCATTCTGACCAGACTCCGCACTCTCTTTCAAAATCTTGCGCAATAACAGGGATGTTATTTTTCCCTGCAATATCTATCGCGGCAATTCCTAAACGGTCAGTGACTACCAAGCCCACTTTAATGAGACGAGGGTATTGTTTTGATAATTGAATTGTTGCATTTAAATTACCTCCTCCTCCGCTTGCAAATACCGCAATGAGCATGGGAGTATCCTTAGGTTGATAAATTGATTTTAATAGTTGTTTACTCATGCTTGTTTGATAATGGAATCAGCCTTTTCAAACGTGCGAGTAAGAAGATAGTCAAATATCCCCAGGTCTTTAGCAGAAAGATTAAGTGGTGGATTAACTGCTACGACGCTTGGCGACATTCCGGTGCTCGCCAAAATGAGGCCATGAACGCTTTTGTACGGCTTTTTTTTGCAAATTGTTCGTGCGATATCCAGAATCTGCCCGGCGTAATTTCCTTTTAAGAGAATTCGTCCAACCCCACCTAAGGCAAATCCGCTTATTGTTAGGCGCGATGAACGAACGACCTTTCCAATCAT
>CAZFQZ010000045.1:0-5557 GCA_964521305.1 uncultured Gammaproteobacteria bacterium
GTCCGAGGCTGCTAGGCTCGCTGTAGTTGAGCGGCCGATATTGCCCTTAGGAAAGATTAAATTTCATTTCCAATTGAAATCATAACAGAGAAAAATGGGTTTGTCAAGAATAAAATAGGTGGATATACTATTGCATTTTTTTACAGAAATTGGCATAGTGATACTATGGTACAAAAAAAGCCTATTGTTTGGTTTGAGGAGGTTGACAAACATGACGTTGGATTGGTTGGCGGCAAAGGCGCAAATCTTGGAGAAATGACGAATGCCCGCTTGCCTATTCCCTACGGATTCGTGGTGACGTCTGTCGCCTATTTCCACTTCATAAAGGAAGCAAACCTGGAGGCCAAAATTAAAAATATTTTGCTATCGGTAAACTACGATCATCCGGATGAACTTCAGCAGGCATCTGTACATATCCGTAAGCTTGTCATGGATGCCGAAATGCCCAAAGCGCTTGAACACGAGATTATTGAGTATTATGATAATCTGACCGCAAAGGAAGACTCGTATCTTAAAAACAGGTTAAGCTCTTTCGAGCACGCCATGCATACGGTAAAACATCTATATAAACAGCCTTTGGTCGCGGTCAGATCTTCCGCTACTGCAGAGGATTTGCCCACCGCATCATTCGCAGGCCAGCAGGAGACATATCTGAATGTCCAGGGAGAATCACACCTTTTGCATAAGGTAAAGGAATGCTGGTCCTCTCTTTTCACCGAGCGCGCCATCTATTATCGTCACGAGCAGGGATTTGACCATTTCAAAGTAGGTTTGGCAGCTGTAGTTCAACGTATGGTAGAGTCTGAAAAGTCAGGTATCGCATTCAGCATTGATCCGGTAACTAACGATAAATCAAAAATCGTCATTGAGGCGATCTACGGACTTGGCGAATATATCGTCGGTGGCAAAGTGACGCCTGACCACTATGAAATTGACAAAAGGTCGCTGATTCTTTTAAGGAAGGAGCAGAAACGGCAAACCGTCAAATTGGTGAAAGCCGGCATGGGGAACAAGGAGGTGCGCTTATCGAAATCCGAGGGATCGCGGCAGAAATTAACCGACGAAGAAATCATAAAAGTCGCGCTGCTTGTCCGTGATATCGAACGTCATTATTTCTTTCCGCAGGATATCGAGTGGGCTATTGAAAATAACACGGTGTTTATAGTTCAGTCACGGCCTATAACCACGATAAAAAAGACTGAAAACGCACCCGTCGGCACATATGAAATTTCACAAATCCCTATTGCGACCGGTTCACCGGCATCGCCGGGTATTGCATATGGCCGGGTCAAAGTCATCTATTCGCCTAAGGAAATTAATAAGATAAGTAAGGGCGACATACTGGTCGCGCCGCAGACAAACCCTGACTACGTGCCGGCAATGAAAAAAGCAGCTGCAATCGTTACTGAAAGAGGTGGAAGGACTTCCCATGCAGCCATAGTTTCCCGCGAGCTTGGCGTGCCTGCCGTAGTCGGTGCGGACAAAGTGACGAAGATCCTGAAGAACGACATGATCGTGACCGTAAACGGTAAAACAGGCGATATCTATAAAGGTAAAGTTATGATCGGAGAACCATCCGTCGAAAAACCGTCACGTGTTCATAGGCATGTAAAAACATTGACTAAGGTCTATGTCAATCTTGCGGAACCTGAAGAAGCAAAAAAAATTTCGGATATGGATGTTGACGGCGTCGGCCTTTTGCGCGCTGAATTTATGATTGCCGAGATAGGCATCCATCCCAAGGAGTTTATCAAGCAAAAAAAACAGCATATATTTATCAACCACCTGGCAAGAAATCTCTATACATTTGTCAAGCACTTCAATCCAAGGCCGGTCATCTACCGCGCGACGGACTTCAAGACAAACGAATACCGTCATCTTGAAGGAGGCGCACAATTCGAACCGAAGGAAGAAAACCCCATGCTCGGGTTCAGGGGAGCGTCACGGTACATAGCCAACCCGGATGTTCTTGAAATGGAAATGCTCGCAGTCAGGAAAATCTGGGAGTCAGGATACCGGAATCTTCATGTCATGATACCGTTTGTTCGCGTACCGTGGGAACTTATCCAGATAAAGGATCTAGTGAAAAAATACGGTTTATTCGAATTTCCGGACTTCAAACTCCTTATAATGGTTGAAGTTCCTGCCTGTGCGCTCAATCTGGAAGAGTTCATTAAAGTGGGAATAAGCGGCGTGTCCATTGGAACCAATGATTTGACTATGATGCTTCTGGGCGTGGATAGGGATAATCAGGAGGTGGCAAACGTGTACGATGAGCGGAATGAGGCTGTGGTATCGGTATTGGAATACATAGTTAAAACATGTTCCGAGCACGGTATCACCTCATCCATCTGTGGACAAGCAGCCTCCGACTACCCTGAACTGGTGGAAAAGCTGGTCGCGCGCGGGATTACGAGCGTTTCAGTCAATCCAGACGTCGTTGACAGAACTCGGGAACAGATATTCGAAATCGAAAAGAAACATTTCAGAATCCCCGGCTATGGCAAAGATTAAAAAAATGTACGCATATGAAATCATCGATTCCAGAGGATATCCCACTCTCGAGGGATATTTGATCCTTGATGACGGTAAAGTAGTTACGTCCTCCATACCTGCGGGAACGTCTATCGGCAAATACGAGGCGTTGGAACTCAGGGATCGCGATCCGAATCGGTTCTCCGGCATGGGTGTCACCCAAGCCGCATCGTATATCAATGATCTTCTCGGCCCGAAACTTACAGGAGTATCTCCTTTAAAACAACAGGAGATTGACCATTGGCTCAATACGGCTGATGCTACGAAAAATAAGAGCAGACTCGGTGCGAATACTTGCCAGCTCGTTTCCCAGCTTATTGCAAAAGCAGGTGCCGTAGACAGCGGAATGGAACTCTTCCAATACATCAATGGCATCTATAATAGGATTTACAGCGATAAAATTGTAATCCAAAAGATCCCCACGCCTATTTTCAATGTCATAAATGGAGGAAAACACGCGAACAATAATCTCGACTTTCAGGAATTTCAGGTAATCCCGTCGTCGTCATTCGACTTCGGCAAATCGTACCGGATCGGCATAGAACTTTTCCATGAACTCAAAAAAGTTCTCGAATACCGAAACGCGAGTATCTCGGTCGGGGAAGAAGGAGGGTTTACCCCCAATTTTTCGGCAAATTACGATGCGTTGGAAGTCATAATCGAGACGGTTGCTCAAAAGAAATACCAACTGGGCGTCGAGATCTTCTTGGGACTCGATATAGCGGCCTCATATTTTTATAGGGAGGGTTCATATTATGTAAAGGATAAACCCCATCCGCTGAAGACGAATGAATATCTTGATTTTCTGCGCCAGATGATGAAAAAATATTCCTTTCTGGTTCTGGAGGATCCCATAGATCAGGATGACTGGTCTTCCTGGTGCAAATTGGACCAGGAGATCGCCCGGGAAGTATATTTAGTCGGCGACGACCTGTTATCAACCAACAAGGAACGACTGGAAAGGGCAATAAAGGAAAAGGCCTGTTCAACGATTTTGATTAAACCAAACCAGATCGGAACGCTGTCGGAGAGCCTGGAAATAGTTGATTTGGCACGAAGGAATAACTTTAATTATATATTTTCCCACAGATCAGGAGAAACGAATGATTTTTTTGCTGCAGATCTTGCGGTTGCACTTCAATCTGATTTCGTTAAATTCGGCGCGCCGTCAAGAGGTGAGCGCGTGGCAAAATACAACAGGTTATGGACTATTGAAAGAGAAGGATTGAAAAAATAATGTTTCGTATTCATACAAAATACCATATCCTGGGCACGCTCATAGGCGAATGGTATACTGTACATTATGATAGGTAAACTTAAGGGTATTCTTTCTGAGCTCGATGGTAATAGAGGGTTGATTGAAACAACTAGCGGCGTATATTACAACGCTTTTCTCACTCCTGCGATAATATCTGATTTTGAAGTCGGTAAACCCATTGAAATATATACGTATTTACAGGTTCGGGAAGACGCACTGACCCTGTACGGTTTTCAAACAAAGGATGACTATGTTTCTTTTACGATGTTGCTTTCCGTTCCCGGTGTCGGCCCTAAAACCGCGTATACGGTTATTTCCTATGCGAAGACCCGGCACCTGATTCAGGCGATAAAAGATAACGACATCGATTTTTTCAGTTCGGTAAAAGGGTTGGGAAGGAAAACCGCCATGAAAATTATTCTTGAATTGTCCCAAAAACTGAAACAAGATTTTGAATTAAAAAAAATGTATCTTTCTGAAGAAGACAAAACAGTTGTTGATGCGCTTATTTCATTAGGATTTAAATCACATGACGCAAGCAGTATTGTTTCGAAACTCCCCAAGAAACTCTCCGTCGAGGAAAAAATCAAACAGGCTTTGAAGACAATCAAATAAATCGTATAATACCTCTATATGAAAAAGAATGAGACTCCTTCCTTATCAATAAGACCGCAAAGATTTATTGAATATATTGGTCAGGAAAAAATCATCAAGACCCTTAAGGTTTTCACCGATGCGGTACATAAACGGGGAGTAAATTCGGAACACATCCTTTTTTATGGACCTCCCGGAATAGGTAAAACTACACTCGCTCATGTTGTTGCGAACGAACTGAATAGCGAAATTAAAATAACTTCCGGTGCGGCAATACAAAAAACGGGAGACCTCGCAGCAATCCTTACCAACCTTAAAAATGGGGATATTCTCTTTATTGATGAAATACACCGGTTACCTAAACCAGTCGAGGAAATATTATATCCGGTGATGGAAGATTTTTTTATTGATATTATTATCGGTAAGGGTCCAGCAGCACGGACAGTTAGACTCCCCATTCCAAAAATTACCATAATCGGCGCCACCACAAAATTAGCATTGCTTTCTGCGCCGCTCCGCGACAGGTTTGGTTTGATTCTAAGACTTGATTTCTATACTGAACCGGAGATGATCACTATAGTTAAGCGGACAAGTAAATTATTTAATATTCCAATATCAGAACAAGCAACAAAAGAAATCGCAAAAAGATCTAGGAAAACGCCACGTGTCGCAAATAGAATTCTTAAACGGGCGAGGGATGTGTTTGAGGTTGATAAACATACCATTATTGATGAGGTTCTGCTTGACAAGCTATTTAATATGTTGGAAATAGATGAGTTAGGACTGAATACGATTGATATAAAATATTTGCGGCTTCTTGGAGAAAAATATAAAAATTCTCCGGTTGGTATTGAGACGATTGCATTATCATTATCCGAGGATCTTCAGACTATTGAAGAATTTGTTGAGCCGTATTTATTGCAGTTGGGGCTTATTAAAAAAACCTCAAGAGGAAGAATGTTAACGAGAAAGGCATTTGACCATCTCCATATAAAATCTTCAGGGATAGAACAGAGTAAATTAGTTTGATATAATCTTCACATGAGGACGTGACGGTTTCCCCACGGAAGCCTTGGCATAGGTGGGAATAGTTCAATGCAGACTTTTAATCGGGCGCATAATTAATAGAGTCGGGGTGGCGAAATTGGTATACGCGTCAGCTTGAGGGGC
>CAZFQZ010000046.1:0-5485 GCA_964521305.1 uncultured Gammaproteobacteria bacterium
TCAAACACCACAAAAAAAACAATACTACCCCTACTGATTTAACATCTTTTTCAACTTATAATCCCATCACCTTATCAAAAAAACTTGGAAGAGATGCCGATATTGAATACATTGGATTTCATTTTCATGACAAAAATAAGCTGTGTAAAAAGATCCGGAAACGGGTAGAAGAACGGATTAAAAATGGAGCATTTCAGGAAGTGGAAAAACTTCTTAAACAAGGATACGAAACTGAAGATCCGGGAATGAGAACGATCGGGTATAATCAAATTATGAAATTTCAAAAAGGAGAAATTTCAAAAATCCAGGCAATTGAAAACTGGACTACCAAGGAAATCCAATATGCAAAGCGCCAGCTGGTTTTCATGAAAAAAGATCATAATATTAAATGGTTTAGCATATCCTAAATTTAAGTCGCATGAATCTGAATCGGATCAAAAATCGAACAGCACGCTACATTCCAGCCATACAGGCCTATATCCTTGGTATCTGCCTTTTTTATATCCTCATTATCTTCATTCCATGGTTCAAAGACAGTTATTTCCTGCCAAAACTCATGCTCCTTCAGGTGGCTGCATCCCTGCTGCTCGTTTTTGAAGCAATAAAAATACTGGTTTCCCGACAGTATCGTATAGAAATAAGAAAATCCTTTTTTTATATATCTGGTTTTATATTGATAAACGCGCTTTCCCTTTATGTTTCCAAAGCCCCCAGTATTTCTTTCTGGGGATTTTATCAGCATGAGGGATTGAACTTCTATCCCTTGATGGCAATCTTTATAATAATAATTTTCTATATTTCTCTGGATCGCAAGCTGCAGAATGTCATTCAAAAATTTATCGTTATGGGAATATCCGTATCTGCTCTTTTCGTCATTTATAAGTCATATGGTGATTTTATCTCATCACGTACGATAGACAGGCCGCTAGGGACCGAAGGACATCCTATCTGGACGTCGGGGGTAATTGGTCTTGGTATTTTTATTGTCATGCAGCTTAACCTTGCCGCTGTACGCCCGCTCGTACGGATCATAATCAAATCAACCCTCATCCTCATTTATATAGGCGCTTTATTTTTCCTCAACTCGGCGACCACATGGCTTTCCCTCGGCATATCGCTGTTTTTATGGGTATTTTTACTGGTGCGCAAACAAAAATCCTTGCAAAACTGGATAATGTCCATCACGCTGATTGCTTTGCTGATATTTCTGTTGCTTTCCGCTTTGAACTTATATGAAATTAAGACATTCAGCGTAAACAAAAGAATTATTGAATTAAAAACCGCTGCGACTGCAATTCTGTATGAAATCAAACAGCCGGAGAAATACTGGCTGAACATACTCTTTGGAAACGGACAAAATACCAGCGGCTTCCTGTACGCAAAATTCAAGACACCCGACCAAAACATGGATAAGGAATGGCTTTCCAATATCACAAACATACATCATCATTTTTTGGAATTATTTATTACCACCGGATTTTTAGGCACTCTTTTATGGTTTGTGATAAACGTACAGGCGATACGTCATGAAATTGAAATAAATTCCATGATGCGTGCCGCTATGCTCATTTATTTGATTCTGTGGCAGCAGCTGTATTTCCTTACGCCTGGAATCTATATATTGGCATGGATTTTTATAACGGACTCTTTGGGAAAACGTAAAATCGCGTCAGTGTTTTTCGATTTTCAACGCCATAAAATAATTCCGGTATGCATATCCTTGTGTTTATTCATTATTGCGGCTATATATTTATATATCGCCGGCGCCTCCGCCACGGCCGAATATTATTTCTCACGAGCTGACACGCATACCGCTGTTACGATCATGCCTTATAATGATGTATATTTCTCCACCGATGCGTCGGCTGTAATGAGCCAAATTAAAAACTGTACGCAATCAAATCAGAGGGAAGCCGTTTTCTGCCAATCACCGATGCTCAACCGAAACTTTGACAGAATTTTTACCGATTTGAAAAAAGCAATCCAGATAAATCCGTTAAACGGGGATAATTGGAATAACGTTGGAACGGCTTTATTTTATAGATCGCTTCTTTCCGATAAACATAAAGGGCTCTATCGTACCCGGGCAATTCGGTATGGAAAAAAAGCTATGGAGCTTGATCCTATCAACCCTTTTTTTACAAATAATGTCGGCGCGGTATATTTTGATATGCGGGATTACCCCAACGCAGAAAAATATTTTCTCGCCTCATATAATCTTAAGCCGGATTTTATAGCCACGTTAAGACATTTAAGGGACCTGTATCGCCAAATGGGTATACAAACCAAAATGGATTACTATATAATCAAAATAGAGTTGTTGAACCGTCAGTATTATTGCACTTTGAACGATGTCTAAAGTTTGGTATAGTTTACGTATATATTTTTTTCTTAATGGAAAAACCAGGCAATTATACACCGATAGAACAAAATAGCGTAAAAAAAAGGTCTGTAACCGGCAGCGGCTTCCATAGCGCATTTATGTTTATTTTGTCAAATGGAGCCGCTTTTTCCATCGCGGCGATTATAGTCGTATTCGCATACGGCAATAAATTGCTTTCCCAAAAACAGATCATCAATTCGAAGGCAAGCCAAATACATTACGGATTTTACTGCATCGATAACAATATCAAAAACCCGGACGATGTTAAAGTATGGGCGGTTGATAAAACAACAGGCGTAAACGCATATGTTGGCACAGGCTCAATCGTAAACAGCGATGCGGTCACATTTGAGTGGACCAAAATTCCCGGAGCAGTGGCCTATTATATTGCATTAAGCACCGATCCCAAAAGTGTAACCGGTGCAGTAGATCCGGTTGAAGTCGGACAGCATATTGAACAAAACTATTATACGTTTAAGGACCTCAAACCTCATACAACGTATTATCTGCTCATAAGAAGTAAGTCCGCCAGTAATCATGTGGGAGTGGTGTTTCCTACGCCGGATAATTGCGGTTATCCGTCAACAGGTTATCCGTTATTCATTTTTTCTACCCCATAATGAATAAAAAAAATATTATGCCGGTTTTGGTTTTTGCCGCAACCTTGATCGGCGGATTGTTTATCGTATTTGGCACCCAGGTGACACAAAGAACCGCGGAAATAAGCCCCAAATATGCAGCTGCATGCGGTGATTGCGGTACTCAAGTCTATGACTCTACGCAAACCTGTCCTGACGGAAGAGTACGCTATTGTCATGACACTAAAGCGTGGACCAGTGACATAAATAACTGCGCTGGCCAATGTGAACTTTGTATGGATCAGCTGGCTTGCTCCGGAACTTCTTGCGGAACAACGCCAACACCACCACCTCCACCGCCGCCGCCCCCCAACACGCCCACGCCGACACCGACGACCAAGCCGACCCCTACTCCGACAACTCCTCCGACGCCCACTCCCACGACGCCGCAATCTACACCCACGCCAACCCAACCTGCCAATACGCCGACACCAACAGAAGTGCCGCCAACAGGAACACCGACGCCCACCTCAATACCCAACGCTACTCCTACACCTACCGTACCTATAGGTACATTGACCTGCGGAACCAAAGGCTGCCGCGATAACAGTAATCCGTGCCAAAGCGGACTAACCTGCGTAGTGGGACCTGATGAAAACTACTGCTCGCTGCCCCAATTGTCACAAACATGCGCGGCTAACCCGAACCAGGCCAATTGTTGTACGCTTCCCACGACACCGACACCGACGTTGCTTGCCGCTCGTCCAACGCTCATTAAAACCGGAACCAGCAAAAACCTTCTATATCTGATACCTGCGGGAATTGTTCTCTTAGGACTCCTTCTATAAAAAAGATGTAATATAATCTAATGCGCATTCTTGAAAAGTGTGAGAAATGCTTCTTTGGGAATCTCGACTTTCCCGACCATCTTCATGCGTTTTTTTCCTTCTTTCTGGCGTTCGAGCAGTTTCTTTTTCCGTCCCACGTCTCCCGCTCCCAATACTTTTCCGCTTTTCACCAGAACATTTTTCCTGAACGGCGAGATCCGTGACGACGCAATGATCTTTCCCTTATACTGCCCCTGGATTTTTACCTCATACTGTTGCCGGGGGATGACGTCTTTTAGTTTATTGACCAGCTGTTCCGCTTTCTCATACGATCGTTCCTCAACTACTACCTCGGAAAATTCTTCGACAGCATCGCCGTTCAAAAGGATATTGAGTTTATCGGCCTTGACCGGTTCGTATCGCAGAAACTCCCAATCCAACGACGCATAACCAGAACTCACGCTTTTCAAACGGTCAAAAAAATCAGAGATCATTTCCGATAGAGGCATCTCGTACGTCAATGTTATCTGATTCATGTTATCCATGGTGACGAACCGAGCCCGGTAATGCTCACATAACTGCATGACTGCACCGGAATATTCCTGTGGTGTAATGATAAATACCTTGATATACGGTTCCTGGAAACCGCGTTCGTCCTTCAAATAATCCACCTGGGGCGGAGTCAATACGAGATCCAGATTAAATTCGCGTTCCAACCGTTCACGTACGACATCGGCGTGTAACAGTCCCAAAAATCCCACCCTAAATCCCGCACCAAGCGCCTGGCTGTGAATGCCCTGGAACTCGAGCGAAGAATCATTCAAATACAGTTTTTCCAAAGCTTTTTTCAAGTTCAGGTAATCATTGGTATCGGTAGGGAAGATCGAAGCATATACCATGGGATGGACTCTCCGATATCCCGGCAATGCCTCTCCGTGGGAAGAGTTGTTGACCATGGTATCACCTACGCGTACGAGATGAATATCCTTCAGATTCGTAATCACGTACCCGATTTCTCCGCCGTATATTTTTTCGGCAGGGGACAGATCAGGTATAAAATATCCTGATTCCAAAACCTCGAATGTTTCGCCGGTCGCGACCAACCGGATTTTTGTTCCTTTTTTGAATTCGCCGGATATGACCCTGACGAACGCGATAACCCCGCGGTGGGTATCATAATATGAATCGAATATCAAAGCGCTCGTATCCGTGGTTTCCAATACTTTCGGACCGGGAATTTTTTCGATGATTGAGCTTAGTAATTTTTCCACACCAAATCCGGTTTTAGCGGAAATCTCAAAAATCTCATCACCTTTCACGCCAAGAAAATCAATCAGCTGTCTTTTTGTTTTTTCCGCATTTGCCGATGCCAGATCTATTTTATTGATAACCGGAATGATCACCAGATTTTTTTCAAGAGCTTTGTATGCATTCGAAATCGTCTGGGCTTGGATTCCCTGCGTCGCATCGACAAGAAGAACAACCCCTTCAACACATGCTAAAGTTCGATCAACCTCGTATGAAAAATCAACATGACCGGGAGTATCAATCAGATTCAAAATATATCCATTGTATTCCATTCTCACCGGAGCCAGTTTAATGGTTATACCGCGTTCCCGTGAAATCGGATTGCGGTCCAACATCTGTTCTTCATGTCCGCCTGCCTTGACCAAACCGGTCAACTCCAACAACCGGTC
>CAZFQZ010000047.1:0-5409 GCA_964521305.1 uncultured Gammaproteobacteria bacterium
GGAACATCGTGGACTTTCCGGTCATCTTGATCATATCGCGATATCCATGATCTCAAGCTATGTGTTCGAACATCTGGATTCCGTAAAAACCATCTATTACCACTGTATAGGCAAGGAACACCGTACCGCGCTTGATAAATACCGACCCGAGGGATACTTCGTATTTTTTCCGCCGGGATACAAACTGTCCGAGGTGGATATGACAATTGATGTTTCCGACGTATGGGATATCAAACTCAAAGCGATGGACTGCCATAAATCGCAGATGAAAGACGTGATGCGCATTCAAAAAATGCTTGCCGAAACACCGAAACATGAACTTTTCTTTGTCAGAAATAAATAATTGTTATTTGCTTTTGTATTTTTTTATCTTCTCCATCACACGGAAAAAAGAATGTTTTTTTAGAGGTTTTGCATATCTGCCCATTAATTCATCGATTTTTTCCGCCAAAATCATTTTAATGAATGATTGATAAGGCACATCCCGATTATTAGTTTGTCTTTTAATGTCATCTAATAAATGAGATGGCAATCGAATGCTTATAGTGGTGGCAGATAATCTTAAGTTTCCTTGAAAAATATTCCGCGTTCTTTCCCGCGTTCACCGGTATATTTCTGCCAATCTCCCGATTTTCCTTATTATCCTTTTCTCTTTTTATTTTTCTCGCCCATATCCGCAATTTTTGGATTAAACTAATGTTTGCCTTTGTTTTCGCAATATTACACGTATACCTATCTTACTCCGATTTGCAGCTCGATAGAGCGAAAAAGCGGATCAGCACTGGAAATCAAATTTCCAGCGTAAAATAGGTATATACTGAAAAAATCAGGTGCAAACCTACGTTTTTGTAGTATAGCTATGTTAGCGTACTTTATCCAAGGATATTTTGTCAGTTAACATATGATTAAACTTCCCCTATTCCAAAAAGGCAGATCGGGCAGTATGCATTTCGATCATGAAGAAAATTCCAATCATGAAACGCTGCTTTTTGTCTTTATTCTGAGCATTGTCACTTGTTTTGTATTCCTTATCCTCCGTCTATTCCAGTTGACCATTGTAAAAGGAGATTATTACCGCAGGCTCTCCGACCAAAATCGTATAAAGGAGCTGTATATAGAACCACAACGGGGAACCATACGCGATAGGAAAGGATTCGTCCTTACCCATAACGCGCCTGCGGATATTACGCAGAACACCGATGTCATACCTTCCCGCCGTATCTATGATTCAACCGATTCCACGGCCCAAATCATAGGTTACCGCCAGATCGCTGACCGGAACGATCTGAACACCGACAACTGCCTGAATAAGCTGCGTTTGGGCGAAAAAACCGGTAAAAAAGGCGTAGAAAAACTGTATGACTGTCAGTTGCGCGGCGAATACGGAAAAAAACTCATCGAGATCAACGCCAAAGGCAAATACCTGCAAACGCTCACCGTTTTGCCGCCGAAAAACGGCCAGTCACTTCAATTGTCGCTGGATCTTGAGCTGCAAAATAAGGTGTATGATTTGCTTAAGGATAAACAAGCCGCCGCAGTCGGCGTCAACCCGAAAACCGGTGAGGTGCTTTTCCTCGTTTCCACGCCCTCTTTCAGCCCGCAAAACTTCGAGGACCAGAAAAACGATATCGTGGCAACGTATTTCACGGACGCCGGCAAGCCGCTTATCGACCGCGCAACCGAGGGTATGTATCCGCCCGGTTCCATTTTCAAGCTGGTACTGGCAACCGGCGCTCTCGAGGATAAAGTCATTGACGAACATACGCAGTTCGAAGACACCGGTATCCTGCACGCCGGATCATTGACATTCGGCAACTGGTATTATCTCGAATACGGACGAACAGACGGGATGGTCGATATCGTCAAAGGCATACAGCGATCCAATGACATCTTTTTTTATGAAACCGGCAATGCCATGGGCCCGGACCGCATCCACAAATGGGCGGGTATTCTTGGATACGGTAAAGATACGGGAATCGGCCTGAGCGAATCGGAAGGCATGATCCCTTCGCCGTTCTGGAAACAGGAAACGCTGAATGACCGCTGGTATACGGGTGATACTTACAATTTCTCCATCGGACAGGGGTATGTGACGGTCACGCCGATCCAGACAGTCATGGTAACCAGTGTTTTTGCCAATGGCGGGTACCTGTGTCAACCGCAACTACTGAAAGATGCGCCACCAAACTGCAAAAAACTTCCCATTGCGGACAAAAACATCGCCTTAATTCGGGAAGGGATGAAAAAAGCCTGTTCGCCCGGCGGAACCGGCTGGCCTTTGTTCAATTTCGGAATAAATAAAAACGGAGTGGACAAACCTGTTGCAACAACGTCCGCAAACTTCGAGCCAATCCAGACCGCGTGCAAAACAGGAACCGCGGAGACTCCCGGAGCCACCAGCATGGCAGACGCCTGGCTTACTGCATTTGCGCCGTATGACAATCCTCAAATAGCGGTATCCGTGCTTATCGAGGAAGGAGGCCAGGGCTCAGATGTCGCCGGACCGGTCGCAAAAGAGATATTAAAAGCATACTTTGAAAGAACACAATAATTTTCCGGTTGTTTCATCTTGCAATTTCTTTCCATCATAATTAGACTGAACATATATATGTCTGCCTTAAACAAAATTCTTGTCGTGTTTTTTTTTGTACTGATAATCGCCACATCCGTAGAACTTTATCTCTATTTTAATCCGCCAAAAACCGCCTCCCTTTCGTCTGTGCGACAGACAAAAACAATTAACCCACCGACGGTTACTCCGGTCGCCAGACAGATACAAGACAAAGCCAGTTTCAATAAAGGTCTTGCAGTATCCGAAGCCACAAAACAAACACTTTTGTCATACTTTGACTCATTGCGTAGCGGCATTATTTCAGATATGTCTTTCAACGTAAATGCAAAAGGGCGGCTGACAGCATTTGATACAGAAGGCCATTTGCAAGACGGGACGGCCTATAGATATAAACTCAGATTAACGGAACAAGGTAATTCTAATACATTTATCCTGACCGACGCCGATATGAAAAAGGTCCATTTTCTGCAACAAATCGGCGGCAAGGAAACGCCCATGAATCCGTACGACCTGAAAGTAGGTGATGCCGTTATATACCGTGAGCATATCAATCTTATCAATCCTGACGACCCTAATACCAACAGAATAGATATTATATATCAGTTTCCGTCAATCCAATAAACAACCACTTGACAAACTATGGCTATAAGATTACCATGGTTATATGAAAATGAAAAAACAAAAACTGTATAAAAAACCGAGGCTTACTGTCAAGCATGTGAAATTGAGCAATTTTTTTCTTCGAAATAGCATAGGCTCCGGTTCCGAAGAGATGCTTCTTGCCACATTAATTCGTTAACTTGAAAGTGTTCAGAGCTCCTTTTTTTTGCTTCCGTCTTTTATAATTAGTGAGTGAATAATAAAACCCTGACGACCGTTCTGTCTAAAAAAATGACCAGCATAAAAACCTATGGGTCGAGCATGAATCCTTTGCTTTTCGACGGAGATATCACATACATAACAAAATGCTGTTTTTCGTCCATAAAAGAAAACGATATTATTGCCTTTAAAAGACACGGTATTGTTATTCACCGGGTTCTCTACAAAACACGGAATTATTTAATCACCAAAGGAGATAATGCGGGCTTTGCCGATCCGAGAGTATACCCGAGGAACGTTATAGGTAAAGTAAACAGGGTAAAGCGCGGGGACAGAATTATTGACATCAATCTGTTATATTTTATCCAATCTTCCCTCTATCTTAACGAAATTCAAAAAGTGACCCGGTTATTTCACATAAACAATATTCAGTATGTTATTTTGAAAGGCCTGCCTTTGCACATGTTTTATGAAAACAGCCATCCGAAAAGACTCTATCTTGATTGTGATTTTCTTATTTCAGCCAAGGACCGGCCAAAAGCTGAAAAAATTCTACTTGCACGAAAATACCGGAAAATGGATGTTTCGCTTACTCCGGTACAAAAAAAATTCTCCGACGATTTGCCCGAACATTCATATATGAAGATTGTAGAAGGTTTTCCCATTGTGTTTGATATTCATACGGAAATTGTGTTTGGTATGACACAATTGGGAAATCTAAATGAGTTATACCCCCACTTAAAAATATGTTCCCTGACTCAATCAATGATAAAACACAGGAGATTAATTAAATTTGACTCACTACCAATACCCGCTCTTTCTCAAGAAGATCTTATACTATATCTTTGCCTTCATTTTTTCCATCACAATTTTCAGGGAATTTACCGACTCTTTTTCCTCCATACGGTAATTTGTAGATCAAAAAACGTAGATTGGCAGACATTAGCATTACAGATCCGTAATTATGAATTAAATAACTATTGTTATCCTGTTTTTGTATTGCTCAAGAAATATTATAAAACCGGGGTCCCGGAGAAATTTGCAGATGATATTATCCCGGGGCCGAATGCGATAAAATACTTAAAAACATTGTTGGCAAAAGTTGATATTTTCGGTGAAGACAAAAGAGAAAAAGCCGGAATACGGCGATTCATGATTTTTTTTACCCTTTCTCCTGAACCTTTATTGCGAAAGCTCCTGATTATTTTCAATCCTTTTTTTCTTTCTGCTTTTTTGTGGTCTTTGAAGAGGAGAGTATTTTCCAATGCGTTAATCCGGTAATAAAATCGCGTACATCTTTGAGGACTTTGTGCTCCGGCTGGTTAAAAGATTCCGAAAGAAATTTGACTATCTGGGCGGTATCTTTGCCTTGTTTCAATAAGGTAAAGATTATGTTTCCTGTTTCATTCAAAGTAAACATGATGGAGCGATTGCTGTCAAAAAAAACCGTTTCCCCATTAATTTGTTCTGTGATAAACCCTTTATTGACCGTATATTGTTTCATACAGATGATTTAATTTAGCCGGGTCGTTGGAAAATGAAAGCACTTTAAAATTATACCTTTTCATAAACTCAAAACAAAGTTTAATCTGCGTTTTGTTTATTAATTCAATGGTCAAAAACTGCTGAATAAACCGCTGGAAAATCCTTTGTTTATCCGTTAACGGCTCTATTCGCGCATCGGTGGATTTTTTAATGAAATAGATTCCGCCGATTATGTACGGTTTTCCGGTTCGGATGATGGATTGGTTATTCTCAATATACGGGGTCTGATAAAGAACAAAGTTTTTTCTTTTTTTTATGATGATTATCGAGTCGTCCGCAATAATGCTCAGTTTATTGCCAAGCAGTCTGGATATTGTTGTTTTCCCGGCTCCGGGTTTTCCAACAAACAGAAATGCGCGCGAATTTTTTGCTACTCCGGACGCATGTAATACAAATCCGTTGTTTTTTATGAGCAGGATTTCCAGAGCTTTTCTTAGTATGAACTGAAATTGCCAAAAACTGATACTGTAGAT
>CAZFQZ010000048.1:0-5393 GCA_964521305.1 uncultured Gammaproteobacteria bacterium
TATAGCTTCATTTTTAATAAATATGTCTGCCGGCTTTGCGCTAGTCTCTTTAGCGGCAACTAATTCTACGCAATTGGTTTTAAATATACTATATACTATTATTTGTTTTATATTAGCAGTTACGTATGACAGCTTATGATTGATTTTACAAGGAATATTACATTATTTCAGATATCATTTGGGGTATTTCTAATAGTGCTTTTGTTGACCACAATTTTTATCAATCAGAGCAGAAATAAGAAAAAATCCCATTAAATTAATTTCTTAGTTGTTGTATTCTTTTTTCTATCTCTTCATCCTTTGGTTTATAATTCACCGTACCATACGACTCAATGGCAAAACTCGCAATCACGTTTCCAAGCTTCAGACAATCCAATAATTTCCAACCTGCAACCAGTCCACTAACAAATCCTCCCCGCCAAGCATCTCCTGCCCCTGTCGGATCAACCACCTTTTTAACTTTGAAGGCTTTTATGTATTTGGTATTGATTTGATATTTAATATTGGTGATTTGCGATTTTTCCTGATACTTCACTCCTTGCTCTCCCAAAGTCGTAATCACCGCGATTCCTTTGTGTAACAAATCCTTTATCGATAATTTCAGCCGTTTTAAAATCATGGCGATTTCATAATCATTGCCTATTAGATACTTTGCATGTAAAACACCTGTTTTCAAATCAGTATCATTTATCCATGTCAATGACATGCCGGGATCGTATAAATAACTGATTTTGTTTTTAATCGCTTGTTTTTGAGCGCCAAGGAACGCATCGGGATGATTGGCTGAAATAATGAGGAGAATCTTCGTTTTCGAAAAAGTTGCAAGATCGATTTTCTTTCCGGCCTGACTTGCTCCATAATAGAATCCCCAAATCTGATTATCGTGGTTGTCGGTAATTACCGTACCTGTTGCGGTATATGACGTTTGTTCAACCGACACGTTCCTGCAATCGATCCGGTTTTTTTTAAAGAATCTTAGGAATTCTTTTCCGTCCTTGCCGATTCCCGCAACAAGCATAATGGGAGTATCTGCTCCAAGAAATTTGTTTGCAGCCGAAAGAGCATATGAGATATTCGTTCCGGTTCCGCCGAGTTGGCGTTCCAGATGGGAAACCGCGAACGAAACATTGATCTGATGGAGTTTTTCAGGATGGAAATGGTCTTTAAACATTCCCGGAAAGTTCATGATCTCGTCATAGGCGATTGATCCTGTTACGATAACAGATCCGTATGGTTTCATGCACATGATTATAACAAAAAACGATATAATGCACCTATGCGTCAGCGTATTATTGCCCTATGGCAGAACGAGTACATCCAAGGCGGCGTTTTTCTGGTCCTTGCTTCATTGGTGGTTAATATCCTCAATTATTTCTTCAACTTTTTCGCGGGCCGCGTGCTTGGGCCAAACGGTTACGGTGAGCTGATTACGTATTTCTCCTACATTGCGATCCTGTCTGTTCCGATGCTCGTGCTTTCCACCATAATCATCCAGAAAATCAGCTCACATACCGAAAATCAAAAAGAGTATGCGATTTCGATCATAAAAAAATTTAACGGGGTAACCGTGCGAATTTCGCCCTTTCTTCTGATTTTTCTTGTCCTTATTCCTGTGATGCCGCGCATCACCAATCTATCAAATATCGTCGCGTATCTGATCATACCTGCCGTCGCACTCGGCCTGGTCACATCGTTTTACCAGTCGATCATGCAGGGAATGAGGTACTTCCTCATGTTCGCGGTCATGAGTATCATCGTGGTGATATTTAAATTTATCAGCATCCTGTTCCCTTTATTTAAGCTATCCGACATCGGCGGTGTCGTTAATTTCCAGTTTGTCAGCACGGTCGTCATCCTGTATGTGTTTATCCGCATCATTAATGACCGGCTGCAAAGCAGAAGGATGTCCGATCAAAAATTCCACACGGCAGCCACAATCCGCAATTTCGTCATGAGCAACCAATTCTTCATCACGCTGGTATCCGTCCTCGCGGTCACGGCATTAAGTACTATCGATATTATTTTCGTCAAAAAATTCTTTTCTGCGACAGAGGCCGGTTTGTACAGCTCATGGTCTTTGTTCGCGAAAATCATCCTGTACGTGATCGGACCGCTGGCCCAGATCGGCCTGGTTTTTTTTGCCAGCAATCAACACCGCCGGTTGCAGGAACGCGCCTTACTGCTTTCTTTGTTTTTATTGCTGATTGTCGGCATCGCCGGGTACATCGCATACTCAACCGTTGGCAACATCCTGATATCTCTTCTGTTTGGCAATAAATTTATCCGTATCGCGCAGTATCTCGGGCTGGCAGCTCTATTTGGAACCGGCTATGCCGCGGTCACGTTTTTGAATACCTATTTTTTGGCAAAAAAGAGCATTGTTTCGGTTTTCCTGGGGTTGCTGATGCCGTTCTACATTCTTGCGCTATTTTTTGTGCCCAAGCAGCTGGTGTATATAATGTATATCAATATCATCTTTTGCGCGGTTGCCACAGCCGCATATCTTTTTGCGTTCTTCATGGAAAAGAAAACAAGTAATGTTTAACCTGTCTTAACATGGATGATAAAAAACAAAATTCAAATACTAATTGAGTATCAACTGTTTTACTGTTAAAGATTAAAAATTAATGATTTGTCATTCGTTTGTGGATTTGGTATTTGTGATTTATAATTTGTTGTCATGGATACAAAGAACAAATCCCATTTTTTGAGCCTTATCATTCCGGTATTCCGTCAGGAAAAAACCATCGTACGGAATATCAAAAACATCAAAAATGCGCTTGATAAAATCCGGTATGACCACGAAATTATTGTGGTCATAGACGGCATGATTGATAAATCATACGAAAGGATCAAAAATGCACATCTCCAGAAAGTACAGACCATCACCTATCTCAAAAACCAGGGAAAATCCTATGCGATCAAACTCGGCATGAAAAAGGCAAAAGGCGATTATGTCATGTTTATCGATTCGGGAATGGAGATCGACCCCAACGGCATTTCCATGCTTATGGAACACATGGAATGGTATGATGCCGATGTCATCGTCGGATCCAAGCGCCATCTGGCATCGCAGGTCAATTATCCGATTTCAAGAAGGATATTGAGCGACGGATATTACATGTTGGTTAAATTTCTTTTTGGCATAAAAGTAAAGGACACACAAGCAGGCATAAAAATATTCAAGAAATCAGTACTTGAAAAAATGTTACCCCGCTTGGTTGAAAAAAAGTTTGCCGGAGATTTGGAATTACTGGTTGTTGCCGATACCCTGGGATTCAAACGGATTTACGAGGCACCGATAAAACTCGACTACTCTAACAGCAGTATTACTTCAGCCGCAACAATACAGGCAATTCTGGGAATAATACAGGATACGTTAGCCATCTGGTACAGGAAAAACATATTACATTATTACCGTAACCATCATGCCGGATAAGCCAGCGAAACCGTTCATATCCGTCATCATTCCGGTAAAAGAACTAACCCGACTTCTCCTTGACGAAAATCTCCCCGCAATGCAAAAACAAACATATAAGCACTTTGAGGGTATCGTGCTTCCCAACAAAAAAACAAAAAAAGCGGGAGAAATCATGCGTTTATACAAGTGGTTGCGGATTATTCCGACCGGAAAAATTACGCGACCTGCTGAAAAACGGGATATCGGCGTCAAAAAAGCAAAAGGTGAAATCATTGCGTTTATAGACGACGACGCTTATCCTTCTTCCGACTGGCTCAAAAAAGCAGTAAACCTTTTTAGGAAAAAAAACGGCGATGTTGTTGCAGTCTGCGGTCCGGGAATACTCCCTTTATACGCGAATCTATGGGAAAAAGTATTTGATGAAGTTCTCAAGACATGGATCGGCGGCGGCGGATATACCTATCGCTTTATTCCTCAGAAAGCACGCTACGTCGATGATTATCCATCCATGAATTTCCTGGTGTCGAAAAAGGATTTCCTGTCAGTCGGCGGGTTTAACAGCGACTACTGGCCGGGTGAAGACAGCAAACTCTGCGAAGACCTTGTTTATGCGAGACACAAAAAAATATTCTACTCACCTTCGGTCGTCACATTCCATCATAGAAGGAATAACCTCATAGGGTTTTTACAGCAGCACGCAAACTATGGATTCCACCGCGGAGCGTTTTTCAGCCACGGTGATAAAAACTCAAGAAAACTTAGCTATCTTGTCCCGACATTTTTTGTTTTGTATCTTCTGCTCGTTCTTTGCGTTTTCTCATTCCATATACTAAATACTAAATACCTAATACTCTATGTTCCTTTACTCGTTTATTTACTGTCGGGGTTTGCCCTCATAATCCAATCCTTTCGAAATACAAAGAATCTCTTTGTTACATTCCTTACCTTTCCCGTCCTTTTCCTCATGCACCTGATCTATGGTATACTGTTTGTCAAAGGATTTATAACCGGATTATTGAAAAAAGAGAAAATATACAATTGAAATTGACAACTCTTACTTAAAGTGTAATAATTAAAATATTTACCGTGACTTATCGAACTATGAAACAGAAACGCATTAAAATCGCGGTCGGTTATCCGCCGATCCCGTCCAAAAAAGGAGTTGCCCTTCTTTCGCAAAACCGCCAGTTTCAGTATTTCAATGCGCCGACATATATCTATCCTATGGTTCCTTCATATGCAGCGTCAAACCTGCAAAAACACGGATATAAAGTCTATTGGATGGACGGCATTGCGGAACAGAAAACCTACGAGCAGTGGATCACCGAACTCAAAAAGAATAATCCCGATTACCTTATGGTGGAAACCAAATCGCCGGTCGTCAAGAAACATTGGGTAATCATCAACGATCTCAAAAAACGTTTTCCGAAACTCAAGCTCATCTGGGTAGGGGACCACGTCACCTACATGCCGTTGGAAATATTCCAGTATAGCAAGCTCGATTATGCGATAACCGGCGGCGATTATGACTTCGTATCGGTAAACCTGCTTAACCATATCTATAAAGGCGAACCGCTTGAAGGCGGCGTTTACTGGAGAAAAGGGGACAAAGCGATAAAAGCAAAGCCACTACAAACATATAGAATAAATACAGTGACAGGTGGCACGGGTGGAAGGGCTCCCGACGACGCGCAACGAAGTGAGCATCGGCGGGAGGGAAATCCGGGACAGAATCTGTCACAGATAATCTCCAGTTCCGGTCCTGCTTCACTCAAACACGATCTCAACTCTTTGCCTTTCGTCGACCGCAACCTGACCAAATGGAAACTCTATGCCTATGCCAACGGCAACTACAAATATACGCCCGGCACCTATATGTACAGCGGCCGCGACTGCTGGTGGAACAAATGCACGTTTTGCGTCTGGGACCATACGATAAATCCCATCGGATCTTACCGTAGCTTTACCCCTG
>CAZFQZ010000049.1:0-5277 GCA_964521305.1 uncultured Gammaproteobacteria bacterium
TGCTTTTGATAATTCCAAAACAAAAACATTCATACCCCCCGACTCTTTGCCTTCTTCAGAAGCAAGCGGACAGGTATGATAGGAAATCATGGCAACTCGAAGTTTCATTGCATTATTATACCGGATTTAAAACCGAATCAAGCTCCTGCATGGTGATTACTTTCATAAGCGCGTTCCTGGTTTCAGCAGCATGATCTGCATATTTGCAATACCAGGTAAAGTGTTTTCGCATAGGAATGAGATTGAGTTCAGGGCGGTACCTCAGGAAAAGTTTTGCGTGTTGAAGCATAACGCTAGCGCGAATATCCCACTCAACTGTTTTACCGGTAAATATCCATGGGTTGCCGAGTGCTGCCCTGCCGACTAACACTCCATCGGTTTGATAAGCAGATGATTTTTGTTTTGCTTCTTCCGACGAATGAATGTCCCCGTTGCCCAGGAGAAGAATATGGTTTTTTGAGCATAATTCCGCTGCTTTGGCAATTTCATCCCAATCGGCTTTTCCCCTATACATTTGATTCAGTGTCCTGCCGTGGAGGGCGATAAGATCGGGTGACGCCTGGATAAGATAATTGATCCACTCTGAAGTAACGACTCGGTCGTACCCGATTCTTGTTTTGACAGATATCGGAATCCGGTTGAGTTTTTTTTTGGCGTGCGCATATTTCTTCACGAAATCAATAATGTACGGATGCGGATGTAGGGATTCCAATGTACGACCGTTAACCCGGTCCTGTATCGCCTGTTTGATTATCCTTATGATAGAAAGTGCCAATTTCGGGTTTTTTATCAGTGCAGCTCCTCCGCCTCTCAGGACAACATGGCGATCAGGACATCCCATATTGATATCTATGCCGTCAAATCCCAATTCAAGAATCACCAATGTCGCTAAATAATATGAGGATACGCTTGTTCCGAATAGTTGAGCCACGATGGGGGTTCTACTGGCATGTTTTCTGAATGCATGCAATACCTTGGGCGCGTTGTGCTCAAGAGCTTCCACAGGTATAAATTCAGAATAGAGGACGTCCGGCCTTCCGTATATATCGGTTATTTCCCTGAATGCCGCATCAGTCACGCCGTCCATCGGAGAAAGACCGATAATGGGTTGGGGAAGTTTTTGCCAGAAATTCATATAATCTCTTCTTTTCTCTTTCTCACAAAAGAAATCCACTCTTCCACGACTTCAAAAACTAACTTAAAAGGAGCTTCGATAAGGAAATCGAATATGAAAATGAAAAAATTCAATTTCGCAACTTCCGAACTGAAAAACTTACCCAGAGAAAGGATCGGCATGAAGAAGAAATCTATGATCGGCGTAAAAATGCTGTCCTTGTCGTCGAGCCGCAATTCCTTTACGATTTGACGTATGCGGTACGAAAAGAATGTCACGACGCTTACAAAGAACAGGAAGATGAATTGGCTGATGAGATTGAAATGAAGTAGGGTCAACACCTCATAGATGATGCTCAGCGTAATGATAAACGTCAGGGAATAAAATATAGTAAAGCCGAAAATGAGTACAGGTCTTCGCTGCCTCGGTTTTTTTGGCATATAGGCGACGCGGGTTTCGAACGATTTGTCGGCATTGACGATTCCGGTAATCCGCTGATATATTTTTTTTGTATTGTCTTCACCCGGTACGCGGAAAAACATCAGGATGAAAATCATAAGTATCGGCGGGAAAATACTGTTGATGGCTATGGAGTACCAATTAACCTCGCCGTAAATATACAGGGAAAGCGGGTATTCAAGGATCAGTGCAAAAATCATTTTGGTCGCCAGTATATAAATAAAGCTTCGTACTGCTAAACCGCGTATCCTGTTTCCCAAATCCTGGTATCGCTCCCTGCAGGTGACGTCAACTTCGTTCCACAACAATTCACCATCGGCAAACACTTTTTCGATTGTCGAGAACTTTTTTTTGATGACGTCAAAGAGTATCAGGAACGGCGGGAGTTGTTTTCTGACGAATTTACCCAGCGAATCGACAAAAGGACTCGTGATCATATCATCTATTTTCTTGAAAATGCCCGGCAGTTTGGTCGAAAGATCCTTTAATTCCTGGTCGGTATATTGCTGCATTGGCTTATAAAACGCTATAAACAGATGATACCGTTGGTACGGTTTGTCGCTCTTGCCGAACGTTTTATCGATTGATACGAGGAAATAGGAATCTTTCTGAGCTTCGGTAAGTCCCTCTATTTTAATTTTCTGTTTTAACACCTGATAAATGAAAAACGTAAAATTCGCATATTTGGCGGCAGTCGCCGGTTTCAGGGTTTCCTCTATTTCGCATGTGATCAAGTCGATGAGAAACTGGTTGAGATATTGCTGCATTTCGCTGTTTCTGCCGACAACGATCTGTTTTTTGAGAAATACGTATCGATCGATAATCTTCTGGATAAGAACAACGTCATCATTACCCAATGTACCGTTGTCGAAGTAACGCGCCCAAAGAAGCTCACGGAGAAGATTCTCGGCCTCTGTTTTGGCATCGGGATTGAGAGAAAACCTGCGTTTTAATATACGTTCGATTGCGGCGCGCAAAATGAGATGATCATCCTTGAAATCAATGGCATTTCTCACTTTTTCATATACGAGAGCAAAAAAAGACACGGTCTGCGATACCGAAAGCTGGGATAGGTCGTCTGGCCTTGGCCGTGTTTTGATTGATTTTAGAGTATCAATAAGCGCTTTGGTATAGTTCGACAAGGTAATTGGCTGCCTACCTACCTGGGATTCATCAAGCATAGGTATATAGTATACCACACGGCGAATATATATTATAGGTTATTTTGGAGCAGTGTCTGCCGTATTTCCCTCCGAAATAATTTCCAAATTCAGTCGAGCGAGGAAATATTCACTCCTGAAGAAAAATCGACTTCCCGGATCGCACGCAATATGCTGCCAATCTGGGTTTTGAGTTTGTTATATGGTTCCTGTTCTTTGGCCTCGAACTTTACGGTCAGATATGGCCCATTCTGGGAAGCCCGACAGATCATCATCTCCGATTGGGTATCCATGCGTATGCCGTCAATCTCCACATATTGTGCGTCAGGATAGAGTTTCTTTATTTCCCCGCCTATTTTATGAGTGACAACATCAAATTTTATATTATCAGAGCAGCCTACTTTGATTTCGGGACTCGAAATATAATGAGGCAGTTTGCGTACTACCTGTTCCAGCGTCTGACCTTTCCTGGTCAGATAGGCAAGCAGTCTGAGGGACGCGATTGCTCCGTCGTCATGGCCATAAAAATTATCGAGAAAGAAAAAATGTCCGCTTAATTCTCCGCCGAACATTGCCCGTTCTTCACGCACTTTTGCTTTGATGAACGAGTGTCCGGTCAACCACATAATCGGTACGCCATGCGATGCTTTTATGACCTCGCCGACCTGTTTAGAGCATAAAACGTTGTAGATTATCTTCGAATCGGGAGCATAATCCAGGATGTCTTGAGAAAACAAGGAAACCAGCGTATCGTTCCACATAAGATTGCCTTTGTTGTCGACGACGCCGATCCTGTCACCGTCCGTATCGTATGAAAAGCCCAAATCCGCTTTTTCCTGGACAACCCGTCTGGCAAGTCGTTCCTGAACCTCTTTTTCAGTAGGATCAGCGACTCCTACCGGAAAATTAGGGTCGGGTTTAGTGTTTTGTTCGATTACCTCACATCCCGCACCTCTGAGGATTTTAGGAAGGAACAGTCCGGTTGTTGCAGCACATGAATCAATAACCACCTTGAATTTTCCGATCTTCTCCACCCTTCTCATCAAATCCTTCTGGTATTCGGGAAATATATCGAACCGTATGTGTTTGCCTGCAGGTTGCCTGGTCTCGAATTTACCTGATTTGACAAGATCCCTGTATTCGTGGATTTCCTCGGTAATCATTGTTTCCGAGTATCCGGTGCCGAATTTGAAACCATTATATTCTTTGGGATTATGAGATGCGGTAATCATGATCATGCCACGTGTCCTGAAATAATATTGGGCAAAATAGGAAATCTGCGAAAGCGTCATGCCGATGTCATAGACAGTTATTCCCGCGTTGGTGAGTTCCCTGACCATTACGTCGCGGAATTTGGGACTTGAAGCACGCGAATCAAATCCTATGACGCAGTCAAATACCCTGCGTTTCAACAGCCACGTAGCATACCCTTTTGCGAGCAGTGCAACGGTTTTTTCATTCAGCTCCTTATCAACCAATCCCCTTAAGTCATATCCGCGATACACATGGTCAGGAATTTGATTTCCCATATTTATTCAATTTTTTTCCTCCAACTACTAATGTAATATGACAGTATCATATCATAGGAAATAGCACGTGATGATGTCAAGGGATTCCGTAATGCTAAATGGTGTCATACTTGATTTGGTTGAAGCGTCGATCCGGTACAAACTATCATAGAAATGAATCAAATCCTCGATATTCCAGAATCGTGCCTGTGCTTTGAGTCGTGCGATCTGCCATGATTGTAATGTACCGGTATTTCGGGAAGTTTTGACCAATACCATATTGCGTATGTGTCTAACGAGCATTGAGAATATGAAGAATTCATCTATTTTTTTCGGTAATGTATGGAGCTGAGTAATAAATTGTTTCAGATTTCCGGGATAGCAATTATCCAGAAGCGTAAAGACAGATTGCGGCGATTTGAATTCCTTAACCGTCACCCTGGCCGAGATTTTTAGATTCCTACGGGGCAGGAATTCCTCCCAGTCGATTATCTCTACGTTCTTATCCGCCGCCAATTTCTCGATCAACGCAACATAGTGCGGATTGCCCCGTTTCGATACGTGTTTGTTCAGATGCTCGGTGAACACCGCCATACGCCGAAAAAATAAGGAGGTTGATTCAGAGAGCCATAACGGTATTTCGGATAGTTTTGTTGGAACAAGTTCACGGATCTCCTCTCCTCCCTGTCTTTTTTGCAATTTCAGCTGCTTATAATAATTTCTTGAAGAAACGGAATCTTCACCGCAGATAATGGTTAACATAAGGTAATTTTATAATCTTAAAACTGAAATGGCAAATCACAAATTAAAAGATAAAATTGCTAATTAATTTGATTTACGATATTACAGACAGTTTTCCCCGAAGTGAAATTTTACTAACCTTTCCTTATTAGCTGATGAAATAGGAAGAATGATTTGGGGAATTTCTTCTAAAATATAACAAATTACTTGTGTTACAAGCTACATGTCTTATGGTTCGTGATTAGAATCTCGTCACGAAAAAATCCGCAGGAATCTGGGGGTAAGACTGGAATAA
>CAZFQZ010000050.1:0-5169 GCA_964521305.1 uncultured Gammaproteobacteria bacterium
CAAAACAATTTCCACTGATAAAGCCCCAAAAGCAGCAGGGCCGTATTCCCAGGCTATCGTTACAGGCGATTATGTATTTTGTTCAGGTCAGGTCGGCCTTGACCCTATAACCAATAAGGTGGTTGACGGAATAGTAAATCAGATAAAGCAGATCATGAACAACTTATCCGCGGTCCTTGACGCAGCGGGATCTGATTTCAATCACGTTACCAAAACGACGGTATTCGTAACAAACATGGACGATTATCCGCTGATCAACAAAATATACGGAGAATATTTTACGGACCATAAGCCGGCCAGGACAACCGTACAGGTTAATAAACTACCGTTAGGAGTGCTCGTCGAAATCGATGCCATTGCAGTTAAAAAATAACCTATGGATACCTCAAAAATACCCTGGAAAAAAGAGCGAGGAAAGGTTTATTCAAAGCTTTTGGCAAAAAATAAAGCTAAAAACTTTCAAATCGATCTTATGAAACTTGAACCCAATACTTCATATTCCGAACACCTGCATCCAGATGTCGAATGGGTATATATCGTGAAAGGCTCATTCATGGATCACCGGGGAACATTCAAGCAAGGCGATTTCGTGATTAATGAAAAAGGTTCAAAACACGCGACAAGAACAGGATCTGCTGGTTGCGAACTTCTATGTTTCTGGTGCGGTAAAGTTATTCCCACGAAAAAATAATGATTACTCAAATATCAGGAACAATAAGTTCGGTCTTTCCTGACGACATCAACACCGATGATATTATTCCTGCATGGACATTACAGGAATCGACTGAACACTCGTTCTTCAAACAATACGCATTCAGTAACTATGATCAGCAATTCGTGAAACGCTCTGCAAAACACGAAAACAACATCGTTGTAGCAGGAAAAAACTTTGGCTGCGGCTCGTCGCGCGAACAGGCTGTCTATGCGCTGCAGGAAAACAACGTAAAAGCAGTTGTCGCTGTTTCATATCCTGATATTTTTTACCGGAACAGTCTGAATAACGGTTTGGCACTTATTCTGGTCAGTGATATTTCACCTTTCAAATCCGGAAAACCTTTAATTGTGGATCTGGAAAACAAGCGTGTCGTGTATGAAAACAAATCTTATCCCATTTTGAACCCCGAAGAAGACATCAAAACATTTTCTCTGGGAGGAAAAATCGGCAAGATCAGAAACCATCTAAAAACTCTTCTTACCATCAAACAACCTACGGGGTTGTATACGGCGCAAGGGAATAAGATAAAAACAGGCAAAAAACCTCAAACCATTGTGGAAAAAATCGTTTCCGATCATGCGGGAAAACCAATTTATGCGGGAGATGAATTGGACTTATCGATTGACATTTTATTTTTCAATGAAGTTATCGGTCCGCCGGCAATCAAGGATTTCAGAAACCATTTCGGCGACGTGTTCAAAAAACTTCATAAAAAACTTAGGATTTTTGATCCGAAACGGGTGTTTTTCATTCCTGACCATACGGTTCCGTCTTCGTCAGTCAGCGTATCAGAAGGAATAGATCTCATGGAACAGTTTTGTAAGGAACAGGGGGCCAAATGCTACAAGGAAGGTGACGGAATAGAGCATGTGGTATTGATCGAGGATGGATATATCGTACCTGGAGAAATAATTTTGGGAACCGATTCGCATACTGACACGAACGGCGCATTCAACGCGCTGGCATTTGGTGTGGGAACTACCGATGCGTCATATGCATTAGGAACAGGCCATTTGTATGATTTCCAAATACCGAACACCATCAGATTCAATCTGAAAGGGTCGTTCAAAAAAGGAGTTTACGGCAAAGATCTGATTTTATATCTCATCGGGAAACTTGGAGTTGACGGTGCATCAAAACGCATCATTGAGTTCGGCGGGCCCGGTTTGAAAAACGTTTCCATGGAGCAACGCATCACCATTGCCAACATGAGCGTGGAAATGGGAGCGCGTACCGCAATTTTCGAGCCCGACGTATTAATGGAAACATATCTGAAAAACAGGAACAAGTTTCCGTACAAAACATACACTCCCGACTCGGGATGTTCATATGAAAAAGTCATTGACGTTGACCTGTCTGATCTAGAACCCTGTGTTGCGTTTCCGCACAAACCGGGCAACGTGACATTCGTCTCGAAACTTGATTCCTATATGAAACAGACGCAAAAAAGCAAAACCATGGATATCGCTCCGGTGACAACGCTCAAAATCAGCGATGCGTTTTTGGGAGCATGCACCAACGGCCGCTATGAAGATTTCGTGGAATCGGCAAAAGTCATCAAAGGTAAAAAAGTGCATCCTGATGTGAATTTCGTAGTGATTCCTGCATCGAGAAACGTCTATAACCGATTGATGAAAGAAGGAATCCTGCAAATATTCGCGGAAGCAGGCGCAAATATCGAATCGTCCAACTGCGGTCCGTGTTTTGGTAAACATATGGGCGTGGTAGGCAAAGGAGCGCAGATTATTTCCAGTTCCAATAGGAATTATATAGGTAGGATGGGGTCGTGCGAAGCGAAAATATTTTTGGCATCGCCGATTACTGTCACTACTGCCGCTGTTGCAGGAGAAATCGTAGATCCGAGAAAGTATTTATAATTTTCGTAGGTGTCTCGAGTGAGGTGTCCTTTCCAAGAACCTGCCTGCCCACCTAACGGCGGGTAAACCGGCAGGCAGGGCGGGCATCCGCCGAACGGCGGGTAGCATCGCAGGAAAGGAAATACGAGGAACAGAATCTACGAAATATACTTATGAAAAAATCTATAGCTGTCCTACCGGGTGACGGCGTAGGGCCAGAAGTGATCGAACAGGCAATCAAAGTCTTGAATGGTGTCGCAAAAAAATACCATCATAAATTTTTATTCGAATATGGCTTGATCGGCCATGCGGCAATCGAAAAAACAGGAAATCCGTTTCCTGACAAAACGAAAAATCTCTGCGACAAATCCGATGCAATCCTTTTCGGTGCTGTCGGCAATCCACGATACGATAACGATCCGAATGCAAAGGTCAGACCCGAACAGGGACTTCTTGCCATGCGCAAACATCTGGGATTGTATGCAAATGTCAGACCAATACAGGTTTTCGACTCCATGATAAACCAATCACCGCTCAAGCCGGAAATAATCAAAGGAGTTGATTTCGTGGTAATCCGCGAACTGATTGCCGGCATATATTTCGGTAAGCGTGGAAGAACTGATAATGGAACTCGGGCATTCGATACGTCCGAATATTCTGTAAAAGAAATCGAGCGCGTTGCGATATTCGCTTTCGAACTTGCAATGAAGCGCAAAAAAAGGCTGACGGTAGTGGACAAGGCAAATGTCCTGGAGACATCAAGACTTTGGAGGGAGACCGTCCAACAACTGAAAATCAAATACCCGAACATCCATGTCGACTTCATGTTTGTGGATAATGCATCCCAGCAAATAATAAAGCGGCCCGCGGAGTTTGACGTTATCCTGACCGAAAACATGTTCGGCGATATTCTGAGTGACGAAGCGTCTGTTATAGCCGGATCCATCGGACTTTTGCCTTCCGCATCGATCGGAAAAAAAATATCGTTATACGAACCCATCCACGGATCCTATCCAAAAGCTGCAGGCAAGAATATTGCAAATCCCATCGGAACTATTCTGTCTGCCGCAATGATGCTGGACTATAGCTTCGGATTGAAAAAAGAGAGCGATGAGATTTTCAAGGCAACGGAAAAAACCTTATCGCAAGGATACGGGACAAAAGATATAGCAAAAACAGGATCCGTATCAACTGCTGTCTTCACCGATAAAATCATAGCTAACATCTGATACAATAATTCCATACCTTCATGAAAAAATACTTGATTATCGCGTATCTGGGAATCAAACAAGTGTTCGTGTACCGCCTAAGTTTTTTCTTATGGAGAATACGGAATATTTTCGCAATAGTCTTCGTATATTTTTTATGGAACAGTATAATGATCCACAGAACTCAACTATTCTCGTATTCTCATGAAACGCTCATAACATATATCTTGGCTATTAATCTAATTTCTTCGTTCATCATGGGAACGCGAACCAGCGAGATAGCAAACGATATACTCTCGGGTGATATCGCCAACGATTTCCTCAAACCGATATCTTACTTCAAATATGCGCTCAGCAAGGAAATAGCTGATAAAGGCATCAATTTCTTTTTTTCCGTTATTGAAGTAGTTACACTTATATTAATTTTTAAACCTTCAATACTAATACAAACGAACCTGTTAAATTATTTATTTTTTATAATTGCTTTAGTTTTAGGAGTTGTTATTTCTTTTTTTATATCGCTCTGTCTTTCCTGTTTGGCATTTTGGTCGAATGACATCTGGGCGCCGCGGTTTATTTATATTACTATCACTACGATGCTCGCGGGATCTTTCTTTCCGCTAGATATACTCCCGAAATTTCTTTACAACCTGTTACTGCTTACACCGTTTCCATACCTTATGTATCTGCCGACGAAAATATTCGTCAATGGTATCTCGCCGCAATTAATATTCCCTGTCGTGATGGCGGTTATTTGGGCCGGTATCATGCTTTTCGCAAGCGGTATCATCTGGAAATCCGGTGTTAAAAATTACAATGCCTATGGCCGATAGAATCAAATTTAACCTAAGGGTCTTTTGGATTTTGAGTATATACAGCATGAAGACTACCATGCAGCATCGCGCTGGCGTAATATCTTTCACTGCGGGTAAAATCATCCGTTTTGCATTTTACTTTATCTTTATCTATTTCCTTGTCGCCAAAATCAAATTCCTTGCGGGTTATACAGTCCAACAAACCCTTATATTTTTCTTGACCTTTAATTTTATCGATACGTTAGGCCAACTTTTGTTCCGCGAAGTATACCGCTTCAGACCTATTATCGTTTCCGGCGAGTTCGACGGTATTCTTCTCCGTCCCGCTCATCCCTTTCTTCGAATACTTGTTGGGGGAATTGACGTATTAGATGCAATTATGATCATTCCTTATATTCTTATTCTCGTATCTCTTATTGCACGAACACCTCACTTAAGTATCCCTAATGTCATGCTTTATATCGGCTTATTGATCAACTCGCTTCTCATCATGACCTCCTTTTACATCACGGCACTTGCTATCGCTATTTTAACTACAGAAATCGATCACATGATCATGATTCTTCGAGACCTGA
>CAZFQZ010000051.1:0-5055 GCA_964521305.1 uncultured Gammaproteobacteria bacterium
CATAGTGTAAAAAGTATCTTAGCATACTGTCTGAAATATGGGGGTAATTATAATCCACTCCTTTTTCGTGAAACTTATCATCTGATTTCAGGAGGTATCCAAGCGAATACTGTACCTTATGTAATTTGAGATGGGCAAATAGTTTACGTTGATTATTGAATAATACTTGGGTTTTTTCCGTGCCATCAGTCCGCACTTTGCCGATATAATAAATACATTCAGCAAATTTATTTTTTCCAACAAGCATTTTGATGAAACGGGAAAAATCAAAATCAAGGAGATAATGCAACTTCAGATATTTTAATTTGAAGTAAAAATTACTTCCGTCAACAAGAATATAACAACGTTTCTGGGTCATTCTGGATTCATTATACCAAAAAAAATCCTGCGAAGACCTTTCGGTGTCGCAGGTGATTTTAGTGATTTAATTATATAATTCAGTTTCATCTTTGTCAAGACTTCGTAAATTCAACAGCAGGCGAAGAGTATAGTTCATTTTTCCGAACTCGATTTAGTAAAATTTTACAATAATCATATCTTCAGATAATGGCTGTTGAACGACAATACCCACTTCATTGGGTAGGAGCGGGGGACGGAGTAGTCGCAACGACAGGTGTAGGTGTCGGCGTGGGTGTGACTGTCGGGATTGCAGTTGGTACCGGTGTCGGCGTGTTCGCGGGTTGTGTTGTGGGAGCCGGTGTCGGCGTCGGTGTTGGTGTTGCGTTAAAGACCACGCTCGGATTATGGTTATTCTGATCAGTAACTGTAAATGAGCTGGTCGTATCCTGGACGACAAATGTATTTGTCCCTGCATTTTGTGATGCGACAGTAAAACTTGCCTGGCCGTTTTGCGCTGTCAGGGAATAAGGTGGACTGCTACCATTTATTTTTGTCGTCGAATCGCCCGAACTCAAGGAAATATACACGTTGTCGGACACCTCTACGGTGTTTTTCGTGCAGTCACGGATGACAACGGAGAACGTTACTGACGAACCGGCATTTGCGGATTGGGGAGAGGCTGGATAGACATCCGAGTACCATGAATTCGGTACTCCTGCCGCCGTAGTGCAGTTGGGATTATTGCTCGCGCTGTAAACGGTGAATGTCACGCTGGGGTTGCGGTTGTGCGGGTCGGTCACGTTAAACGAACGTGCGGTATCGTTAATTTGAAATATGTCGGTTGTCGCGTTCGTCGAAACGACGGAAAAACTCGCCTTACCGTTTTGCGCCTGGATGGTAACCGGAGAAACAGAGCCGTTGATTTTGCTCGTGGAATCACCGGATATGAGCGTAACAATCAGAGTGTCGTTGGCAGCCGCAAATGAATTTTTACAGTCGAGCAGCTGTATTTCTATCGTTACCGGATTGTTTACCTGAGTTGAACTCGATGAAACGATCGCTTCCGAATTATACGCGGTCGGAATTCCTGCGCAGGACGCCGGCTGGGAAGCTGATTGTACAGGAGCGGACGTCGGGATTGGCGCATTGGCTGGAAAAACATACGGCGTCGGTGTCGGATAGGGAGTAAACGTAGGCGGCGGAATATATGCATGGCTTGTATCCGGTTTACCGGCGTTTGATATTCCCAAAACATTCGAGTCAGACGGTGGTGTCAAGTTAACGGTCGGTATCAGCTCTCCGGATTTTGATGCATAATATACATAATTCGAAGGAACTGATTTTTCCGAAGCTTGCATTTGGGAAAGCATACGGCTTCTTAATCTCATTGCCCAAACAATAAACCCCGTTACGAAAATAATAATGAACGCCATGATAATGATCAGTTTTTTATAATGTATAAAAAACGACCTGACTCGCTTCAATTTTTTTGGCAGGTTTGGCGGTTTCGGCAATTTCGGTAGTTTGACCATGGTACGAAAATTATACTCCGATATAAAACAGGTGATTGTCTACCCTCGTATGCCGGTTTGCAACCCGATAGATTGTCACGTAAGACTGACCAGACATACCGATGCGAAAGGAAAATGTAAACATATGAACGGAGTAAAAGGAGTGAGTCGAACAAAAAAACAGGGGTTGATATACCACGTTATTTCGATTGACGCCCAACCGTTTTTTTACGCTTCTATGTGTGGGTGATCGAGGGGATTTGAACCCCCAACATTCGCCTCCACAGGGCGACGCTCTACCAAATTGAGCTACGATCACCAGTAATATTTCTATTATAGCGCACACATCCAAGATTATTGTATGATATTACTGCTATGCCCATTCGTCCTCTGGAAAAGAAAAAGAAAGAAAATCACGCATTTGTTCCCAAACTTATTTTTCTGGTTTTGCTGATCGCCGTTGGATTTGTCGTCGATAAGGTTGCCCCATGGAAACATATGAGTCGGAAAGCGAATTCCAACGTGCTTGGCGTAGAAGAAAATGCAAAGCCTATTCATTCAGTACAACAGGATATTCAGAGCCTGGCGGATAATTTGGGTAAAACGGCAGGAAGTATCAGCGATACCACAATCGGTGGCGCTATGCAGTTCGTGAGTAATGTGGCTTCGGAGTCTTCCCAGGCAGTATCAAATCTGGTATTTGATAGTACCGTCGGTAACGTAGTCAAGCAGATCGATAAACTACCTCCGCAAGAACAGCAGAGATTGAAAGAGCAGATATGCAAATAAACGACAAATTACAGATCACAAATAACAATTCAATGTCGACAGATACTTTAAACAATCTCAATATTTGATATTTATTATTGATTTGTGGATTTATCATTTGTCATTTGAAATGTGGTTTATAGTTTGCTATTCTTTCTACACTATGGAAATCAAATACCTCGGCCATGCCTCCTTTCTTGTCAAGTCTAAGAATGCGCGAATCGTGACAGACCCGTTTGATCCGTATATCGGCATAAAATATCCGAAAGTCGAGGCAGATGTCGTGACGGTTTCCCACAGTCATAAAGATCATAACAGGGCGGACCAGATCGGTGGAAATCCGTTGGTTATCGATATGCCGGGTGAGTTCGAAAAGCTCGGCGTCCGCATATTCGGATACAAAACATTTCATGACAAAAAACAAGGCGCAGAACGGGGAGAGGATATCATGTATAAAATCGAGTCGGAAGGAATATCGGTTTTGCACTGCGGCGATCTGGGATTGGTGCCGGACGATGCGTTCCTGGACACGATCGGTGACGTCAACATCCTTATGATTCCGGTCGGCGGATTTTATACCATAGATCCGGATGAAGCGACGGAACTGGTCAAGAAAATAGAACCGTCAATCGTAATACCGATGCATTACAATGATCCGAAACTCAACCAGGAGCATTTTTCGAAATTGGCGGCCGTATCCGAGTTCCTGAAAAAATTCGGCGCCGAGTCGTTGCAGCCGATACAGAAACTGGTCGTGCGCAAAGAAGATTTCGGACAGGAAATGAAGATTGTTACCCTTGACATTACTTCATAAATAACAAATTACAAATCACAAACATCAAGTCAAACATAAAGAGCAAATATTTTAAAATTTCAAGTATTTGTATTTATCATTGATTTGTGGATTTATTATTTGATATTTGTGATTAATTTTTATGGCTTCTTCAGACAGATTAAAAGTTCCTCCTCATGACCTTGACGCCGAAAAATCGGTTCTCGGCGCTATTCTTATCGACTCTTCGGCAATCAACATGGTTGCGGAATTTTTAAAGTCCGACCATTTTTATACTCCCGAACACCAGGTTATCTACTCTGCTATGATTGTTCTTTTCGAAAAACAGCAGCCAATCGACCTGGTTACCTTGAAGGACGAATTGAAGCAGGAAGGAAATATCAAAAAAATCGGTGGCCAGAGTTATCTGTCGGATCTGATCAATGCAGTTCCGACATCAGCGTACGTGGAACATTACGGAAGAATCGTAAAGAATCAGTATACCAAGAGAAAACTCATCGAGCTTTCATCGCGCATGGTAGAAAAGTCATTCGACGAAAAAGGCGATACTCAAAAACTGCTTGATGAAGCAGAAGTTGAGATTTTCGCTTTGGCACAACAACATCTGCACCAGGATTTTGTTGAGCTGAAAGAGGTGTTGGCGGAAAGTTTTGAACGGTTGGAGGAGTTTATCAAGCAGGGAGCAAACCTGCGCGGAATTCCCACTGGATTCACCGATCTGGACAGTAAACTCGCAGGCATGCAAAACTCCAACCTTTTGGTATTGGCAGCCCGTCCGGGTATCGGAAAAACGACGCTGGCGTTGAATATTGCACTGAACGCAGCGACAAAGCATAAAATACCCGTCGGGTTTTTTTCCCTGGAAATGAGCAAAGAAGAGTTAGTTGACCGGTTGTTGGTCGGCCAGGCGGATATTGACGCATGGCGGTTGAAAACGGGAAAGCTTTCCGATGACGATTACAAAAAATTGACAGAGGCGATGGGAGAGCTTTCCGAAGCCCCGATATATATCGATGATACGCCGGGCGCATCGATACTGGAGATGCGAACAAAGGCACGAAAGCTCAAAGTGGAAAAAAACATCCAACTGGTGATCGTTGATTACTTACAATTGGCCAATGCAGGCAGATTCTATGAATCGCGAGTGACAGAAGTGTCGGCGGTTTCCCAGGGGCTGAAAAACCTGGCGCGTGAACTGCGTATTCCGGTCATTGCGATTTCCCAGCTATCCCGGGCGGTTGAGCAGAGGGGAACGAAAAAACCCCAGTTGGCTGATTTACGTGAAAGCGGCGCGATCGAACAGGACGCAGATGTAGTTATGTTTTTGTACTACGAGGATGAAAGCGAGGATTTATTGGACCAGAGCAAACGGCTCATCAAACTGTATATCGCCAAACACAGGAACGGCCCGACAGGCGAGATTGACCTTATGTTCAGGGGGGATCGCGTGAAGTTTTTCGGCGTGGAAAAATGAGTTGACAACTTCTTTTTTTTCCTGTACTATCCTATGGTAGGGGATAGGATATATGAGAAATTCCTAAAATCTAATTACCAATTCAATAAAAAAAATATGGATATCAGCACGGCTTCAAAACAGGATTTGCTTCACCGATTAAAAATTGCGCACGGCCATCTGGAAAAAGT
>CAZFQZ010000052.1:0-4951 GCA_964521305.1 uncultured Gammaproteobacteria bacterium
TCAACATATGATGACTCACCACAACCGGTTTCCAAAACCCAAGTTGAGGTCCGACTTCCCGGGCCAACATATTCAGTTTCCGCTGATCCATTCCCAACTGTGTTATCTTTGCGCCAAGCATAAAAATGTCCGCGACCTGCATACAGGAATAAATGATATTCGCGCCGGTCAGTTTATCCAGCGACTCTTCCCGTCCCATCATTTCAGCAGTTCTGATGAACCGTTTCAACACATTGGTTTTCCCGACTTGTACGACCAGTTTCCAGTAATCAGGGTTTTTTGCCATATCCGACGCCCACATGAACTCGACGTTATCCAAATCCATGCCGCTCGCACGCCAGACTTCGATGAAATACTTCCCGACTATTTTGATTTTTTCCAGATCACCGCCCATTTTGTTATTCGCCATCGCATGCCAGTCCGCGACCCACATTTTGAACCTCACTCCAGCTTTTATCATTTTGTTGACATTGATCGCGCGCAAAATACCCTGTGCGATGTGAATCTGTCCGGAAGGTTCAAAACCGTCATATGCAATCAGATCTTCCCCGCTTTCCAAAAGTTTCCGCAGTTCATCTTCGGAAACAATTTCCTCACCGACCTGTTTAATTAGATTAAGGCGTTCATCTATAGAAAGTTGAGACATGAAACCATTATACAAAAAAATATAAAGAATCACTTTATAATTAAGGTATGAAACGGTTTTAAGTGAGAATATCCAAAATGACCGAAATGAGAAGCTAGAAGTCATCTCCAAACCTTTTTAAATAGCCTCTTGTGCGTTTCTTGCCATTTGCTGTAACTGATGTATGGCAGCTGCTCCTGCTCCCAAAATCCCCGCATGCTCGATTTGAGGAAACTCAAAAATGTGTCCGGATATTTCTTTAGCGTATTTCGCAACTAAATCCTTATAACCTTCAAGTCCCCAAAAAAAACTTCCTTCTATTGGGATTATAACCTTCTTTTCGAACTCATCAGGAAAGGTCTTAACCATTGTACCAATCATCGTTCCGACGATTTGAGCTGAACGATGAGCCATCCTTCCTGCTATCATTTCTAGAATACCGTATGAGATGATATCTATATATCCGTATTTTGGACCCAGCGCTTTTCTATCAGTGGCACCTTTTAATAACTTACCCAATTCACTCGTTGTAAGTGCATCTGCATTAGGTAAGTTTACTAATCTTTCAACAATAAGTTCTCTTACCAACTTATCAAAGGTAATACCCAACCATTTACCCGAAATTTGTTTTTCCGCCCAATATTTTCCTTTTGATTCGCTTTCTTCGTCGACCAGCGAAGCGAAATGATGCACTGGAACATCAGGAAAATTACCTGATTCTGTATTGAATATTTTTCCAAGCACTTTCAGTGCCAAATTAAATCCAGTTCCGACTACACCACCTATTTTACTTGCTTTTGATAGTAACACTGCAGGAGTATCATTCAACACGACAAGGGGTGTTTTCGATAAATCTTGGTCGTAAACTTTTCCTAATTCATTCAATAAATATTCACCTACTCTTTTTTTATCGAAGTCCGGAATATTGAATTTATGGTTAATATCCCCTGATGTACTTCTCACATCTACGCCATTTTCTGTCTGCTGAATATCTCCAGGAAGCGACCAGATAAATCCGATCGCTTTTGGCGGAACTTTTCCCAACTTAGGTTTTAACTTTTCAACAACAGTCGAAAAAAATTCTTCTGGAGAATCATACGTATCTTTTTCTAATTTTATCTCCATCATTTCCCTAGTTTTATCTATTTCAGTTTCATGTTTGTCATTTACTTTTACATACGCAACCCGAACATTTGTCCCGCCTATTTCAATCACACACGCTTCTTCGCCGACAGGAAGATTTTCAGGGCTGATCTGAGAAAGCCTTGTATCTGCCAGATGCAAATGTGAGTCTTGACTATTTGCAATTCCTTCTTTTAATGCCTTTGAATATGCGTTGGAAATCGCTCGTAATTCGTTCTTATTAAATGGTTTTAAACCTACTTTATTAAGCCATGATCTTGCTATGTCAAATCGTTCGCTGTCGCGATTCGGTTCAACGGGAGAACCATATTTACGGTCTTCTGACATAATAAAGCATTATATCACAAACTTATAATTTGAACCAATATATCTATCCGTTCTATTTTGATATTTTATATATTTCCACTTGACATCTTTTAAAAAAACTCCCACAATAGTCTATGATCTCTCCGAAACAAGAAACAGTTGATGCATCCTACGTCAAAGACTACGAGAAACTGTACAAAGAGGTACAGGATAATCCAGAAGCATTCTGGGAAAAGATCGCAAATGAACTTGAATGGTATAAACTGTGGGACAAGGTTCTCGACTGGAATTATCCGTATGCCCGTTGGTTTACCGGCGCCCAATGTAACATCGTACATAATGCACTTGACCGGCACATGTCAACACCGGTCAAAGACAAGTTGGCGTATATCTGGGAGGGCCAACCGCAAACGTCTGATGCGGAAGGTCCGGTACGGAAATATACGTATACGCAGCTGAACGAGGAAGTCTGCAGATTTGCCAACGCATTGAAATCGTTAGGTCTCAAAAAAGGCGACCGCGTTTCTATATACCTTCCCCGTATTCCCGAGCAGTTTGTGGCCATGCTTGCGTGCGCCAAGATCGGTGTCGTCCATTCGGTGGTGTTTTCCGGATTTTCAATCCAGGCTTTGAAAATGCGCATCATCGACGCCCAGGCAAAAATCGTTATCTGTACAGACGGCTATCCGTACAAAAGCAAAATAGTGGAAAGCAAGAAAAACGTTGACGAGGCTATAAAGGATATTCCTGAAGTACAGCATGTTGTTGTCGTCAACCGCCTTGGCAGCCAGGGCACCGGAAGCCCGTATCAACCTGTTTCGCCATCCGCACCTCCTGTTGATCTTTCTCCGGTTGCGGAAAAACAATATCACTGGTACCACGAACTCATTGCAAAACAGGGTACGGAATGTCAGACAGAAATTATGCAGGCAACCGATCCTCTTTTCATTCTCTACACTTCGGGGTCTACAGGAAAACCAAAAGGCGTCATTCACTCCCAGGCCGGCTACATGGTCGGCACCTATATTACGCTTAAATATGTTTTTAATCTTGCTGCCGATGACGTGTATTTCTGCACTGCGGATTCGGGCTGGATCACCGGTCATAGCTATATCGTTTATTCCCCGCTCATGAACGGCGTCACGTCTTTCGTATACGAAAGCACGCCTGATTATCCTGACGCGGGCATCTGGTGGAAACTGGTACAGAAATACAAAATCACCAAGTTCTATACCGCGCCTACCGCAGTACGCGCCCTTATGCGGCTCGGCGATGAGTTCCCGAACAAATACGATCTCTCGTCATTGAAGATATTGGGTAGCGTCGGCGAACCGATCAATCCCGAAGCATGGGTCTGGTACCATAAAGTCATAGGCAAGGAGCGCTGCCCGATCATGGATACGTGGTGGCAGACCGAAACCGGCATGTTCATGATTACGCCGGCTCCTTCGGTACCCTTAAAACCGGGAAGCGCCTTTAAGCCCTTTTTCGGCGTTGAAGCTGACATTGTTGACGCGCAGGGCAATCCCGTACCGGTCAATACCCAGGGCTACCTGGTCATCAAAAAACCCTGGCCCAGCATGCTGATGGACGTGTACCATAATCCGCAGCGCTACCTCACTACCTATTTCCAGAACGAGGAAATCACCAATCCGGCAATTGCGGAATCCAAACAGTTTTTTTATTTCAGCGGAGATTCCGCAAAAAAGGACGAAGACGGCTATTTCTGGATCGTGGGCCGCAACGACGACGTCATCAAGGTATCGGGCCACAGGCTTGGAAGCGCGGAATTGGAAAGCGCCCTGGTTGCCCATAAGGCCGTTGCGGAAGCAGCCGTCATCGGCAAGCCCGACGAGATTACCGGCGAATCCATCAAAGCCTTTGTCATACTCAAAAAAGGGTTTACCGGAACCGACGAACTGAAAAAGGAACTCGTGAATGAAATGCGCAATATGATCGGTCCGATCGCAACACCGAAAGAAATGGTTTTTGTCGATTCGCTGCCCAAAACCAGAAGCGGAAAAATTATGCGAAGAGTCCTGAAAGCCAAAGAACTCGGCTTGCCTCTGGGAGATACTTCGACGCTGGAAAACTGATTATTATCATTCGGATTCTCTTAACAACCAAAAACACTTGACAACTATGAATTTACTTATATAATAACTAATTCAAAGTTATTTAATAAATATGGTCAAAGTAAAAGAGTGTATTATTCATATTGGAAAAGTTGGAAAAGATCAAACAAACAGGATAATCAGTGATTTGCAAGCGTACGTTACTGTGTTTGAGAATAAATACCCAAAGGCAAAAGTATTAATACCACTAGGGATTTTTGCTTTAGCACTACTAGCCTGCAGTAATCCGGTTACGAGATTTTTTTCTGGAGGTATAGCAAATCCAGCGATTGTCCCAGACACTCCCACTCCTTTTCGGTAAATAACGCACCGAGCCCTCGGAAAATTCTTTGGACTCGGTGGCGCATAAAATAGAATCTCGACTCAGATTCTAAAAATCTATTCCTTATGTATTTTATCCTGCATATTCCCCTTCGTCTTCGTTGGTTAAAGGCAAATCATTCTTCATCGTCTGTGCTTTCATAGAATCGATTATTAATTTATAATGAACCCGGGTTTGCTCTGCGCATGCTTATAATCTCCATCTCCCGTCAAACCGCTGACAAACAAATCCTTGAATGCATACAACAAGTTTTCATTTATTTCCATTTTCCAATTCGTTTTTTTTGATTTTTCAATTCCGCGCGTTTTTCTGGTTTTCATAGTATTATATCCTTTATTTAATTTCTAATTTAAATCCTATAATTAAACAATAAAGGATACTTTTTATTTTGTCAAGGGGTATTTTAAAGGAAGTATTTTA
>CAZFQZ010000053.1:0-4916 GCA_964521305.1 uncultured Gammaproteobacteria bacterium
TTTCGCCGGTTATCATGGATTCATCAACAGATGATTCTCCGCTTTCTATTACTCCGTCTACCGGTATTTTCTCACCCGGTCTAACACGGATCAGGTCACCTATTTTCACTTGCTCTATAGGTACATCCATCTCCTTATTTCCTCTGACCACCCGCGCTGTTTTTGCCTGCAAACCTATAAGCTTTTTAATTGCGGCAGACGTACCTGCTTTTGCCCGCGCCTCGAAATATCTGCCCAACAATATCAATGCGATGATCAATGAAGAAACATCAAAGTAGGTCATCTGCTTTGATCCAATTTGTTGAACGATATGTGGAAAAAAGGTTATAAAGACTGAATATCCGTATGCGATTGATGTACCTAGCGCCACCAAGGTATCCATATTCGCCATTCGGTGTTTTAAGGCCGGTATCGTGGCTTTATAAAACTCCATACCAGCCCAAAATTGGATAATAGTAGCCAAAATCATCTGGACAGCAGCTTCTTGGAGAAAACCTGGTGCTACGTGCGATATGCCGGGAAAGCTTCCCCATAAGATTAATAATCCTATTCCCATGCTGATAATAACTTTATTTTTCAATGCCGCCAGCTCTTTCCGTTTTTCCGTCTCCTTGGCCCCGTTAACATCGTTTTTATAGGTTATGGCTTTGTAGCCTGTTTTTCCTACCACCTCTATCACCGCCTGATCGGATACGGGTTTCTCCGAAGTTATAGTTGCCTTGCCGGTCGCGAGATTGACATTAGCGTCATTCACGCCGGCAACGGTTTTTAGCGCTTTCTCGACCGTGTATACGCACGATGCGCAGTGCATTCCTTTTATTTCATATTCTTTTTTCATATTTGTTTGGCTTTTGTTTAGCGAACAATGAGTTTTCCGTGAAACATACCCATGCCGCAGGTAAACGGAAACGTACCGGTTTTCTGCGGAATTATGGTAATCTCAACCGTCCGGTTCATGGGCAAATACTTCCTGACTTTGAAATCCGACAATACCACCTCTTCCAGGCAGCTGCTGGAATCCGTGCGCGTAAACCTAAGTATTGTTTTTTTTGCCAGCGGAACGGTGATGGAATCTGGATTATATCCGCCCTTAACCTGTATATCCACCGTATCCGACGCTATAACAGTTTCTTCCTTTTTCATGAAAAAATACCAGTATACCGCAAAGATTCCTAACACGCCGGCAATGAGCACGATAATTTTGTCGAATACCATATGAGGGTATTGGTTCTTTAAACAAACAACCAACAACTATTAACTGATAACTTTATTTTACACCCCGCAACCCGATCCGCTTTGTGGTGTTTTTTCCTCTACTCCGTGATCTGTCAGCCATTTTTTTACGTTTTGCGCGCCTGTTGCCGAAGAAACCTCTTTGCTTAAAATGGCCTGACCTGGTTCCTGTGCGAAACTCTTGCCGTCTTTATTCTTGAAATACAGGGCAATGTCATAGTAATTCGACGGAAACCAAAATGCATTGATGTACTTTGCCGCCTCGTACATCTGGTTTTCAGTCGCATTGTTTTTCGCCATAAGTTCCAATACGCCCAATAAGGCCATCCCATGATTGCAGTCGGGAAAGGAAGTCGGATTGTTACAACATGGCCTGTATATATTCGAAGCGACTTTCTGAACCAGTGCTTCCTGTGCTTGTGTTAATGGAATCAGACTGCTTTGCGCATAATAATTCATGGGGTTGCCTTGCGCCAGAGTCCATCCGCCGGTTGACGCAAAATTACCTATCTGATTCTTACCGTACTGCGTCATATCTCCCTCCGATAAAATTTTGGTCTGATTTGCCAATCCAGCTGCCCAGAAAAAATTCAAAAGAAAATATTGATTCTGACGATCAATGACAATATTTTTATCAGATCTTTTTGTCAGAATATCCAACTGATCTTGAGTCAACGGATTATCCGACTGTTCATAGGTCTGCTTGAATTTGGCAAGATCTATTACTCCGTTTTTTACCATATCAGGTCCCAGATTGCCGTAGGATGCATGGATGTCGTATCCTTTTTCAGGATTTATTTCGTTGAAAATCTCATCGGTAGTAGCGGATGTTTTTGTCACGGTCTGTTGTTTCCGGGAAATATTGGCAAATAAGGATTTTACGCCAAACGGCATGCGTGGAATCAAATAGACACCAATTAACAAGACAATGCCGACAATATAAGAATAGGCAAAGATCTTCCGACTGTTCTTTACTCCCATAACTCCACTTATTCTCTTGCTTATATCCACAAGCACCAATAGTAAAAGCGCAATCGAAAATATTTTTATTTCCAACCCCTGGAACGGAAACGCGGTCAAGGACGCGGCAATACCGACGATCGGCAGCAGGAAACCTCCGCAGATCGCGCATCCGACCGAAACCAAACTCAAGAATACCGCAATGATCGAATTGGAAGACGATGATTTCGATATGGATTGCCGGACGTCAACAATATAGACCAAGTACGTCAACACGACGGCAATCATCGCATCATTCAATATGCTTAATATGATCGCGAGATAGGTAAACACTTTGCTGTTATCCGACAGGAAACTGTTGATACTGGTAGTTCTGGTCAGGAGAAAATAATCCAGCTCAATCAGCAATAAGAAGTTCAAACCTGTCACCATAATCATACTGAACCGCGCGTATACCTTTCTGAACGCTGCTATGATATTCTTCATAAATAAGGTGAACTGATAATTATCTCCTGCTCTGTACTTTTTTCCAGAGTAATATAGTCAGTAATACCAAATCAACCACCACGAAAGCCGGCAGAATCCACAAAAGCGCCGCTCCCATGATATTGTTGAAACCGGCGGTATCCCAATTGCCCCCCATCATACCATGCTGGTCTCCAAACCCAGATCCTAATCCCATCATCATGGGCAGGAAACCGTTCCATGAACTGGTATTCCAACCTGTCGGATATGCTGCATTGACATTGCACCCGCTCAAACGCTCACCCATGGCAATGTGCATCTGTTTCTCCCCCTGATCTCCCAATCTTTGGGTCATAGCCCGATCTGCAGCGTCATGAGCGGATCCCATCATGTTGCCCATGAAATAATCGCCGAGCTTGTCAAAATCATCGTTGGTCAATTCCTGACAAGTCGTCTGATGATTCTGAAGCCTTTGGTAAATCTGCGCTCCCTGCTGCTCATCAGGGTCCTGTGTTGCCGTATTAGTCGCATTATTACTGTTCTGATTATTTCCCCATCCGCCCATCATCTGGGCATGCGCCGGCAACGCAATAAATAACACCGCGAGAAAAACCGTGAATCCCGTTATCATAAACGGGACAGGCAGTATTGTTAGCTTTTTCATATGTTTATATAATTTATAATTTATAGGATTTTCTTATCAGATAGATAAAGACTGTCACAATCGCGATAAACGATGCCAGATCAACAACCGGATTCTGAAAATGTCTGGCTATATTGAACACAATCAACCGCAATATTGTACTGTATCCGTCCATCTGACCCATCTGCAGTTTATGCATTGCCGCCAGGATGATGATCAAAACTCCTGACAGAATAAATATTCCTGCTCCCAGATATTTGAAAACCGTATAGATATTCTGCCTCCGTTTTCCGGATATAACCCTGGTTGCCCTTGCATATCCCAAAGACATGAGAAACAGCGGAAACACGATACCCAACACATAGGCAGCGGAAACGATTACCGCCTGAAACAACGTCGGCGACAGCGTCGTCAGTGTCACTGCCGCAAATAGGACAGGCGCGCAACATGATGAGGTTAAACCGGATACAACTCCCAATCCGAATACCGATCCCGCATTGATGTTTTTTTCCAGCTGTGGCTTCACACGAATCAACTGTGGTATATGAATTATTGGTTTTATAGTCATCATTCCCATGAAAATGAGAAATAGACCGCCGAGATAATATACCTGTTGATGATACGCGTCAAAGAAAAAAACCAGAACCCTGAATCCTAATGCTACCGGAATCAGAATCGACGATAAACCCAGTGCAAATATGATTGTATAGAGCATCACTTTTTTTCCTTCCTTAAACACGGTTCCCAGATACGAAGGAAATAAGAATGTGATACAACAGGGCGCAAACAATGCCAGCACTCCTGCCAGAAACGATGCGGTCAACGAAATGCCGAATATAAAATTACTGGACATGGGCGGTTATTTTGAAAACTAGTTTTGGGTTAGCCGGATCATTCGTACCCACGTACACTTCCCGTTCAATGGCGCCATAGACCGGCATAAGATATGGCCGGTATATGACTTTCACTGTTGCCTGCTGTCCGGATGCAATATTCGCCACATACTCACTGGTACTGTGCATGCCGAATTCCTCACTCGCCCGGCCGTTTACGATAACCTGCCCTGCTGTGCACATACAGCTTGAAGAAATGTCAAAAAGCTGCAGCATCTTTATTCCGGTATTCTTTACGATAAAGGAAGCTTCCTTTTCATCCGAAACCTTCATGCTTCCCAGATCTTTTGACGTTGACGCGACCTCAACACTTGGTTTTTTGGTATCTGCCGAAGTATACGAAAGCACGTGTACCTTCTGCTTACTTCCTCCGGCTGCCAAAAGCACATACGAACCGATAATGAAAACCAATATTCCCAATACGCTGCCAATAATCCACTTTATCGACATATATACAATATGAACTGGTAATTATTTCCGTTTAAAAACTTCGATGATTTCTTTTACTTTTTCTTCCACGTTCTGATCGGTTACGATCGCTTCTTTAACGCAGGTCTTGAGATGGTTCTCCAAAACCAATTCGTCCACTTTGCGAAGTGCGGATTGCACTGCCTGTGATTGCTGCGTGATATCCAGGCAATACTCCCCCTTCTCAACCATATCAATGACTTTTTCCAGATGGCCGTGCGCAATTTTTAATCGGTGAAGCAAATCCTGTTTTG
>CAZFQZ010000054.1:0-4830 GCA_964521305.1 uncultured Gammaproteobacteria bacterium
GTATTACTCCTTTCAAGGGTTTTTGTTTGGCAAACCGTTCCTTTATCAACCGCAATACCGGCATATCCCGTTCAGCCCACACGATACGTTTTTTCCCGTTTCCGGCTAATGCAATATCTTTAATATCATATTTCATTTTAAAAAGTATACCACATTAACTCCTAACTGTAATTTTGTAGCATATAAGCCATGGACACTTTTGTTAATGATGCAATAATGAATTGTGGCTCAAATCATAACTAAAAATATAGCTTCATTCCTGATAAATATATCTGCTGGTTTTGCGTTGATTTCCTTAGCAACTACGAATTCTACGCAACTGGTTTTAAATATACTATATACTATTATTTGTTTTATATTAGCAGTTACGTATGACAGCTTATGATTGATTTTACAAGGAATATTACATTATTTCAGATATCATTTGGGGTATTTCTAATAGTGCTTTTGTTGACCACAATTTTTATCAATCAGAGCAGAAATAAGAAAAAATCCCATTAAATTAACTTCATAGTTGTTTCATTCTTTTTTCTATCTCTTCATCCTTTGGCTTATAATTCACCGTTCCATACGACTCAATGGCAAAACTCGCCATCACGTTTCCAAGCCTCAGACAATCCGATAATTTCCAACCTGCAACCAGTCCACTGATAAATCCTCCCCGCCATGCATCACCGGCTCCGGTCGGATCCACCACCTTTTTAGCTTTGTATCCTTGCACTGTATAAACCTTGCCGGCTTCCTCGTACTTTACGCCTTGCTCTCCCAAAGTCGTAATTACTGCAATTCCTTTATGCAACAAATCCTTTATCGATAACTTCAACCGTTTCAAAATCATGGCGATTTCATAATCATTGCCGATAAGATATTTTGCATGCTTGACGCCCTTAGATAAATCCTTATCTTTTATCCAGGTCAACGCCATGCCGGGATCATAGACATAATCGATCTTGTATTCAATTGCCTGGTTCTGGAAATGGAGAAACGCTTCGGGATGATTTGCGGATATGATCAACAGGGCGTGTGATCCCGCAAACGGCTTAAGGTCGATGTTTTTCGCCGATCGGTTGGCACCATAATAAAATCCCCAGATCTGGTTGTCGGCCTTGTCGGTAATTGCCTTACCCGTACCCGTATACAACGATTTATCAATCAAACAACGGGAAATGTCAATTCTGTTTTTTTTGAAGAATTTCACGAATTCCTCGTTGTCTTTGCCGACCGACCCCAAAAGATAAACCGGTATTTTCTCTTCAAGATAGGCATTGGCCAAATGGATGTTGTAGGTAATATTCGTTCCCGTGCCGCCGAGCTGCCTCTCCAAATGTGAAAGTGCGAACGAAATATTTATCTGATGCAGGCGCTCCGGATGAAAATTATTCTCGAATAAACCCGGGTAATCCATGATTTCGTCGAACGCGATCGAGCCGGTCACCAGGACAGAAGAGTATGAGTTCATGCACATGAGTATAACAAAAAACGATATAATGCACCTATGCGGCAGCGTATTATCGCATTATGGTCCAACGAATATATCCAAGGAGGATTCTTTCTTACTGTCGCGTCATTGATCGTTAACGTCCTCAATTATTTTTTCAATTTTTTTGCGGGCCGCGTGCTTGGGCCGGGCGGCTACGGCGAACTTATCGCATATTTCTCCTATATCACGGTCCTGTCTGTTCCGATGCTCGTGCTTTCTACCATGATCATACAGAAAATTAGCGCTCATACTGAAAACCAAAAAGAGTATGCGATTTCGATCATAAAAAAATTTAACGGGGTAACTGTGCGAATTTCGCCCTTTCTCCTGATTTTTCTTGTCCTTATTCCTTTGATGCCGCGCATCACCAATCTATCAAATATCGTCGCGTATCTGATCATACCTGCCGTCGCACTCGGCCTGGTCACATCGTTTTACCAGTCGATCATGCAGGGAATGAGGTACTTCCTCATGTTCGCGGTCATGAGTATCATCGTGGTGATATTTAAATTTATCAGCATCCTGTTCCCTTTATTTAAGCTATCCGACATCGGCGGTGTCGTTAATTTCCAGTTTGTCAGCACGGTCGTCATCCTGTATGTGTTTATCCGCATCATTAATGACCGGCTGCAAAGCAGAAGGATGTCCGATCAAAAATTCCACACGGCAGCCACAATCCGCAATTTCGTCATGAGCAACCAATTCTTCATCACGCTGGTATCCGTCCTCGCGGTCACGGCATTAAGTACTATCGATATTATTTTCGTCAAAAAATTCTTTTCTGCGACAGAGGCCGGTTTGTACAGCTCATGGTCTTTGTTCGCGAAAATCATCCTGTACGTGATCGGACCGCTGGCCCAGATCGGCCTGGTTTTTTTTGCCAGCAATCAACACCGCCGGTTGCAGGAACGCGCCTTACTGCTTTCTTTGTTTTTATTGCTGATTGTCGGCATCGCCGGGTACATCGCATACTCAACCGTTGGCAACATCCTGATATCTCTTCTGTTTGGCAATAAATTTATCCGTATCGCGCAGTATCTCGGGCTGGCAGCTCTATTTGGAACCGGCTATGCCGCGGTCACGTTTTTGAATACCTATTTTTTGGCAAAAAAGAGCATTGTTTCGGTTTTCCTGGGGTTGCTGATGCCGTTCTACATTCTTGCGCTATTTTTTGTGCCCAAGCAGCTGGTGTATATAATGTATATCAATATCATCTTTTGCGCGGTTGCCACAGCCGCATATCTTTTTGCGTTCTTCATGGAAAAGAAAACAAGTAATGTTTAACCTGTCTTAACATGGATGATAAAAAACAAAATTCAAATACTAATTGAGTATCAACTGTTTTACTGTTAAAGATTAAAAATTAATGATTTGTCATTCGTTTGTGGATTTGGTATTTGTGATTTATAATTTGTTGTCATGGATACAAAGAACAAATCCCATTTTTTGAGCCTTATCATTCCGGTATTCCGTCAGGAAAAAACCATCGTACGGAATATCAAAAACATCAAAAATGCGCTTGATAAAATCCGGTATGACCATGAGATTATTGTGGTCATCGACGGCATGATTGACAAATCATACGAAAGGATCAGGAATGCACATATCCAGAAAGTACAGACCATCACCTATTTCAAAAACCAGGGAAAATCATACGCGATCAAACTCGGCATGAAAAAAGCAAAAGGGGATTATGTCATGTTTATTGATTCCGGCATGGAGATCGACCCAAACGGCATTTCAATGCTCTTGGAGCATATGGAATGGTATGATGCCGATGTCATCGTCGGATCCAAACGTCATCTGGCATCCCAGGTTAATTATCCGATTTCAAGAAGGATATTGAGCGACGGATATTACCTGTTGGTTAAATTTCTTTTTGGCATAAAAGTAAAGGACACGCAAGCAGGTATAAAAATATTCAAGAAATCAGTTCTTGAAAAAATGTTACCTCGCTTAGTTGAAAAAAAGTTTGCCGGAGATTTGGAATTATTGGTTGTTGCGGATACCCTGGGATTCAAACGTATCTATGAAGCACCGATAAAACTCGACTACTCAAATAGCAGCGTAACTTCCGCGGCGACCATGCAGGCGATTCTGGGAATAATACAGGATACGTTTGCCATCTGGTATAGGAAAAACATATTACATTATTATCGTAACCATCATGTCGGATAAGCCATCGGAACCTTTCGTATCCGTCATTATTCCGGTAAAAGAACCTACTCGGTTTCTTCTCACTGAAAACTTACCCGCAATGCAAAAACAAACGTTCAAACGATTCGAGGTTATCGTGCTCCCCGACAACGCAGAAAAAACGCCGTTATTGCAAAAAAAATATGCTTGGCTACGGATTATACCGACCGGAAAAATAACGCGGCCTGCGGAAAAGCGCGACATCGGCGTCAAAAAAGCAAAAGGCGAAATCATCGCGTTCATAGACGACGACGCGTATCCTTCCCCGGACTGGCTCAAAAAAGCTGTGGATCTTTTCAAGAAAAAAGACGATGATGTTGTTGCTGTCTGCGGGCCGGGAATCCTGCCTGACCATACAAACTTCTGGGAAAAGGTATTTAACGAGATTCTCAAAACCTGGATAGGAAGCGGAACATTCACCTACAGGTTCATACAACAAAAGACGCGGTTTGTCGACGATTACCCGTCCATGAATTTCCTAGTCTATAAAAAAGAATTCCTGGCAGTCGGCGGATTCGACAGCGAGTATTGGCCGGGCGAGGACAGCAAATTGTGCGAAGATCTCGTTTATAAAAACCATAAAAAAATATTATATTCTCCCGCGGTTATCACGTTCCACCACCGCAGAAAAAGTCTTTCGGGGTTTTTGCTGCAGCACGCAAACTACGGATTCCACCGCGGCGCGTTTTTCAGCCACGGTGATAAAAACTCAAGAAGACTTAGTTATCTTGTCCCGACAGTTTTTGTTTTGTATCTTCTGCTCGTTCTTTGCGTTTTCTCATTCCATATACTGAATACCAAATACTTAATATTCTATGCTCCATTACTCGTTTATTTACTATTGGGGTTTACGCTCATTATCCAAACCTTTCGAAATACAAAGAATCTCTTGGTTACATTCCTTACCTTCCCTGTCCTTTTTTTCATGCACCTGATCTATGGTATACTGTTTGTCAAAGGATTCATAACCGGATTATTGAAAAAAGAGAAAATCTACTGATTGAATTGTGGGTTTGACAAACTTATACTTAATATGTAATAATTAAAATAGTTATCGCTAGCGTATCGAACTATGAAACAGAAACGCATTAAAATCGCTGTCGGTTATCCGCCGATCCCGTCCAAAAAAGGAGTTGCCCTTCTTTCGCAAAACC
>CAZFQZ010000055.1:0-4795 GCA_964521305.1 uncultured Gammaproteobacteria bacterium
CTAAGGCAAATCCGCTTATTGTTAGGCGCGATGAACGAACGACCTTTCCAATCATTGCGGAAAGAGTATTCTCAAGCTTTTTCATATCCTTATCTATTGTTTTCCAGTGATCGTACCGGTCGAGAACGGTATCTGCTACAGCAAGTCCGAAAGGTTGATTGATGAATGTTGCCGAATGGGTGCCCGGAGGAATATTTTTTACATTGGCATATGGATCCTTAATCCACACACAGCTTAAAGGAGTAATTCCATTGGTAATGGATTTGGACATTACGATAATATCCGGTGAAATATCATAGTGCTCAAAACCGAACATCTTGCCGGTTCTGTAAAAGCCGGTAAAAATTTCATCAACAACAATGAGGGCTCCGAGTTTTTTCATTTTGCCGACCAGGTATTCGATGAGATCCTTATCGGGCTTTACGATTCCTCCCGCATTTAAGAGCGGTTCGAATATAAAAGCGGCAATATCCTGATTTTGTCCGCGGGTCGACATTCCTCCATACTCATTGTTTATGAGTTCCTCAACGCGATTAATATAATATTTTTTCCATGTGGCTTTATCCACCTTTAGTTTACTTTGCTCATAGTCTGGATACGGTAGGCGAATTACAGGGATTCTCCAATCACCCATAAAAGAGCGGTATCTATGACTTGCGCTAAACTGCGATGTGTAGACCGACCTGCCGTGATACCCTCCTTCAAAAACGACAAACTGGGATTTTTTGTTATTCAATTTTACTATTTTTAACGCAAGTTCAATCCCTTGTGCCCCTCCAAGTTCAAAAGCGATTTTACCTTTTTTTCCGGTGATTTTCTCGATTTTCTTTCCAAGTCTCTCCGCAACCTTTAGACGAATTTGAGTTTCACAGAAAGAGGGAATAGAAGTTATTTGCTTTATTTTATCGACTGCGTCCAGAAGAATAGTCTTGTCAAACCCAAGCGAAGTAGTTCCATTTGCAGCATCAGCGCAAAGATAGCGGAATCCTTCTGAATCTTCAAGAATAGCCCCCTGCGCTTTTACAAAAATCGGAACAGGATTATGCCTGTAAACAAAATCGCTTTGAGCGAGATATGTGTTTTTACCCATGATGATTACACTATATAAAATTTTACCGTCTGTTTGTCAATAAGTGCGCCGCTGCATTGTCAATAACAAAAGTTGCATTAGGATGAAACCTCAAGAAAGATGCTGGAGCTTCTGGACCGATATCTCCTTCCAATGCTCTCCGGATTCCGCCGGCTTTGCGAGCTCCTTTTGCAATGAGCATCACCCGTTTTGATTCCAGAATATTTGCGATTCCCATGGTGAATGCGGTTGGCGGCATATCCTCCGGTTTAGCAAAAAGCGGTCTGTTTGTCGCAATGGTATCTTCACTCAACTGTACCAGCCGTGTCCGTGAATCTACAGGAGATCCGACTTCGTTAAAACCAACATGACAGGTTAATCCCGGCCCAATGCCAAGAACAGCAAGATCAACCGGTCCATGCAGTTTAAGCATCGTCTCATAAATTATTGCTTCAAACTCAGAATCAAATACGTGGCTATTGGGTATATATGTATTGTGTAGCCGTATGTTTACGCGATCGTAGAAATGCGTCCACATGTATTCGCGGTAGCTGTCCGGATGCCCTTGAGGCAGGGGCCAGTATTCATCCAAATTAAAGGTTGTCACACGGTCAAAATCTACCGCGCCATCTCTACGTGCTTGAGCGATCATTTCATACATTCCTATAGGAGTGTTTCCTGTAGGCAATACCAGTGCAGAATCTGGTTTTTGTTGAACTTGTTCAACAACATATTGCGCAGCGTATCGGTCGACGTCTTCAGGCGTTGAGAGGATAATAATTTCTGGCTGATGAGGAACAAGTAGTTCCCAGGCTTCAAGGTTTCTTGGTGCAGATAAATCGCTACTCATTTTAAGTCCTTATTATAGCAGAGAAATCCCATTATTTCAATCTAAACAGGAATTTTACGAAGATAGATTTCCAGAATGCTTCCTTTATTTCTTATGTCTAAAAGTGGAACACAAAATGGCGCGATGATTTTGTCAAAAAAATAGTATTTTATTTTTTTATTCCCACTGCAGGAGAGAAATCCTTATCCTATTTATGTAATTGGTGGGTATTGATTTTGGATTTGCCATCAGCAATTTATAATTTTTCTTTTCGTATCCCATAAAATGTTCCGCATGACTGGAAGTCGAGATATTCTGGATACTTTTCAACAGACTTTAACGAAGAACCTCCAAATCCTTGCATTAGTGCGAAAAGTTGACTATGATGGATATAATGAAAAAGACTTTATTATTCGTGTGTATCGGATTGGCCTTTTTTATTTCGGTTTTTGCCGCATTCCGACCTACCTTCGCCGCACAACAACAACAACTTTTGAACCTCGGAAATACCAGCACACCGATCATTTGCGGTTGTCCTTCGGATCTCGATAAAGTCTACCAGGCACGTCAAACCGGAGAGCAATGCGTAACCGACCTTGCAACCTTCGAACAAGACCCCACCACCAACCACATATGGGTCGAAGATGCAAACGTAACCGCTCAGGGAAAAGCCGACGAACGTGCCAGACAGTTCATCTACTGGGTCGTCACACACAGCGCCATCAACAATCATCCTGTTCTCTACCAGGTATGGAATACAACACGCAATGTCTCGTATTTCTTTGTCATTCTGGTCGCCGCCCTCATGGGTCTTGGCATGATCATCAATCAACGCAGCAACTTCAGTTCCCGAATCAAAATATGGCCTTCCGTTATGAAAATTTTATTAATTCTTTTATATATTACTCTTTCCGCGAGCATCGTCATTACCGTCATCCAGCTTTCGGATATCATCATGAAGTTTTTCATCGAGAATCTCGGAGGTAAAGATCTATTCAATATCTATTTCGCCGGCATCAGTAAAGAAAAAAACTACCTGGATTTTGTCGGATGCCGTGATTTGAATATTCGGGTTCAGGAATCGGTTTCAGCCGAAACAACGCTCCTTAAAATCACCAACCTTAGTTATTATGTCATGGGAATTATGCTTATTTTGCGCCAGATCATCTTGTGGTTTTTGCTTTTCGTATCTCCGTTCCTCGCGATATTGATACCGTTCACGTTCATCAGTAATATCGCATGGATATGGATTGGCGTATTCGTCCAATGGGTATTTTACGGTCCGTTATTCGCTTTATTCCTCGGCGCTCTCGCAACCATATGGAAAACAGGCATTCCCTATCTCTTTGATTTCTCCCGCGCAGGAACTACCGCGGGATACATTTATCCGACAGCGATCAACATCCTGTACGGAGGTCCCGCGCAACGGCTGGCGATTCTGAATAACGGAAACTACGTTGATACGTTCGCCGAATACATCATATCGCTGATTATGCTGTGGGCGGTCACTTTTTTCCCATGGTGGCTGTTGAGGATATTCAGGGATTATTGTTGCGACGGCATCAATTCCATGAAAAACATCCTGATGTCCATGTATGACCAGGGAAGGAACCCGCCGACGCCGCCGGGCCCGACGCCGACGCCGTCCACCATAAGCACCGGACTGAAGATGCCGCGCGAAGTCGAAGTGCCGATTAAAGTCAAACTCGAAACAGTCGAGGAAATCAAGAAAGCCCGAACTGAAGATATCACACAATCTTTGAATATTTCCGCATCACACCTGACGGATATCGCAAATTTCGAAACAAACAAACAACAGCATGAAACCATACAGAAAAATATCAGTTTCCTGCAAAATCCAATACAGGCGGAAACCGCTACCGATCGACAGAAATACATGAATATTAAAACTGAACTATACAACCGTGCACAGAAAAATGATGTGGTAGCACGATCAATCCTTTCTTCCATTTCATCGTCCAAGATAGAGCAGATGCAGCGCCGGGAAGAGATTTTGAAGACCATGCCGCACATGGTTCCCGTTACCCACGTAGTTTCCATCAAAACACACATATCAAGCGATGTTGTCAAAGCAGTCACCAGTTCTATCGCCGCCAATACGCAAGTCGTGGATACTGTCGCACAAAAAACAATGATGCAACCTGTCCAGATCAAATCGGTCCTCGGTTCGCTTGAACAGAATATCGACCAGACACCGACGGAAGCAATGCGAAAAATTTCCGCCCAGTCCGGATTGAAAAAAGAACAGGTAGCCACGGTTCTGAAATCGTTTACGGAAACCGTAAAGAAAAATAAGGAATTGCTAAAAGAGGTTGCTCAAAAAGAGAAACTCCAGGAAGATCAGGTGGAAAAGATTGTAGAAGCTCAAGTACCGGTAGTAGCCGAGCCGGAGAAGCATATCGAGCAGACCGTATCCATTCCGCCAACCGTTTCCATCGAGGAATACGAACAGGTAAAGAAGATGTGGAAACACCAATACGAATCAGGTGAGGTGCCGACGACGGAAAACATCAAGACACGCCGACAATGGGTCGATCAGGATATCATATTTATTACCAATACCTTGAACAAGCTGTTATCGTCTGTTGACGAAGTACGACAAGAAGGGCTTGATGATGTTGGGTATATCCTGCCGATCTTCATGCTTAATAATCTGAAAGGTGAGGAACTTATGGTCTACCTGAAAGCAAAACTCGAAGCAGCAAAGGCAGTACAGGAAGAGGAACAAAAAGTCAGGGAAGCTAAAGAACAGGTTAAGCCAAAAGCTGAAGAAGAGCTCGTTGACGTCACTCAATCAAAAGAAAAAGAAGCTGCAAAAACAATGACTATGGAGGAAGAAATGAAAATACCCGAGGAAAAAAATAAAATACCCAATT
>CAZFQZ010000056.1:0-4788 GCA_964521305.1 uncultured Gammaproteobacteria bacterium
CTGACTGTCTCATTTTTCGTCGGCCAAGTCACCTTTTTTAGCTCCTCGACAATATCGGTCGCAAAGTTCTGGCTCAGATTGGGTTTTTGTACCATAGGGAATATTGTAACATAAACTCCGATAGTTTTAGAAAGTATATATCATAATTCCTATAGTAATTAATACCCGTTCCTTTTATGATAAAATATCCAATTATAGTAATCTAACAATAATATGATATGTGAAATGGCAAGACCGATAACTAGAGATATCGCAAAACCATTAGGTAATGTGATGTTAACCCCATCGCGAAATATCTTACTCTTAAGATTGGGGTATGATTGCTGCCCTCTCAAACCTGAAAATCTTTTACGTCATATTCCCTGTTATGAGCAGTTCCACCGTTCAACTGAAAGCGATCTTATTTACCTAAAAGATAATCTCTCATTCCCAAAAAAACCGAACCAGACGGTTATATTGAATATTCAGGCCTCAAGCTCTGTAGGAAAAAATGAGCTAATTAATCTATTAATGCAGCGGGTTCCTGGCATAACAAGATTCGCTTCTGCAACTACGCGGGAACCGAACAAAGCCGGACGGAAGGAAAACTCCGCGGACCACATTTTTCTATCAAAAGATAAAATGATATATATGATTATCCACGATCAACTTATTGAGCACGCGATAATCGGAGCAGCAAATGATATCTACGGCATGCCGAAAGGACAAATCGATCTTGTCATGAAAGATAAACCGCGTTTGGTACTTATGGAAATCGACACGATCGGATATCTCAAGGTAAAACAATATATACAGGAACATTATCCTCATTCTCAAATTATCAACTCCTTTATGGTTCCTACTCTGACGTTTCCTGAATATATTGCAAGATTATTTGGTAAAAGAGGTTATGCGGAAGGTTCCAATCGTCTTCTTAAAGCAATGGATGAATTAATTGCGGCACCCAAAATAGCCGATATTTTATTATTGAATCCTTTCGATCCTACCGGCAAACCTCAACGAGTAGCTGAAGATGTAATGAAATTCATATCAATTATTGAAAAATAAAATAGGCAGCCATAGATATAGGTAAATGATATAATATCAAAACGTATTTATAATTGTCGTTAACATATAACAACAATGCATCAAGATAAACATCGACCAAATGTAATTAGTGTCGGTCCTGTTGTCCCAAGATTTAATATCCCAGGCGGTGTCGATAACGCCACTTTGCCTTTGCTTTATGATGGCGGATTCCAGGAAATAATTGATCAGGGTATTGGAGCTGTTCTGAAAGCATTCGATAAGTATACCTTAGTATTGTTTCCAAAGTATGTACCGACGGCTCCGTATGAACAAATGGCAACCTTGATACCGAATCATAAAGGTATCGAAACCGTTTCAACCATCGATAAGGTTTCGGTCGAGATCGCACATGATCTTCTAACAATAGTAGACAGAATCCGGTTAGCTATGGAAAGAGTAGCATTCGCCAATAATGACCCTATTACCCACACATATTTGTACCAGCATCTCGGGCCTGACGACGTTAAGCCCAAAAAACCTTACAATCCGAGCTATGAACCATTACATTTACATGTAACCGCTTACGGACCACCTCATTTTGATCGATTTTCTTCCTTTAAGGCCGCGCCTCCTCTTAATATGCGGAGTCCGGAATACAGGCATTTTGACCGCGATCCGACAATAATTGTTGTCCGCGATCTTATCAGAAAAATTTTTAATGATAAATTCCCTGATGCACATCAAAAAGGGCAATCCACCGCCATTATATTATCTACGACGGACATAAACTCCCCGATTACCCGAGATGAGGTGGTTGTTTTACAACAGGTTATAAGGGATTGGAAACATCATTTGCGTGAGGTGCAAAGTTGCTATACGGATTTCCAACATGACGAAAACGGTCGGCCTGTGCCGTATCCTATCGAACAAAGACTGCAAAACCTGGAAAAATTATTTTCTCAGGCACCTTATGATTCATTGACCGAGCCTTCAAAAAACATGCTTGTTTCAATCGCCAGGTTATTGAAACCGTCTGCTGAGGTTGATGAATGGTCATGGTTTTACCGGGGAATCTGCGGCTCATTTGCCTTCGAATATGATTGGACCAATAGTACCAGGTCATTGATTTTAGCTCCGCGGATCACGACTTCAAAAAGCAGCTGGCATTACCCAGCAATGACACCGGCAATTGTCCGTGTAAGAAACAAGAATATAGAACCCGATAAAAGTAATTTAGATCCAAACGCGATCAAAGAATTATATCCGATTTTTCGCCGAATAATAGATGAGTATAAAAATACGCAATAATTATGACAGTCGAATCAGTGAAAATATTTCATGAACCAGCTAAAATTCCCCTGGATCCAGATGCCACAAGAGTGTTAATAGGCGGTGATTTTGACGACCTCGGCAAACCACATGCAGGCCATATCGCAGGAATTAGCGCCGCATCCGATATTGATTTTCTGGCACAATACAGCGATGAATTGAAAAATCGGCTTCCGGGCTTACCTAGGAAAGTCCAACTTATTTGTGCAATCACAAAAAGACCCCGCGATATTATGAGACCGTTAAGACCCATAATGCCTATTTATGCAAAAATGGAAAGCATAGCCGATTTAGAACCGGTTTCGTTCGTTTATCCATCCACCGGCAATATGGAAGCAGATATTGAAACACATTTCAAATCATTACCCCCCCACATACTGGTTGCTTCGGAAACAACTACTAATCTGCGTGCCTCTTGGAGGCAGAAATCCTGGGATAATATACACAAGAAATACGGCATCACGATTGTTGTTCTCCCGAAACTGGTCGATACATCAACGACCCAGGTATTAAGCAAATTTTTCTTTGATGCACCAGAGATTAAACAACTGAATGTGGATTTTGATAATGAAGTATATTTCCCCCTGATTTTTGCCGAGGAGCTCAGTCCCCCGCCTGATATGGCGGTGGTGAATATAGCTCGGCAAACGGCAAAAGAAAATACAGGGAAAGATCGCAGAATTTTGGAATTTAATTCCGGATCCGGAGCATTTAACGCCGTCGTTGTCTTGCATTCTCCGCCCGGATCGCTTAGTCTTGTCAGAACCGTGTCTGAAGACCAGACCGGTCTGGGAATAAGCGCTTTTAATATAAAAAGAGCATGCTTATTTGCAAAAACAGATCCGTCTGTCTTAGAGTTTTCGCAAAGTAGCGGATGGTTGGAGACCCATGGTACATTTGACGTAATTTATGCCGATGCGCAGAATGACATTTTATCCGAATTAACAAGTCACGTTCATCCGGGATCGAAAGCCATCCTCCGATTGCCCATAGATTACGGTCAGTCTTTAAGAGCCAGAAATCTAATTTTTTCGTACGTTAATGATCAGGCTATAACTATGCAAGAACAAATAATCGAAAACAGCAGATTTTTTATTTTGAGGTTTGCATAAATTAGCATGAAGCTTTATTTAGATCGAATAGTAAGCTACAAGAAAAAGAAGACATCGGACAAACTAAGTTTGAATATTAATTTAATCCTATAATATGATATAATTGGGGAAACTGTAATTTCATCTATGTATTCAAATATCATTTCTACCCATATTAAACCCCATCTTTCAGGCATAGCTCAGTTTGGTTTTGTTTTGGCTCAAAAGCTAAGCATTCCCTTTATTAGTTTCGTTAAATCAGAAGATTTGCGAAAGGGAGAAATTGTTCTTCTAACTGTCTCTTTTAGTATTCCTGATATTGAACTAGAAACCCAAGTTTGGAGATTTTTGGAGATCGCTGAAGAAAAGGAAATAACTTTCAGCGTTTTTTTTCATAGTTTTAGCGATTTACCGATTGAACATGCGTTGATTAAAAGAGCAGCGCGTATTTTCAGCGGCAACGACGAAATTTACCATGAATTGAAGCCTTTTCATGTCTATGTAAAGAAAATGTGGTCCCCATCACTTCTTAGGAATGGTTCTATTAATAAACCAGACATCCTAAATATTTTTTCTTTTGGAATGGCATTCAAAATTCAAACTGCATATCATCGACTCTTTGCTTCAAAAATGAAACAATTAAAAAAAGACTTTGTTATACGTATTTCAACGGGTTTTCACGAAAAAGCAAGCTTCGGCAAATACGATGATATTGCAAAAGAACTTGAAGGCATTTATGAAAACAAAGTCCATTTCTACGGTTTTTTATCCGATGAAGCTGTTGGCTACTTTACCCATCGAGCAGATTTGTATATTAATTTCTTCCCGAAAGGCGTACGCGCGAACAATACAACCGTATACGCTGTCATGGAACGTGCGCGTCCTGTCATAACAAATCTCGACAAATATTCACCTTCATGGATGAAATCAGGCGTGAATATTATAGACATAAGGGATTTAGATAAGAGGACGCTTGATAAGAAGGTATTAGATCGTATTGGTAAACAGTCACGCAAAGATGTTAGAAAGCATACAAATTGGGATACTCTCGTAAAGATAATAAAAAGCAGATAGAGATTGTTTATTTTTTTCCTTTTATTCTCAAGAATAAGCAAACGGATATTTGATAGATTCGGAAATATTTCTGCTGCTTTTGAAGAACAAATGATTGAAAACGGAAGATTTCTAATTTTGCAATTTATATAACAAGCTCACATCCTGCCCTTTTCTTTAATATTGTATACTGAAATCATGTCCAAATCCCTCATCCATTCCATCATCCTCATCGTTGCAATCGGCATTACATTTTTATTCCCTAAAACCACATTGGCACAATATGACTTACAGATTGTTGCAATAC
>CAZFQZ010000057.1:0-4576 GCA_964521305.1 uncultured Gammaproteobacteria bacterium
ACGGAAAAAACTATACGATCTATCCCCAGTCACACTATTACTTCAATCCGGAAAACCTGCATGCGGTTGTGATGAATACGGTTTGGACAGGTCCGACGCAGAATTATCCCATTGAAAAAAATAAGGGAGGAATAATCGACGGAAAGGGAGAAATTCTTTCCCGGAAGATCAATGATGTATTGAGAACATATACGGTCCGGGCGGATTCGAATATCCGTATGGCCGACTATACGTTTTATTTTCCCGGGTGGAGAGCGTATGTGGATAATATAGAAGTGCCGATTCAGTTTCAGGATCCTGCATACAGGGGAGTCATTACATATAACGTACCCAAAGGAAATCATACGGTTCAAGTAAAATTTATTGATACGAAAGTACGTTTGTTTGGGTCATTGGTATCCCTGATATCGATTGGAGTACTATTCATTGGTATAATAATGCGTAGGAAGATTCCGTTGTTCAATGTATGAAAAACAAAACAATACAAGAGTTGTTTATAGTTGCCCTGATTTCTTTCCTTCCGATCTTTGCCGTATATATACCATTCCTCTTGAAATTACACCAGTTCGTGTTTCTGACGATACCTGAACCGGGGTTTGCAAATATCCTCAAGAACTGGGACGGGCCGCACTATGTCATCGTCGCAAAATCATTTTATGATCTTTCGGTGATTAAGAAATTGTTGTTCATCCAAATAGACCCGCTTTATTACACTGCTCATTTCCCCTTATTCCCTTTGCTTATGGATCTGTTGAAGCCGTTTATTAACCTGTTCAAAGGAGGACTGATAATCAATCTGATCTTCGGTTTTGTGATCAACTGGCTGTTTTTCAAATTCAGCAGAAATTACACGAAACACCCCTATTTTCTGACGTTCCTGTTTACGGTCTTTCCGCCTCGTTTCTGGGTCGTGAGGAGCATCATTGCTCCCGAAAATCTCATGCTTTTTTGCATGATGCTTTCCTATTATTTTTGGGTCAAAAAAAAGTATTTCCTGAGTTCGATATTCGGTGCATTGGCCGTAGTGACGAAAATTCAGGCTATTTTCCTTTTTTTCGCGTATTTCGTCGATGCTGTTCTGAAAATCAGACAACGCGGGATGGGAAAAAATATATCCACGTTTTGGGCACTGCTCATTCCGCTCAGTTTCGTGGGATTGTCGGTTTTTTATTACTTCAGAGTAGGCGATTTTATGGCTTTTTTTCATGCGGAAAAAGGCAATAATCTGTACGTTTATTTCCCGTTTTCTCAGTTTAATTATTCGAATCATTGGGCCGGTACGGGTTGGTTGGAAGATGTCGTGTTTTATTTTGTAGCGATGTTTACGCTCGTTGCCGCGTTATGGAAAAGCAAAGAAAAACTTTGGCTGTATTTCGCATTATCGTATACGGTATTTCTCGTATTTATCCCGCAACGGGATATCACGCGTTTTTCGTTTCCGTTGCTGCCTGTTTTTCTTCTGACGTTTGAATCTTTTTTTACTTCCAAAGTCTTCAAGTGGGGATTGATCTTGAGTTTACCTGCGCTGTATTTCTACGTGATCAATTTCATGCTGGTCAACCAGGCTCCTATCGCGAACTGGACACCTCTATTGAAGTAATCTGTTGACTATTTTCTTTTTAAGAGCGATGCCGAAGCTATCGCGTTTCAGGTTGTTTTGAGATTGCCAATGACGTACGGAGAACAAACCTTCACGGAAAAAATCATCGATCGCCTGTTGAACGTCGTTGGTATCGGCATTTGGATAATGTTTCATTTCCCAATAATAAGAGTAGACCATGAAGCAATACAGCATCTGAAAGAAAGAAAGGATAAACCCGTGCATACCGTCCTTGTATCCTTCATCGGCAAAATACCTGCTTATGAACTCGGACAGAGCTGTTTTCAACGCATGGCGTAGGGTAAATTTATTCTGTTGTTTAGCCAGTTCAGTTGCCTCCGATTTCGCATACCGCACTGCTTTTGCAAAAAATTCGTCAATGGTGTCGTAGTTATAATGGATGAGCGTATATTGTTCCTGTGGTTCGATCGTATATCCCGAACCTGTCGTTTCCGGCTGGCAGTGGAGTTTTATTGGCCAAGTGACCTTATCTTTTTTAAACAAGCGTATTTGATAGTCGGGCCACCAGCGCGCATGCTGTATCCACTTGCCGAATATGATATTTTTGCGGGGGATGCGTATAAAATCATACCGTTCATAGGTATTTCGCAATTGATTGGCCAGTTCACGGGAGATAACCTCATCAGGGTCCAAGACGAGTATATATTCGCCATGCGCAAAGTCTTTGAGTTTTTCCCTGATCAGTTCGACATACGGTATGGATTCCCTGACCGGAATCACGGTTATTTTTTTGTTTTTCTTGAGAATGGTTACCGTTTCCTGCGTCAACCCGATATCGGCGATGATGAGTTCGTCTACCAATGGTTCAACGGATGCGACAGTTTCAAACAAATGCTTAGGGCGATCACGCGCGACGATGATACCGGATATGTTACTCATATGATAATAGTGCTTTGATTTCCGTAATGATATTTATTCTAAACAAAACGAGAAGGATAATAAAGTAACTGATCACTCCTATTCCCATGATGGCTCCCAATGACAGGTATGATAAGGGGAGGATGGATTTGATTATCAACAGAAGAATACCCATCAGAACGGATGCTATCAACGGCTGATATATCGGTCTGATGAATCTGAAACGCATGAGTTTACGCGCTTCCAACACAACAAAAATAAAAGTAGCGGATAGGATCACCTGCGTTACGGGAAAACCATAGTAATGCATGAGCGGTGTCAACGTTGCAGTAAGAATCCATACCATGACGGTCCAGATGATCATGAATATGAACGATAATTTCGCTTTGCCGAGCGCGTTGAATAAATTGATAAAAGGGGTAGAATACGATGAAAAAAACGACGATATGCAAAAAAGGTAAAAAAGCGGCAATGCCGGTTCCCATTTGCTGTATTTAGGTATCAGGGAAACAAATATATTGAGTACGATGGCCAGACCTATGGTGGCAGGAGCGAGTACCATGGTTTGGTAGTTGAGTATTTTTTCAACGATCCTGGTTACTTTTTCTTTATCCGACTGGATACGTGAAATCACAGGGAACATAACTCTGCTCAAATTGTCCATGATAATGCGGATCGGCGCCTCAGCCCATTTTTTTGCCCAGCCGATATATCCTAAAGCGGTAAAACCGAGAACTTTCCCCAAGAAAAGGGTAATCAAATCATCCTTGAATAGCGCGAGGAATGAACTGGCCTGGAACGGCACGCCGAAATGCAATAATTCCTTGAGATGTTTGAAAGAAATGCCGATGTTCGGCATCCACCAGGACAGATAATAGATCAGTATGACGCCTACTATCGATCGGAATATCACCGCATAGGTAAAACTGTTCAATTTGAATCCGAGAATGGCAAGTATTATGACTGTCAGATAAAACGTGATATTTTCGACGATCTGTACCAGCACGATTTTATGGAACTGGATTTTTCTCTCGAGAAAAACCGAAGGAATCGTTTTTAGGGAAGAAAGAAAAAAAGAAAGCAGAAGAGCCCAGTAAAGATACTTGCCTTCGAGAGGAAGTTTATAGAATTTCATGATGAATGATGTCAAAAGAAACGCGATTCCTATGATCACGATGATTAGAATTTGCTGGACGGTAAAAGAAGTGCGTACTTCATCTTCGGTAATATCTTTTTTTTGTATCAGGGACGCGGCGAGACCAACATCGGAAAAATAATTGAGTACCGAAATCATAGAAAGAATCGTGATATAGATACCGAAAATAGCCGGTGAGAGCAGAATGGTCAGAACGAGATTGGCGACCAGACCCAAGAAAGCGGAAAATCCGCTCTGGAAAAACAGGCTTAGGGTGCTGATGATGCTGTGTTTTTTGAGATGCTTATGTTCGTCCATGTTTTTTTCCCATTTTAAATTAAGTAGATTCTGTCACTCGTGACACTTGCTTAATTTATGTAAGGCTTAACTTAGTTGTTTTTTTCTTTTGATAACTACCGTAACTAGCGCAATCAATCCGATTATCGTCATAACGTTTCCCAACTTCTCTATCGGTGTCTCGACATACCGCATTATAATCCGTGAGGGCTTGGTAATGAATAGGATTGGTCTTCCGAGGCTGTCGAATTTCGACGGGACAATGGTTTTTCCATCGATGGAAATCCGCCATACGGGGAAGTAATGGATGTTCAGATACACGATTCCGGGTTGCCGTATGCCAACTTGTTTATTGAACGTATGGTTTACGATAACTTGGGCAGACGCTGAACTTTGAACAGGTAAATGGTAATCGAACCCGAGTGGTTGGTGTTTTGGAAGCTGTAATTCGTACGCTCTCCACGAATCATAGTTTGCCGTTTTCGGAAGATACTCGGGTACTTTGTATGCGACTTCCTGCTTTATATATATTTGTGAAAGATAGCGGTTTTCGAATGACTGTTTTGAAATTTCCTGGCCCATGAAATATTTTGAGCTCGTGATGACCAATACGATGCCGATTACGACATATATGATATTTTTCAAAGGAAATTTCACCGTATCGA
>CAZFQZ010000058.1:0-4348 GCA_964521305.1 uncultured Gammaproteobacteria bacterium
GTAAGAAGTAATAATTTGGATATTTACTATATCCACAATTTCAGTGTAGTCTTTTATAGATAATTGTCAACATTAAAGAATGTATACATGTAACTAACAGGATGAAGTACGATCATTACTATCCCTTTACGTTTTGACCCGAGAGTTACACCTCGTAGGTGAGTTTGGTTTATTTACGCAATATATTCCTGACATATACGGAAACCCGGTTTTCCAGGTAGGTTTTGATTTCGTCAGGGGAAAAAGACCGGTTTAGAAAGTTGATCGGCACGATATCGACATCGTCAAAATATCGCAATTGTTCCAGAAACTGGGTAGTTAACGTGAATTACGAAACTCATAACAATTAATAATTGTTGATCCAACGATAAAAAGCGGGTAGTATGAATTGATATAGCATTATCAATTAACCCATACTACCCATGAACAGTTTATCAAATAATAATTTTGATTTGGTTACAACATTTTGCATATTTGATGATTTAACCACTATGATATTCCCAAACATATACACAACCGGTCGCCCCAGAACATTATCCTTATCAGAAATTGCTATCATCTGTTTGATTAAAACCCATTTTAAGATTGGTGATCTAAAACATCTGTATGTCCTTTTAGCCACTAAATTTTCCTCTGATTTTAATCTTTCTTCCTACAAGAACTTTATTGCCACTTTGAACGATTCTACCCCTTATCTTCTCGTGTTGGTCAATATCCTTCTGTCTTTCAACAACAAGAGATCAGGAAAAATTAAAATTATCGATTCAACCTGCACCCCTGTTTGTAAAAATATTCGCATCTATGTTCACCGGATTATGAAATCTGTTTCGAGCCGTTCCAAAAGCACAACAGACTGATTCTATGGAGTAAAACTTCATGCACTGATTGACCTTAAACGTTTTAAAAGAGCGTTTGGGTTTAGTTACATCGCTTCCTCGAAGCGTCAAAGGGTACTATTCCCATTATATCCGAACCATATTTTCCTATATGTTTCAACCATTATTAGTTTCGTAATTCACGTTAATTATATCTACGTTTTTATAATGGATCTGATATTTGAGCTTTGACATTTGAGATTCATCTCTGATAACATGAAATTATGTACGATCTTATTTCCATTGGCGGTATCAGCGTCGATTTGTTTTTCAAGAGCAGCTCTTTAACCTATAAAGACAAGCGATTTCAACTCGCAATCGGGGGAAAATACATGGCTGATGTATTCCACGTCGGTATAGGCGGCGGCGGAACAAACGTCGCCATATCCGCTCAAAAAAACGGTTTGAAAACAGCAGTATTGGGAACAATCGGAGCAAATGCGTTCAAAACCATGATAGAGCAGAAACTGAGAGATGAAAACATTTCACATTCGTTATGTAACTATGTAGATGATTACTACAATGTTTCGAGCATTTTACTGCACAAAAACGGCGAGCGAACGATTATCCACTATATGAGTCCGCGCCAGCATCTGATATCAAGTACCAATGAGCTGGAGGGAATAACCAGAACAAGAATCGCATTCCTGGGCAATCTTCCCGATGTTTCGCTCGGCCAACGTATCGAGCTTATGAAATTCTTTAAATCAAGAGGTATTATGACCGTTCTCAACTTCGGCGTCAATGACTGCAGAAGGCCGCTGCACCAGATACGACCGCTGCTTGAATATTCGGATGTCATTATTCTTAACGGACATGAATTCTCAGAAATGGTAAAAGCACCGTATAATGACATTCATTTCAGGGAAAATATCGTTACGTGGTACATACCGCATTTATCCGATAAATTGGTTATAGTAACAGAAGGAGGGAAGGGAAGTTATGCATACCAAGGCAAAACGATTTACCATGAACCTGCCACAGCGATAAGGCAAATCATAGATTCAACAGGAGCGGGAGACGGATACACGGGCTCATTTATAGCCAATTATCACAAGACCGGCAATATCCCGGAATCCATGAGGCGTGCGTCGCTCTATGCAGTGAAAATATTGCAAAAAATTGGCGCGAATTGAATTAGCTCATGCCTTCCAACAAATTTCGTCCCGACATGGACGAGGGTTTAGGAATTTCCAGCAAATTGAGAATTGTCGGTGCAATGTCCGCGAGAATACCCGGCTGCAGCTTAATGGGATTACCCTGTACTTTGCTATTGATATAAATAAACGGCACAGGATTGTTTGTGTGTTCGGTCGACACTTGACCGGTCTGGGGATTTATTTTTTGCTCGGCATTACCATGATCTGCCGTGATAAGAATGGAATAATCAAGATTAAGGCCGAGCTGGACAATTTTACCGATACTTTCGTCAAGCGCTTTAATGGCCATAATCGTAGCTTGAATATTACCGGTGTGTCCCACCATATCCGCATTGGCAAAATTAACCAGTATGAAAGAATATGATAGCGTTTGCATCTTCTCCATGAGGACATTGGTCAGTTCATAGGAGGACATTTCAGGTTTAAGATCATACGTGGGTACTTTGGGTGACGGTAAGATAAGCCGTTGTTCCATAGGAAACGGTGTTTCCCGCTGACCGTTGAAATAAAACGTCACGAACCGTTCTTTCTCTGATTCCGCCATCCTCAACTGAGTTAGTGCCTTATCCGCGAGTACCTTGCCCAGAGGATTCTGGACAATGATGGGCGGAAACGCGACCTCAACCGGAAGATTCCTTTCGTATTCCGTCATGGTGACGAACAGAAGATTCTCGATCTTCGGACCTCTCCTGAATGGCGGGTTGAAAACAGATTCGGTGGGGTAATGGGTTTTATAATACTTCATGGCAAAAGGATCAAATGAAAAAGATTTATTCGCATCTTCTTCAAAATTATCCAACACAAAAGCCTTGGTCAGTTGACGCGGTCTATCAATGCGGTAATTGAAGAAAATAACCGCATCACCTTCGACGATAAGCGAATCAACCTGTTCCGACTCCGCAATCACCGTAGGCTCTATGAATTCGTCGGTTTTACCGTCGCTATACGCTTGCTTTATAGCATCGGTGGGTGTACTCGCCCGTTTACCGACCCCTTTAGTCAAACAACAATATGCTTTTTCGGTTCGCTCCCACCTTCTGTCGCGGTCCATGGCGTAATACCTTCCTGTGACAGACACAATTCTGCCCATATGATTTTCCTTAATGTGCTCCTCTATTTCCATAATTGTTGCCACGGCTGATTGCGGAGGCGAATCCCTTCCGTCGGTAATAGCATGGATGCACACATTGGAAATATTGTTTTCTTTCGCAAAATACAGGATCGCATACAGATGTTCGAGACTGGAATGTACGGCCCCTTCCCCAACCAGCCCGATAATATGAAGTTTTCCGCCGGTATTTTTTAGATGCATCGGGATTCTCATAAGAGAAGGGTTTATGTAGAAGCTTCCGTCGGCAATAGCCATGTTGATGCGCGGCAAATCCTGGAATACTACGCGGCCGGCACCCAGATTGATGTGGCCGACTTCGGTGTTTCCAACTTCGTCTGTCGGTAAACCTACGGATCGTCCTGATGCTCTTAATTCAGTATGAGGATAGGATTTTAAAAGCGATTGCATGGTTTGGGGATTCGCTAAATATATTGCGTTTCCCGGCCCCGGGGGCGCATTGCCGTACCCATCCAATACAATCAGAACAACTCTCTTCATAGAATTCATTGTACAAGGTTTTTATGGAGGTAACAATACGCAAGTCCGCAGGCGATAGCGTCAGCTTCGTCGTCGCGAGAAGAAGGTATGTCTATGTTGTAGATAAGTCTGAGCATTTTCTGGACTGCTTTCTTGTCACTGTTGCCGTATCCGGTTACAATCTGTTTTATCTGCAGCGGCGTCATAAACTCAACAGGAATTCTGTTTTGTGCAGCCAGCAATAACAATACGCCTTGTGCCTGGCTTACCTGGATGACTGTTTTCTGGTTCTTGAAAAAAAACAGCCGTTCGAGAACCAACGTTTCAATTTTGTATTTTTTGATGAGTTCGCCTGTTTTTTTATGGATCGAAAAGAGTCTCTTCTCGATGAAATCTCTTTTTGAGGTGCTAATCACTCCTGAGGCTACTATATTGATTTCATCGGATTTGCCTTTGTTGTCGAACACGGCATAGCCGGTTCGTTCAATGCCGCAGTCGATGGAAAGAATATGCATACATACATTCTACAGGATTGGTTTTTTATAAGAAGTAAGCAAAATTTAAATAATCCCTTAGGATAATCCGCCAAAAGACGGACCAACTGAGAAAAAAGATGGGAGAGTTGCTACTTAGTACGTCTTGGCTAAACCCCTTACAGGGCTTACACCTAACGCCTATCAAACCGGTGATCTTCCGGTAAGCTATGGGGAATTCTTATCTTGGAG
>CAZFQZ010000059.1:0-4187 GCA_964521305.1 uncultured Gammaproteobacteria bacterium
AACAAGGTATCCGTTCTGGAAGGAGCGGATGGATCACCTCCTTTCTTTTTTTTCTTAAGAAAATGAGAGATAATTTCCTAGCCCGTTTATTAGATTAAATGAATATTTCTGTTCAGAGTCGAAGCAGTATCTCGGTTCCCGGTTTGGGATTCTGAAATACCTGTGCCCCGGTTGAACTGTCCTTCTCGGTAAAATGTCTCCATACGCTGATTTCCAGAAAGGGGTTATTTACAACACCGGAAGATCCCGGATAAATAACCAATTCGCCGCTGATGCCGCCAAAAAGATTGGGTACAAAGTGCGCCTTTTTTTCCATTCCCGCAATGGTAATTTTTACAAGATCCCCATATTCATATGTGCCCTTGATCTCCCCCAGGGGGATATTGGTCTTTATGTTACCGTAATTGTCGATATGCCCCACATACCACCCTCGTAGTTCCGGAATTTCGTTAGAGTGGATTTCTTCCAGATCCAGGTCATCTTCCATCTCATCCATCAAATGAGCGCATACGCGCGGATACAAGTCCCTTGATCTGAACTGTGTCCCTTTATCAAGCCCGGGATAATGGAATGCCGCGGCGATTTTATGTTTTATCGCCGAATAGTTGTTGCCTGCGTTTGGACCACATATCAACACACCCGAATCCAATTTGACGATGAGAAATTCCGCCCCTTTTGCTTCGTCAAGGGATTCGCTGCCCTGAAGCCGCGGATCCGTATTTTGAAAGACGACGGTATCTTGCGGCCTGCCGAGGCGCTCTTCGGTCTCGACAATCTGCGCGATAAGGTATCCTGTATGAATGGTTGACGGTGTGGAAGATATGAAGCGGAGATTATAGATCGACGCATCTTTTAAATATCCTTCTAACGCCGACGTAAATTCCTGGCAGGTCAAGCTGTCGTTGACCCAATCCGCTACGGTAATTAATTTTTTCATTTATAAAATACAGTATAAATTGAATATTAACCAATATGCAACAATTCACCTGCCAATCCTACTAATGCAGCGATAGAGATAATGATTCCTGATCCTGCCAACAGAATATTCTGCCATTTTGTATTCCTATAGTTTCCCAATAATTCTTTGTCGTTAGCAAATTTATAGAGGAAAAAGAAAATTATCGGGAGGGAAATTCCATTCAAGAAATCTGCATAGAGTGTAATCTTAAATAGCGAAAATTTCGGCTGCATGACCACGATCGTTCCCAGAATGATCTGGATGATGAAAAACGTGTAAAATAATCTGCTTTTTTTAAAACCGTGTTCGAGGCTGCCGGAATAGCCGAAAAACTCAGAGAACGCATATGCTGTTGCCAACGGCACGATTGCGCATCCGATAAATCCTGCGATCAGCAATCCTATACCAAACATCATTCCCGCAAGCGCACCGGCAAACGGTTTGATTGCCAGGGCGGCTTCCGCTGCGCCTTCTATGGGAATCCTGTTAACATAGAGGGTCGCAATAACCGCCAACATGATAAACCACGTAGAAATATCGCTCAGAATAGACGCTATGTATACCTCGAACTGTTCATACTTAAGCGTACTGGGAGTAAGCTTTTTATCTTTTATATAACTATTGATAAAAAACTGGCCCCAGATGGTCACTGTCGTTCCCAATACCGCGATCGACGTATACAGATAATTGAAACTGATATGGCGTGGTGGAATAAAAATGGATGTTAATGCAAGATGCCAATCGGGTTTAGCCATAATAGCGGAAAACAGGTAGGTGAGGTAGAAAAGGATAAGAAACAGAAAAAATCGCTCAATTTTTGAAAACGACGATCTGATGAGGAAAATGAACAGGAGGAGGAGGAGCAAAGGCAAAAAAATACGGTAATCGAGATGAAAGAGTTGTAACGCTCCTTTGAGACCACTTACATCCTGCAATATCACGCCAAAATTCACAATGAACGCAACCAAAAAAATAAGAATGGATATTCTTATTCCATATCGTTCGCAGATGGTCACTGTCGTTCCCAATACCGCGATCGACGTATACAGATAATTGAAACTGATATGGCGTGGTGGAATAAAAATGGATGTTAATGCAAGATGCCAATCGGGTTTAGCCATAATAGCGGAAAACAGGTAGGTGAGGTAGAAAAGGATAAGAAACAGAAAAAATCGCTCAATTTTTGAAAACGACGATCTGATGAGGAAAATGAACAGGAGGAGGAGGAGCAAAGGCAAAAAAATACGGTAATCGAGATGAAAGAGTTGTAACGCTCCTTTGAGACCACTTACATCCTGCAATATCACGCCAAAATTCACAATGAACGCAACCAAAAAAATAAGAATGGATATTCTTATTCCATATCGTTCGCGAATCAAATCACCCATACCTTTTCCGGTAATGACCGCGAGTCGTGCTCCAATCTCCTGACTGACCGCCAGGACAATGGTTATCGGTATAAGCGTTGTTAAAATACCGTACCCGAATTTCGCAGCTGCAACCGAGTATGTAGCAACACCGCCCGCGTCATTATCCGCGAAACCCGTAATAAGTCCGGGTCCAAGCACGATGAGAAAAAAGAGAAACCTGCGGTAATTCCTCTTAATAGCCCCCTGTATTGTTTCGAAAATCCGTTTCAAGTTCACGATATATTTTTAGCTATCAAACGTACAATATCCGTGAGGTACACCACGCCTATAATCCGTTTGTTTTCGTCGATGATCGGCAATACGCTGATCCGATATTTCACCAATTTGTTAAAAATAATTTCGGCCGGCGTGGAAATGTGACCGACTATGACATCCTGTATCATGAAGCGGTACACGGGCGTCTCCACGTCATTCTGCAATAAAAGCTCATGCAAATTAAACACCCCGATCACCTCTTTTTTTTCATTTACTACATATACATACGGCAGGTAAAAGAAATCAGCGGTATCTTTTCGGATAGCGTTGATAACTTCCCTCACATGGAGTGTTGGATTGACGGTTATATATTCAGAGGTAAGCAAACCGCCTATTTGCGTGGTCGAATAGTGTATCAAATGGGCGTATTCCCTCTGCTTGTCCTCGGGAAGCATATCCATAATTTGCTGTTTCTTGCTGGAGGACAAGGTTAGCAGGATATCGACCGCATCATTGGGGTCAATAAGCGAAAGGAGACGCGCTGCTTTCTGTGGTTTATAGTGACGGAACAGCGATGCACGATAGTTCAAATTGAGATGACTTATGACTTCGACTACATTTTTTTCGTCAAGTATCTTGAAAAACTTACGCACATTGACGATATTTGTTTTCTCCAGATAATCAGCAAGATCTTCCGGTCGAATACGGTGTAATTTTTCCTCAATCTTCCTCAATTTGACTTCGCCATGAACCAACTCCAGCGGTTGAATATCGCCCCATGAGAGAAACTCGGAACGCAGTCGAATCTTGAATAGAGTCAATAATTGATATATGGGTTTCTCAAGGCGTAACCAGCGCAAAATACCGAGAATACCTATGTCGACGCCGGCAATATAGAGAGGTCCTTTTTCCTGGATGGCAACATCATTTACGCGCACCACCTTGTTTCCTTTCAAATCGATGATCTGTTTATCGAGCAGGTTTTTCACCAAATGCAGTTCGTTTTCATCCAAGGCCACAACACTATATTCTTTGGCGACGGCAATCACGCTGTTGAATTTTTCCACGTACAATTTCGGGATGATCAACCGTTCGTTCTTGGTGTCGCGAACGACTATTTTTGTTATCGAAGGATTCTCGGAAGCCAAAAATATGATGTCTTCCAATACGCCGATTTGCACATCGTCCTCAGTTACTACTTTTCGACCTTTAAGCTCAGAGAAGTAGATCATATCAAGATTATAACAGCTTGTTGATTATTGACAATAAGCAGTTCATTCTCGTCTTGGTCTCCAGGAAATTATTTGTTATAATCATAAATCATGTACCAGAAGATAAAGGTATGTAGTTTAACGGTAAAATATCCCGCCGACGACTGGGTCGCTAGTTTATCGGTAGAACACTTTCCTGATAAGAAAGAGGCGCTTGGTTCGATTCCAAGGCGACCCACAATTTGGCGGGAAGAGCGATGGTTTCCTGCGGAGCAGGATCTCGCTTCGCAAGACGACTCCATCCGTACCCATCAGAAAAATTGAGGAGAAATTTTTTTGGTGTAAACACTCTATTTGTATTGGCCGCTTAGCTCAGTTGGCTAGAGCGTCTGA
>CAZFQZ010000060.1:0-4057 GCA_964521305.1 uncultured Gammaproteobacteria bacterium
GACGGGATGAATGACGGTATGGGATGGGCGATAAAGAGATCAGCTAGTTTGATTTTTTCCCAGAGGAATTTCCACGTTATGGATTGGGGCGACCCTTTTTTATCGATGAGTGACGATACGATTTGGATATGTGAGCGGTAGACGATTTTGCATTTCGGATTCGTTTTTTTAATGTACGGGATGAGCCCGCATGGTTGGGGGTCGTCGATGACTATAATATCGGATTGTTTGAAAACAGGTTCGAATTTCTCGGCGTTCTCGAACATCCATTCGTCATACGTTCTTTTCTCTTCTTCGGTGAGAACGGTTTTTTCATCGGCAACACCTTGCAGAACATTATGAAACTTGATTTTTGTTATGTCAAATGCCTCTTTTCTCGCGTGTAGAACATACCAGTGCGCGTTTACGCCAAGAAGCCTGAACAGCCGGATCAGGGCATGTCTCATCAAAGCAACTCCTCCTCCTGACGGAGTTGCATTGATGAACGAAATCATATGGCCGTCGAGTTTTTTTGCCAGTCGCACGAGTAGATCAAATTCTTTCGGGTCGGTGATATTCTGATAATCCTTTAAAGTAACCAATTCCGCGACATTCACTTCATTGTCGGACGTAAGCGCTACATCAATAATATTGTCTTCACCGAAACGGTCGGCAATATCGGTGACTTTTGATTCATGAGTCTGGGATGTTTTGTCCACGAAGTAGGGAACGATATCTTCATCCAACCAGAGCCGCGAAATAATTGATTTGAATCTTGGTTCTGCGTTGATTTCGACTGCGATAAACTTCAGATTATGGTCCAGTGCCCTTAGTTTCAGGAGTTCTATGATATTGGTTATGATATCTTCGTCTTTGGACAGGTGATGGGTAAATGTTGTTGTTTCCCCTCCCAGTTCTGAAATTTTCAATTTGCCGTTATCAATAGTGATGACCGCATAGGTGCTTATCGGAAGTTTCAGTTGTTCAATCTGTTCATGTACGTGGAAAAGTTTTTGAGTTATCTGTCCGATCTGAGATTTAATGTTGGAATCAAACGACATACTATTTATTCTAATCGGTTTGGAGATCTTGTTTCAAGGGGAGTTTTCAGAGAAGTCCCATTTTTTGTCTCACCTCTTCTACGGTTTTAGAAGCGATGGTATGTGCTTTTTCTGCACTTTCCTTGATAACCTTATTGACGTAAGTTTGATCAGCGATGATTTCATTTCTCTTTTTCTGGAACGGCTGGAGTTCTTTGTAAATGGCATCCGCAACCGCATCTTTCATGACCGAAAACTTTAACGTTCCATCCTCGAATTCTTTTTTGAATCCCTCGAGTTGGCTCGGGATAAACAATTCTGCAAAAGTAAACAACGACTTCACACCATTATTCATTTCGCCACCTGCAGTTGTTGCTGTTGGAATTGAACGGATCTTTTTTGTAATCTCATCAAGGGAATCGGTTAGATTTATGAAACTGCCTTCGACTGATTTGCTCATTTTGCCCTCACCTCTTAACGAGGGAATATATTCTCCTTTGGTTGCGAATCTCACCGGTTCGGGGAAATCGGTTCCGTAAAGCTGGTTCATTTTGCGGGCGATTTCGCGTGCGACTTCAAGATGCGGTTCCTGGTCAATACCGACAGGAACGAGACCGGCCTTATATACCAGAATATCAGCTGCCATGAGGATTGGATAATTTAACAGTGCCATGGTTACGTTTTTCGGATATTGTTTTACTTTTTCCTTGAACGTAGGCAAATGTTGCATACGTGCAATGGTTACGACCGATGCTAGATAAATGGTCAGTTCTGCATGTTCGTGGACATCAGCCTGCTGGAAAATAACGCTTTTTTCAGGGTCGAGTCCGGCTGCCAGATAATCGACAATTACTTCTCTGCGGTTCATCCGCAATTTTTCCACGTCAAAAGGCGTTGTAGTGGTGTGGATATCCGCAACCATGTACAATGTTTCGTATTCCGGATTGCTCTGCAGTTCCAGCATGCCTTTGACCGCACCAAGATAATTTCCGAGATGAAGTCTTCCGGTCGCACGGATTCCTGCCAAAACTCTTTTTTTCATATATTTGTTATTATATCAGGTACAGTACTGTACCTGATTATAACGGAAATTATCTCAATTATCGAAAATAATTCTAGCGAGTCTGATGATGGTTGCTCCTTCTTCGATCGCTATTTCGTAATCGTTGCTCATGCCCATGGATAGTTCGGGAAGTTTGATATTGAATTTTTGTTCCAGTTCATCTCTTAATAGTCTTAAATCTCTGAAAATACTTCTCAATTTATTTTGATCAGTTACATGTGGTGCCATGGTCATGAGACCTTGAATGTTGATATTATTCAGTTTGAGCAATTTTGCAAAAATTTCAATAACCTGTTCTTTTGAAAATCCAAATTTTGTTTTTTCGCCAGAGATATTTATTTCCAGCAGGATTTTCTGGATCTTCGGTATTTTTGCCGCTTCCTGATTTATTTTTTCGGCTAGCTCCAAAGAATCGACAGAATGTATCAATTCACAAATGCCGATTATTTTATTCACTTTATTTTTTTGCAGATGGCCGATAAAATCAATGCGTACGTTTTTGGGCAAGTAAGGTATTTTTTCAAGCAGTTCCTGGACGCGGTTTTCGCCGATGACCGTAATATCGGATTCCATTACTTCATTAATTTCTTTGACAGATCTGTTTTTTGTAGCTGCAAGTACGGTTATTTCCCTCATGTCTCTTCCTGATTTTTTGCACGCCGTTCCGATGTTTTTCCTGATAGTATCTATTGAAGTTTTGATCATACAGACCGTTGTTATTTTATATTTTCGAACCGTCCCTTTTTGACTTCCATGGATCCGCGGGTAACTGTCGCGATGCCGATGCCGAGTTTTTCCGCGATTTTAAGCTGGGGAATCTTTTTCCTGAGCATTTTGACGATCTGTACCCTGGTGGGAATTTCTTCGAGTTCCTGCGGGGTAAATAGGCCTTCCAAAAAATTTCTCATCACTTTTTTGTCATTTATTTTCATCAGTTCTTCGATTAGTTCATTGAAATATTTTTCGTTCATATACGATTACCATTATACTATTGCAAATAAAATAATATGCTATATAATTATACTAATATGTCAGAAATACTATCTATAACCAAATTGGCTTTGAGGAGGATTATTGGGGAAGGTAGTATTGTTATGTCATAAGATTACTATTACCTGACCCCGCCAAAAGAAAGGCGGGGATTTTTTTTGGCCGAAAATTATCAATTAGATTCTGGGTAAACCAGAATGACAAAATAAATATGAAAAAACTCTGGGAAAAAAATATCGGTTCGCATAAACTCGTTGATCAGTACTGTTTCAGCGAGGGAGTCGTGTTGGACAACCAACTCGTCGAAGAGGACGTGCATGGATCAATAGCTCATGCGCATGCCCTGAAAAAACTTGGCATCATTACCCGGGAAGAACTGATGAAACTAAAAAAGGTATTTGATGAGATATTGAAGCTGTACGCCGTAGGTAAATTTGTGGTAAAGGATGGGGACGAAGACGTACATACCAAGGTGGAAAACTATCTGGTGGAAAAACTTGGCGATCTGGGAAAGAAAATACATACGGCCAGAAGCAGAAACGACCAGGTATTGGTTGATTTGAGACTCTATTCCAAAAAAAAGCTTTTGAATGTTGCGGAAAACACGCTTCAACTGGTTGAAGCATTTTATGATTTTGCAAATATATTTGAATTTGTGCCTATGCCCGGATATACGCATATGCAAAAAGCAATGCCGTCATCGGTCGGTATGTGGACAGCTAGTTTTGCGGAAAGCTTATTGGATGATATGAAAGCGTTGGAATCGGCTTATGACATGAATGACCAATCTCCTTTGGGTACCGGAGCCGCATATGGTGTTTCATTACCGATAGACAGAAATCTAACAGCCAAACTGCTTGGATTTTCGAAAGTTCAGAACAACTCTTTATATGCCCAGGTTTCACGGTCGAAAATCCAGTTAGCTGCCGTGCAGGCATTAGTTCAGGTTATGCTGACATTGTCCCGTTTCGCGCAGGATATGCTG
>CAZFQZ010000061.1:0-4040 GCA_964521305.1 uncultured Gammaproteobacteria bacterium
GCCGTCTATACCTTCGATGATGATGAACATGTATTCATTATAGCATGCCGTATAACTTCAATATGATAAAATATGGTACAGCCTTCGTAGCTCAACGGATAGAGCAGACCCGTCCTAAGGGTAAGATGGTGGTTCAATTCCGCCCGAGGGCACCGTAAAAATTTAACATACTAAATAATTTTTACGGTGTGAACACAATTTTAATTACTATTAAACTTCGTTAATTTGCCGGGTTGATTTTATCCCATAATAATGGTATAATACGTGCCTATGGATAGAATCAGCAATTCGATCAAATTCGAGGAGCTCGTAAGAAATGTCTGCATTGCCGCCCAATCAAAACAGCAGGGTATTTCCCTTGAAGGAACCCAGAAGCTCAATCTATTTATCAAACAAATTCTGCTTGATGCAAAAACAGACGTGAATAAATCAGAACTTATGACGGTTTTGGACGGAAATGATCCGGATAAGCTGTTTACATTCATCATGAAGCACGTCAAGGATTTTCCGGAAAAATTCCATGAATTTGTGTATAAGGAAGTTTTGGAGTAATTTATGCTATGCTTGTATCATGGGCTACACTAAATTGAAAAGGTCGCATATCATCCGTCATCATATCCATAAAGCAACTTCCAGTGAATATCTGCGAGTATTAATATTACGTACGATCGGAAACTTTCTGATTTTTTCGTCATTGTTTATGATCGGAAAAACATTTTATCAGCCGGTTAAGGAAGAAGTGATTTATGCATTTAACCATGCGCTTCACAAGCAATATATCGTCGCGAATAATAAGCGGGAGGCAAAAACGATTCAGAAGATAGAGTTGAAAGAAGGGAAAACCCGGCCTAAGGGATTTCTGGCACAAGCGATCAATTTCAAACCGGTTGATGTGCTGACGCCGGTTGATGCGAATTTCGACATCGTCATTCCGAAAATCGGAGCAAACGCAAAAATCATTCCGAACGTGGATGCGGCAAATGAAACGGAATATCTAGCTGCGTTAAAAAAAGGAGTTGCGCATGTTAAAGGAAGCGCATTTCCCGGTGAAGGAGGAGCGATATACCTTTTTGCTCACTCGACAGACTATTTCTGGAATGTTGGCATATACAATGCCATATTTTATCTGTTGTACAAACTGGAGCCGAATGACGAGGTGGATTTGTTTTTCAAAGGCCAGCGATATACATATCGGGTTATTGACAAGAAAATTGTGGATCCGTCGCAGGTTGAGTATTTAACCAGAAAAACGAACAGGGAGTTTTTGACGCTTCAGACGTGTTGGCCGCCGGGAACAACGCTGCAACGATTACTGGTATTTGCGGTGAGGGTAGCTGAATAGAGTGCAGGAGTCAGTTTTTTCTCTAATCCCTATTTTATTCCAACGGAATACAGATCCGGAAATGTATTTGCTTCCGGATTGAGATTTGCCAATACCAGCAGGCTTCCGTCACCGGATACGGTAAAGAACAAATTATCAAACGGCCCTGAATAGACGGTTTGCTTATTGGTGTTATCATAATCCACGATCGCAATTTTTTTGTTGTCATTGAAGACCAGATGTTTTGAATCCGGGTACCAGATGAGCATATTATTTATTTCTGCATACCATTGATTTGGATTATGATCCGAAATCACGGGAAGTTTGGCACTGGTGATCTCAAAATTTTTATCTTCTTTCTTGTCGTAAACATATATATGGTTTTTTACCAACGTGCGCGTTTCCGGCGACTGGTCCGTGGCAATAAGCGGTGGAGTGATTACGGGAGGGAACGAAGCGTCCTGTGTTGCTACATAGAGAAATTTGAGCTCATTCGGCGCAAACGAGATAATATGGAATGAATCGCTTGCGATCTTGACGACATCAGGCGAAAACGTTTCCAGAATTTTCTCATCATCATTCTGTTTTTGTTCAGCCCAGGCTTTAAGCAATGTGTCTTTAGAGTTGGTGATGTCGAATGCGGTAGTATTCAGATCGGTCAAAGAGATAAGAAAAGCAGGAGGATGAATCGATGTAGCCAATCCGGTCGTCGTGGTATCTCCGGGCAACTCGATGATGCTCTGTTTGTAATCAGGTGACAGATATATGACAGCTTTTTTGAAATCCGCGGTCGGATCAAGATTTTTTTTGAGTATTAGAAGTTTCAGCGGAGAAAAAAGAGATAGCGGCTGGCTGCTGGTAGCATATAGATATATGCCGTCTTTTGTTGGATCATTATTATCGGTGAAAATAAGCACCTGGTTGGTTTGGCCTAACGGAACCGCCTTGACAATACCCAGGTTGGTGAGCGGGGAGAGTGACGGATTTAAGGGAAAAAGCAGTGCGTCCAAGGTCAACACAAGCTCTCCTTTCAGCGCGATTTTCTTCTTCCAGGTGGTGTAGCCGTCTTTTTTGATCTCGACGTCATATGAACCGGGGGCAAGCGTAAGGTTAGTATTGGTAACACCCTTCAACTCCCCGTTGACAAATATTTTCGCCGCAGTCGGATATGAACTGATTGCTAAAATACCGGTTGAGGATAACGACCGTTGTTGAAGATCTACTCTATAGCCGCGCGCATACGCGATGACCAACCCCAAAACGGCTATGAATCCGGCTGCAACAAGTAAGCGGTATATTATACTCATATGATTAGGTAAGGTTTTTCCTTGGCCGCAAATATTATATACTACAAAAACGTAGGTTTGCACCTGATTTTTTCAGTATATACCTATTTTACGCTGGAAATTTGATTTCCAGTGCTGATCCGCTTTTTCGCTCTATCGAGCTGCAAATCGGAGTAAAATGGGTATACAATAAATACATATGTTTTTTCGGAAAAAAGTAGGGATTGACTTAGGTACGGCGAATACACTCGTGTATGTGGCAGGAGAAGGAATTGTGTTGAATGAACCCACAGTAGTAGCTTACTCTCTGGAAGACCTTCCTGGCCGGCAGGCAGGAAAACGGATATTAGCAGTAGGCGATGACGCGAAAGACATGCTCGGCCGCACGCCGGGTTCAATTGTCGTTTCACGGCCGATGAAAGAGGGTGTGATAGCGGATTACACGACAACTTCGGCCATGATCACGTATTTTATGAAAAAAGCGTTGAAAGGCGCTGTTTTATGGCCGGAACTGATGATTTCGATTCCCGGAGGATCCAGTCAGGTTGAAAAACGTGCGGTCGTCGCGGCGTGCAAACAGGCAGGTGCATCAAATGTATACCTCATCGAAGAACCTTTGGCAGCTGCCATAGGCGCGAAAATTCCCATTTCCCAAGCATCCGGGCACATGATCATTAATTTGGGCGGAGGAACGGCCGAAGTTGCAATAATTTCCTTGGGACAGCTGGTCGAGTACAAAACCGTACGTGTCGCCGGCACCAAGTTTGATGAAGCAATCATCAACCAGATGCGCAAAAAACACAATCTTATCGTTGGTGAACGGACCGCAGAGGATATCAAGATAAAGATTGGTAACGCGTTTATCAATGAAAATCATTCGAAAAATAATATCCCTTACGTTGAAAAAACAATGGAAGTAAAAGGAAGGGATTTTCAGACCGGTCTGCCAAAAATATTCGAAGTAGGAGAGAAGAGTGTCAACGAGGCTCTTCAAAAGTCTTTAAAACAAATACTGGAAGGAATCAAAGAGGTGTTGGCGCAGACGCCGCCAGAACTCGCGGCAGATATAGTAGATAAAGGAATTGTATTATCAGGAGGAACGGCACTGCTTACCAATATGGATCAATACATTACGTACTATACCGGAGTCGCTTCGTTTGTCGTAGACGAGCCTCTTTTCTGCGTAATTCGCGGTGTAGGCATGGCTATAGAGAACCTGGATAGCTTTAAAGAAGCTATACGGTAATATTCAATTCATCAACAGATTGTTGCAATAGGACGTCAGGAAAAATATATAAAAGACATAAACCTATAATAAAATAGATTAATAAAAGGAATATAGTCTTAGATGATTGATAATAAAATTAACGACACAATAAAATAGATATAATATATACTATATACAATGCATGATTTAATTGTTTATTTATAAT
>CAZFQZ010000062.1:0-3537 GCA_964521305.1 uncultured Gammaproteobacteria bacterium
AAGCGTTGTATAAGGATCCTAAACAATTGATTGTTCCCTTGGTTTTGGCCGTAGTAGTCCGGTGTATATTGGTTATACCTTTGAATTATTATTACGCGATTCCGATCTGGACCGGTATGACGACTGTCCAGGCAATGAAACTGATTCCCTGGTATGTTATTGCCCTTTTCAATATTGTCCAAGGAATCGTTGACGTCGGGTTGGCATGGATCGTCGTTTACAAGTTCAGGTTGGATAAGTTCGCATCCCATAAATCATGAATATGAATGGTATTATGTTCGAGTCGGTTTCGTTCGGATACGAAGGAAACAAAATGCTTTTGAGTAAGCTTGATCTTGTCATTCCCCAAAAAACTTTTTTTGCCATAACCGGAGCGAACGGATCGGGAAAAACAACCATGACGCTTTTCATGAACGGGCTTATTCCGAATGAGATAACAGGCATAATGCAAGGAAACGTTTTTATTGATGGGGAAAATACGCGGGGAAAATCAGTATCGCATTTCGCAAAAAAAATCGGCATGGTTTTCCAGAATCCGGATTTCATGCTGTTCAATCTGACCGTACGGGAAGAGATAGAGTTCGGTTTGAAAAACCTGCATTTCGAAAACTGCGAAAAACGGGTAAAAGATGCTTTGGATACGGTTGATATGTCACAGTATATTGACGCGGACCCGCATGAACTTTCGTTGGGGCAGAAACAGAAAATCTCCCTGGCATGCGTCTTGGCAATGGATACGCCGTATATCGTACTTGACGAACCAACATCAATGCTTGATCACAAAAGCGCGGTTTCTTTGTACGCTTTGCTGGGTAAATTGAACAAGCAGGGAAAAACAATCATAATCGTAGAGCATGATACCGATTTCCTGGTTGATACGGCAGACACGATATCGGTTGTCGATAAAGGAACCATCGTATTCCAGGGAAATCCCCGGCAGGTATTTTCCAAAAAAAAGCTGCTGGATGAAATCGGCGTAAAAATTCCATACATGAAATGAAACACATAAACGTATACATAAAAACAGTCGGATTATTGGTTTTGAACTGGATTTTTTTCCGCATCTCCTCCCCGTTGCTTCTTACTGGATTGATTCTAGCCGCGGCTGTTCTTATGTTTTTCTTGCCCAAACACCAAACGTTATACAAACGGATAAAAGCCATGGCAATCGTATTCATATTCGTCGCCATATTCCAGCTTATTTTCAACCAGTCGCAGCCGATCGTTTCCAGACTTCTGTACGGTTACCTGATTGCACTAAAACTTGCATTGGTAAGCTTTTCCGTTTTGATATATATAACCATAACGTCAACTGCCGAGATTATTTCACTGTTTTGGTTCCTGCCCGAGAAGTTCAGACTTCTTGCAACCATGACGTTTTATTTCATTCCCCTTATCATGGGTGAATCTGAACAAATTCTCATGGTACAGAAATCACGCGGTGTTCCCACGAAAGGCATACAGGGCTTGAAGTTATATATTGCATTACTGATTCCTCTGCTTCACCGCATCTTTTACCGTGCAGATACCGTATCGTTAACAATGGTTTCAAGGGGATATGAATAACATGATTTTTACCGGCAGACAGATTAAGGGAAAAGGTCGCGGGAAATTAATGGGATTTCCGACGATCAACCTAGAGATTCCCGTTAATTTCAATGAAGAAGAAGGGATATACGCCGTACTCGTATGGATAAACGGAAAAACGTATAAAGGCGCTTTGCATTTCGGCCCGATACCCACATTCAATGAGTTAAGTAGGTCGTTGGAAATATTTGTCATTGACGCAAAGGATACGGATCTGAAGTTATCCAAAAACATGGTGATTTCTTTTGAACTCGTTGAAAAAATCCGCGACATCATTTCGTTTTCATCGCAGGAAGAACTCACAAACCAGATACAAAAAGACGTCAAGGAGATTCGCAATTTATAGCATTATTATTCTCCAAATGATCCTGCATTAATTTAGTATAATTATCGTATGCAAAAACGGACAAAGATCGTAGCGACCATCGGACCAACGTGTGATTCCTATGTGATGATCGAAAAATTGATCAAGGCGGGTGTGAATGTATTCAGGTTCAACTTCAAACATAACACCATTGAATGGCATAACGAGCGGATAAAGCGTGTGAACCAAACGGCAAAAAAACTGAAAATGACAATAGGTACGCTTATCGATCTGCAGGGACCCGAAGTACGCATTAACATGGGATCCCTTGACGAGTTGAGCATAAAGAAAGATGAGCTGTTGTTGTTTGGTGAGGAATGTCTCAAATCAAAAGATCCGGGATTTTCCATTTCTCATCCCCAGATCATCAGCCATCTTGAGGACGGCCAGAAAATCGTAGCGGATAACGGAGTATTCAATTTTATCGTGGAACGGAAAAACAGGAAAACATATCTTAGGTCAATGTCGGAAGGAAGATTGCTCAACCATAAATCCATGAATATTCCGGGTGCGGATTTCCCGTTTCCCGTTTTGGTGGATAGGGATCTGGAGGGATTGAAACTGGCTGCTGGTAACGAAGTGGATTTTGTCGCGCTTTCGTTTGTGAGGAGTTCGGCTGATATAGAGAAGCTGCGGAGCGAAATGAAAAAATACGACCTGGATGCAAGGATCATAGCAAAGATCGAAACGAAAAAAGCCCTGGATCATTTGCCGGGAATAGTCAGGGTAAGCGATGGCATCATGGTGGCGCGGGGCGATTTGGGTGTTGAACTGCCGATAGAGGAAGTACCGTATTACCAAAAAACGATCATCAAGGAGGCAATCAGGCAAAGCAAACCGGTTATCACGGCAACGCAAATGTTACAATCAATGATAGAAAATCCTTACCCATCAAGGGCTGAAATATCCGATATCGCGAATGCGACGTATGATTTGACCGATGCGGTGATGTTATCGGGTGAAACCGCTCTTGGATCTTATCCGTTGGAATCGGTGGAAATGATGAGTAAGACGATCGCGTTCAACGAAGTGCAAAATAAGGTTGACAGCAGGCTGCGGTTCAAATTCGAACTCAATGATCGCGTAGAAATGCTGTGCGACAGCGCATACGGACTGTATCGCCTGTATCAGGAAAAATTTGAAAATCTTGCGGGATTTTTGATATTTACCCATACGGGTAAAACGGCACTTATGCTCTCCCGTTATCGGCCGCAGCTGCCGATGTTCGCATTTACGCCGTCGGATGAAGTTGCCGATACCTTGTCGCTTAGCTACGGAATTGTTCCCCTGTCTCATGACGTCGCCAGGGAAAAAGAAATAACGTCCCGGGAAATCAGGACAGCCGTATATCATCTTCTTGAACTGAAAGCGGTAAAAAAAGGACAAGCGCTAATCGTGTTGTACGGCGATTACTGGGCAGAAGCAGGAGGAACATCATCGATAAAATTGATAACGGTATAACTTCATGGATATAAGCATCAGAAATTTTGCTATTATTGCTCATGTTGATCACGGCAAGTCCACTTTGGCTGACCGGTTGTTGGAGTTGACCGGTTTGGTCAAGGCAGGCGGACATGAAGAACAGA
>CAZFQZ010000063.1:0-3158 GCA_964521305.1 uncultured Gammaproteobacteria bacterium
TTTTTGCTGCTGTTCCTTTTGTTTGTCATCCATGGATATTCACCTCCTTGCATAAAATCTATCCGGTTGTATGAAAGATTATAATCTTATTTTCCCATCAGATACGAGAGATAGTTCCTATGGATTTCCATTTTGTTTTTCTCCGCATTTATAAGATGGATTGCAGCCGCAAGTACTATATAATCCTTAACTTTGCCGTTATCAAGTACTCCGTACAACTGCAGGTATCTCGCATCCAACGATAATATTTTTTTCAAAACTTCATACGCTCTCCTGTAAAACGCCGACACATGATCCGGTGCGTCGGAAACCATTGCGTTAACAGCCGTAAGATTGACATCCAAAAGATAGTCTCCGACAAACGCATCCATCCAATCCAATACATAATATTCTTTTTGTGACGTTTCAATTATATTACCGTGATGAAAATCTCCGTGGCACAACACCGGATTATATTTTACCGTTAAAGTTTTCATGACGATATTCTTTTCATCGTCGCTCAACCTGCTGGATTTTCTTATCATATCTCCAAAACGTTCTTCCTGATTTACAATACCCGTAACGCGAGTCGCATGGATTTCTTTGTGAATATCTGCCAATAATTTTCCGTATGTAAAATACGTTAAAGGATTTTTCATGAACAAATCCATAAGAGATATTCCGTAAATCCGTTCGTATACTATTCCCAATTGATCATTTATAGTTACGAACTTGATCGGTTTGGAAACCGGAATTTTATGGGAACGAAGTACCGCTTTCGTATTATCGAATTCCCTTTGTATCTTAACCTTCGAAAACCTCTTATTGTAGAGCTTCAAGACTGTTTTACTATCAATCGCATATATCGTCGACTTCCGTCCGAATGCAAGAGGTTTTATTTTGGCGATGGAATCGATCATATTATTTTTCAAGTATAAGATCTTTAAGTACCGTATAAAATTTAGCTTTTGCTTGTCTTTCTTTCCAGGGAGTATGACCGCAGTTTTTTAACAATATGAATTGAAAATTCTTTAATATCTTTGACAACGGAACCCGTACTCCTTCTATCGGATGCGGATCGTAATCACCATGAATGGCAATAACCGGACAGATAATATTATTTCCTTCGCGCAACAACTTTCCCGATTTTCGTAATCCGGCTGCCTCGTGCCATATATGTTCATAAATGTTCAACTGAAAAATATGCTTGATGTGGGTATGGTCTGTTTCAACATCATATGAATCAGCTTTCTCCATTAACGTACCATACTCCCCAAATTCCACATCATTATTTTTCTTAGCTTTTAAATTATGTAACAGTTGCTTTGCCTTCATTTTGTCTTCAAAACCTAACCTGCTTATTCTCGTCTCCGTAATACGCTTCGCATATTCTTCTTCAAAAGGACCACTGCTGATAAGAACAAGTTTTTTTACTAACTTCGGATAACGAGCCGCTACCAGATAGGCCAACCACGCACCCCAAGACCAACCAATGAGAGTAACGGCATTATTCGCGTTGTTTGCCATAACATTCTTAAGCTCTTCTATTTGTCCTTTGATATTCTGTTTCGTCTGGAACGGTTCCAACACACCACAAAAAGAACTCAAAAATTCCGCAATTGGTTTTACTGATCCCGGAGCGCCCGGACCTCCATGCACCACCACGACTTCATAAGGAGATTTTCCGTATCTTCTCGGATTGAGCATAGATACAGTATATCAGGAGAATAAAATCTGTCAGATTTACTTCTGTTTTCACTTCAGCAAATTTTTGTAGACATACACCAAAATAAACACCAGAATCGTCAGCATTACGATGGTACCCCCGGTCGACAGATTGAAATAAAAGGAAATGAGGATTCCTGCGAAAACAGAAAAAATAGAAATTATTTCCGCGATAACTATAGAGTTCCTAAACGAGGTTTTGAACTGCAAAGCGCTTATCACCGGAACAACAACCAATGCCGAAATCAATAAAACTCCGACTATTGGAATAGCCAGCGCGACTGTCAACGCGGCTAACATGATCAACATGATATTGAGAAGTTTCGTGGGCAATCCCGTAACCTGGGCAGCTTCCTCATCGAATGTTATGAACACGAGTTCTTTGTAAAAAAGCAATAAAAGAGCGATGACAAAAGCTCCCAATGTGCCGATCACATATACATCGCTTTGTTTTACCGTGACAATGGAGCCGAATAAATAATTGAATAAGTCTATGCTAAATCCGTGCGCCAGACTGATGATAATCACAGCCAAAGCAAGACTTCCGGACAGGAATAAAGCTAATGCGGATTCACCGAAAATTTTTTTACTTATTCTTAACCGTTCGATGAAAAACGACGAAACAAGAGATGCGACGATTGCGGTGATCATCGGATTAATTCCCAATAACAACCCTATGGCAACACCCGCGAGCGAAATGTGGGAAAACGTATCCGCTATCAATGAAAACCGTTTCAACACGAGGAACATCCCGATAAACGGAGCAATGATTGCGACGATTAATCCCGCCTCGAAACCGCGGATGATAAAACCGTATTGGAATATGTCTAACATCAGTGTTTGTGAAATGTCATATTAACAAAATCGTGAGGTTTATTCGTATACAATACTGTCCTGTTTACACACGCCATCTCGGTTACCTCGTCCGCAAGAATGTTGGTATCGTGCGACACCAAAACCAAGGTCAGGTTGAGATCTTTGTTCAGTTCCTTCAAAAGTCCGTAGAATTTTTTTTGCGTCTGCTGGTCAACTCCAGATGTCGGTTCGTCGAGAAAAATGATTTCAGGAGAAGATGCAAGCGCCCGGGCAATAAAAATGCGTTGCTGTTGACCTCCAGAAAGGTCTCCCATAATCCGCTTCCTGTATTCCCACATGTCAACCTGTTTCAAGGATTTCTCGATCCGGCGATGGTCTTTGGCATCCAGCATCTTCAGCAGGCCTTTTTCTCCATAACGGCCCATTGCCACGACTTCCTCGACTGTGATCGGAAAACTCTGGTCAAACAAAACTGCCTTTTGCCTGACATACCCTATCTTGTTCCAGTCTTTAAAATATCGAATATCCTGCCCGAATAAAATAACAGCTCCCTTATCCGGCTTTATAAGACCGAGCATTATACGTAAAAGGGTTGTCTTACCGCCGCCGTTTGGCCCGATGATTCCCAGATAATCTCC
>CAZFQZ010000064.1:0-3150 GCA_964521305.1 uncultured Gammaproteobacteria bacterium
AAATGACCATTGTAGAAAGGATGGCCATAATGGCAACGACAATAAGAAGTTCTATGAGGGTGAAACCATTATATGGTTGTGAGTTGTGGGTTGTGAGTTGTGGGTGGTTTGAGGGCATTTGAGAATATTATTGCGCAAAAGGGAACATTTCTCAACTTATAGATCTATAAAGATTCAAAGAATGCATCTAATCTTATGATGAAAAGAGTATAAATGTATGTTCTACTTAATCCTTATACTTTGTAACCTTACTCCCTGCAGACGAAGATCAGTGGTAGTACAACCTGACGGGGTACACGCTTGATAGCTGGCTCCACTGCAGTTGTTGCCTCCGCATGCTGGGGCAGGGTTAGTGCATGATCTTGACTGGATATTTGAGCCACATCCGCAAGTGCTCCAAGCTGTCCAGCCGCCGTTGGTTATACCGGAAGAACATGCCTGGGTTTGAACTTGGGCAGTACCACAACCCGTATCATAGCAGGTACGCGTTTGGGTTCCTGAGCCGCAACTACTTGAGCATGTGCCCCACGCGGTACAGTTACCGTACACACCGGTACAACAGGGTTGGGTATTGCAGGCTTGAGTGCCGCAGCTATACCACCCCCCGCATTGGCCATAACAATTACACGATTGTGTTCCCCCTCCACATGAAACAGAGCAACCAGTCCAACTGCATGAATATGGATTTCCTAAACAATCGCCTACTGAGCACCAACCGCTATCGTCACACCACCAATGTGTCCATTGGCCGGGACACCCATCATAAGAGCAGCCGTAGTGATCGGTTCTTCCGGCAAAGACCCGATTGTCTCGGCCGGAAAGGAAAAATAAAATACCGAAAAAAGCCAATAATATGATCAAATATCTTTTACTCATTTTGCATTGGTTAAATCCTGGGCAATGACGAACTGCTTTCCTACGGAATTGGCAATAGTCATTGCTTCTTCATCAGTCAATACGGATTCCTGGTCATAGATAGAGTACGTTCTGTCAGCGTTGTTCCATAGGAACCAGTGAAGCTGTACGGGTTTATTATTTTTGTATACATCCAAATAAAAAGAGCATCCCTTTGAGGAACCTGTTGGTTTGAAAACCGATAAATTTTTTTGCCAGAAACCTCCATCACAAAAGAGAGGACGCTTGGGTTCATAGTTGAAGATGATTTGCTGCTTTTTAGTATTTTCATATGTAACAATAAAATACCAGTCCTTCTCAGGCGGTATCTTTTTTTCCACATTGATACGCCTGAATCCTTGAGGCATTTTTGTAGGCATACCTATTTGAGAAAAAATATAACCTCTAAATCTTGATACTCCATATCCGGCAAGGACAGAAATGATAAAGAAGATAAGACTAATGACCAATTTTTTTTTGGGCATTGTTTATACATTTGAATAGCCTAATCTTGTCTCATAATTTTAATTTATTTCAGTTTTGTCTTAATTTCCAAACCGGCGGCTTGATAATTTTCTTCTTTTATACAATCGATATTTTAAGGTATTAAAGTTGTTTATTGCGATTTTCCCGATGGCGGCACGTCTGTTACCGGTTCGATCCTGAGGGCATTTATATTATCATTTGTTGTCACGTCAACATCCGTATAGACTACAATTGGCATATTCAGTGCCAAATCTTTCAATAAAAATCTTTCTTTTTTAGCTTCCATTGGATGTGATGATCTTAAATCAGGTGGCGTGTATCTTGATATTTCGGTTTTGTCAGTTACATTGACTTTGTAGGTTTTATGAATTTCTACTATTGAAGAATTCTCAGGTGAAGTAGGACTGGGAGAACCGTCGACTGTAAGAATGTTTTGTTTGACGGCGGTTATTTTACCGTTTATGACATTGGGAATAGGAAGTAGACTAATTGAGATGGCGTTTATCTCTGAGCTCTTTGATAATCGCAGGTCCTGAGGGAACATGGCAGTGGCGTATTCCCCTTCTTTTATATCATTTATTGAAGTTGGTTTTGGTGCGACAGATTGTGTATTGAAAAGATAAGGTATATTTAGGGGAGGACGGGTGATAATTGTATTACCGGTTATTTTCACTTTGTATTTAATCGTTTTCGGAGGTAGGGGAGTGATGGCCATGAATTTATTTATATAGGATGGCGGCACATCCTGGACTACGTATGGAGATTTCTGTTCAACATAATTACTGATAATCACATAGTCTTTCCCGGTCTTATCAATTATGCCGGAAAAAGTAACAACCGGGGAAGTCAAATATAAGATATTTGAAGAATACCTGTCATAGACGGCAAAGACCAGCAATACGAGGCCCAAAATGACAGTGATATAGATGGTGGAAAGTAGTTTATTTTTGTTTTTCACTTACTGTTCAAAAATTATTATGTCGATAGTACCCCAACCGCCTCCACAGCCCTGCACGTTGGCATTGCTGCTACCGATACCTACCGTATGGCTGCCTGCCGCTAGGGTGCCTGAATAGCGCATCAGCTCCTCATTCCATTGCGCTGATGGGGTATAATCGAGAGTCGTATCTACTCCAGCTCCATCCAAGTATAAAGACATGTCATTTCTTCCCGCAAAGTTTCTTATCGTTTTACCGGTTATATACACAGAGGAGGTGTTGGCAAGGGTAAAGGTAGTTGTCCAAAGAGGGGTACCAGCGGCTCCGGCAGGCGGGCAACCTGACCTGGGGTCCGTAGCATGGATGACTCTGGGAGCTTTTGAGATAGTGCTTCCGTCCAGTGTAAATTTGATTTTGCCGTTGACTTCCAGTCTTTCTCCCGGGGAAGCTGTCCCGACACCAAAATATCCCTGAGACAATACCAGGTTGGAATTCGGAGTAAGGTTTATATTTCCGGAACCGTTACTGACTACAGAAGAGACTCCCGCAACATCCAATGGAGCTTGAGGCCCCGTCGTCCCTATCCCGACGTTACCGCCGGTAAAGTAGGAATCACCAGTAGTTGTGGAATGAACAAGACCGGTAAGAGTACCTGATGCAGCCATAAGTGAAGTATCATTCGTAAACTGTGACAGAGCAGTTGGTCTACTAGAAACATTTGTCCACGCAACAGAATTGGCAACACCTGCCGTCAAGCTTGTCGCTGTTCCCGTGAGTCCGGCACCCGAGCCGTTGAATTGACTACCGGTAACAGTACCGGAGAAACTATAGT
>CAZFQZ010000065.1:0-3076 GCA_964521305.1 uncultured Gammaproteobacteria bacterium
AAAAAGCATAGATAAATATGTAAAGGATGACGGTCAAGGAGAGCGTAAATAAGCGCGTAGAGATTTCAGGTTTCAACGGAATTATGGTTTCGACTATGCCGTAGGCAAGAGGTACGAGCGGCGGTTTATCCAGCCAGGCCTGTCCTTGCCATAAAGGGACGAGTGATTTCTGCTGGATCATTTCGCGGCCTACCTGCGCATAGATGCTTTCGTCCCAGTCGTAAAACGGGGTCGGATAGGCGATGAACTTGTATGAGGTTATGGCAAAGATGAAAATAAGAAAGAAGGTAATAAGATAATGTTTTTTAAGAAGTTTTAAGACAGTTTTCATTTGTTACATTCTAACACATTGGGACAGCGGATAACGTAATCCAGGGGGTTTTTTATTTCGAATGCGTGGGGAAATACTTTTGTCTGATAATAAAAATACGTGCGCAATTCGTATGCGGAAGAAATCAGTATGAGAAACAGAATCAAAGCAGGAATGAATTTTTTCTTTCCGGTCCACGCGGATCTCAGTGCGTAATAGAACGGCAGTCCGGCAAAGTACGCAACTGCGGGAAGCGTGGTATAGGTACGGAGCATGCTCGGATTTTCCCACGGATACACGAGAATGCTTGGAATGACGGACAATAAGAAAAAGGAAAAAAAGATCGCGTGATTGAATTTTTCTTTTGCTTTCAGCGCCAATCCCAGTCCTGCAATGGTCAGTAATGCAAGTGCGGGATTGAGCGCGGGTTTATACGGATAGTTGTCTTTTCCGTTGGCGTCACCTTTATACACATACATGCCGAGAGTTGTCGTGACATTTTCAGCAAGAAATCCTGCTTTTTGCCGGATACTTAACCGGGGATTTGAAAGAAAAAACAGTTCGTCTACGCGTATGTCTTTATGCATGAACAAATAGGATTGAAGAGGAACAATCAAAATAATAAAAGGAATAATGAAATATACCAGGGATGGTAATCCGGAAGCATGCAGCTTTTTTTTCAGGAATAACCAAATGAGCGCACCAAGCGGCAACAGGAAAAAAATCCTCCCGGGCGTATAGGAGTTGTATGCGAATCCTGCAAATACTGCAGTAAGAATCAGGTAGAAATTTTCCTTTGATTTGAGGAATTTGTAGAGGAAATACAGAGAAAACAGTTCAAGCGCCAAAAGAAAAACAGGTTCAAATGCAAACCGGGAAAAGTCAATAAACCACCGTGACGTCACAAGAATAAATCCGGGAACCAAAGCGAAGCGTTCATTTTTTGTCACCAGCCGGGCAATGCAGTAAAACAGAATCGTGCAGAACATTCCCGCAAGAGCCGAAGGAAGACGAAGTGCAAACTGCGTGATGCCCAACAGTTTGAATGAAAGAAGAATAACATAAAAATACAACGTCGAGTGGCCGGTCGCCAGCGTGCTGTACGGAATATACGGTTTATAGTCAAGAGACAGTGCTAGTTTGGCAAACTCGACTTCGTCAAATGCAAGGTTGTGCGGGAGAACCGGAAATTTATAAAAAATCACTGTTGCGGCAGCCGCCAGTAAAACAACAGGAAACCACAGATGAAATTTCAGACGGTGAACCATATTATGAATATGCGTGCTTAAGGTCGAAATATTTTATAAGCAAAATATCTTTGAGTCCTTCAAACGAATCTTTTACAAAGTTGACGTGTTTGGTTTCAACGTGTTTCCAGTCGACCGGAATCTCCTTAATGCCGTAATTGAGTTTTGAGGCGACAAGCAAAAATTCCATATCAAACCCCGCTGACACCGATGATCCGGACACCGGGCGTCTGTGGTCAAACACCCTGAGTTTGTCGATTACGGTCACGGCGTTCGATTTTTTGAATAGTTTGAAGCCGCATTGCGTGTCTTTGATTCCGGGCAGGCCTATGATGACGCGCTTGATTAAGATGGCGGCGACCGCCATGATTTTGCGCAGCATCGGCGCCCCTTCCCTTTGGGAGCTTCTTGAACCAATGACGATGGGATAGTTTTGATCCACGGCTTTGATCAAACGTTCGGCTTCCTCAATCGGCGTTGCAAGGTCCATGTCCGAAAACATGACAAATTCGCTGTGCGCCTTTTTGATACCGGTAATGACCGCATATGCTTTTCCCTGATGCCGGTTTTCAATGAGTTTGAACTTGGGAAAAGTTCTGAGATATTTTTCCCTGATGAGTGTTATTGACGAATCTGTTGAACCGTCATCCACGACAAGCACTTCGCCGAAACGCGGATCGTTTTTTACATAGTTTCCTATTTTGTCCAGGACGCCTTTCTGGATGTTGAGTTCCTCATTGTAGCAGGGGATAATAAGAGAAATGTTCATTGGGCGTGCACTAACTTATAAATTTTCAATCCTTCAACAGTCCATTCATTTTCTATTTTAGCTTTTCCGAACATGGAAATATTCCATGACGGGGAATTGAGTACCTTGCACGGTTCCTGATCGCACAGAACAAACATCCGGCCGGTTATCTGCACTTTTGCCCGGTCCGCGGGAATGATACCTTTCAACTCGAGAAAGTATAAATACGAATCCTCGAAAAACTCGACCGGCCAGGTTGCGATATTAAACGGCTTGCGGCCGATTTTTTCAGCAAGAAAGTTTGCGACGGTTTTCGCCTGTTTGATTTGATTTTGCGGTTTCTGATAAAGGAATGCATAATGCTGGCCGTTGGCAAAAATATATCCGGCGAAAAACAGGACGCAGGTAACGGTGCCGATATCGAAAAGTTTTTTTTTGACAAGGCCCGCAAAAATAAAAGCGCATACGAGGAAAAAACTCAGATAGATGGCGTGGTAATAATGCGCGTGTCTTGGACTGTTGAGCAGGGAAAAAAACAAAAGATAGGTAAATATGTTGACAAAATGGATATGAAGCAACCTGCCGTGTTTTGCGCGGAATGACGTAATAAGTATGAGAAATAACGCTGCCATGATTAACAGGGAAACAAGGGAAGAGACCTGACTCATCATGGTAAAGCTGAAAAACGATTGCACGGTATCTGATATGCGCTGGATCAGTGATGCGTTGGATACGACCCCTTGAATAGTAAATAACTTAATGAGATTTTTG
>CAZFQZ010000066.1:0-3052 GCA_964521305.1 uncultured Gammaproteobacteria bacterium
CTATAAATATATACTTAGATAATCAAATAATTATATAGTATAATATATTTTAATAGTAATGTCAATATATGATTAAGCTTCTCAAATATTTGAAGGGGTATGAAACGTGGATCGTGCTGGTCATAATTCTTGCGGTCGGCCAGTCCCTGTCCAATCTTTATCTGCCGAATCTTATGTCAGACATCGTCAATCATGGTATTGCCGAGTTCGACACCGCCTACATCTGGCGGACCGGAATCTTTATGGTCTTTGTCGCGGTCGCTGGCGGAGTCTGCGCGGTCACCGGCATTTATTTCTCCTCCCAGTTGGCAACCGGCATGGTCAAGAAAATCCGCGCCGCTCTTTTCAAACACGTCCAACTTTTCTCCCTGCACGAGTTCGATAAAGTAAGTTCTGCATCCCTCATAACCAGAACGACCAACGACACGACCCAAATCCAGCAGGTCATGGTTATGATCTTTAATATGTTGATTACCGCACCGATCACTCTGGTTGTCGGCATTATCCTTGCCCTGAATCAGGACGTAGGATTGTCTTGGATTTTGGTCGTCATCATGCCATTCCTCATCATGGTTATACTGTTTCTTTTGATCAAAGCGATTCCGCTCTTTACGGTCATGCAGGTAAAACTGGATAAACTGAATCTCGTTCTCGACGAAAACCTGACCGGTGTGAGAGTGGTACGCGCGTTCGACCGCGTCCAGCACGAAGAAGAACGGTTTGACAAAGCGAACCTTGCGGTGACCGACGTTGCCATCCGCGTCAACCAGATGATCGCAGTCATGATGCCGGCGATGTTTTTGGCAATCAACTTTTCAAGCGTCGCCATTATCTGGTTCGGCAGTCTGCGCGTTGCCGGCAGTACCTTGAATATCGGCGCCATGTTCGCCTTCCTCCAATACGCCATGCAGATTTTGTTCTCTTTGCTTTTGGTCGCGCTTCTTTTCATCATGATCCCGCGCGCTGAAGCATCCGCAAAACGCATCAGCGAAGTTTTGGCTATGCGGCAGGACATCCATGACCCTGAAAAACCGAATGATAATGCAAAACTCCGCGGGTATGTTGAATTCAGGGACGTAACTTTCAGCTATCACGGCGCCGAAAGTCCGGCTCTTTCCAATATTTCCTTTACCGCGGCTCCTGGAAAAGTCACCGCGATCATCGGCGGAACCGGCGCGGGAAAATCGACGCTCGTCAACCTCATTCCCCGTTTTTACGATATAGACAGCGGAAGAATCCTGGTCGACGGCGTGGAAACACGCGAACTGTCCCAGCATTTCCTCAGAAAAAAAATCGGATTCGTCCCCCAAAAAGCAATCCTTTTTGCCGGAACCATAAACCACAACATCAAATACGGCAAGAAGGACGCGACCGAAAAAGAAATCCGACACGCAGCAGAAATAGCTCAGGCGTCCGAATTTATTGACAGGATGCCTGAGAAATTCGATTCTGTCATCGCCCAGGGCGGTACCAATGTTTCGGGCGGACAGATGCAGAGACTCTCTATCGCCCGCGCTCTGGTCAGGAAACCGGAAATCTATATTTTCGACGACACGTTTTCCGCATTGGATTTCAAGACAGACGCAAAATTGAGACAGGCTTTAAAAGCGGAAACCAAGCAGGCAACCGTCATCATCGTTGCCCAGCGCGTAAGTACGGTCATGGACGCGGACCAAATCATTGTTCTTGATGATGGAAAACAAGTCGGTATCGGTAAACACCATGAATTGATGAAAACGTGCAAAGTGTACAGTGACATTGTCCATTCGCAGTTATCACAGACTGAAATTAATGAAGAAAATCTATGAGTCCGGAAGGTAAAAAAAATAAAGACGCGATGCGTAGTGCACCCGGTCCGATGGGGCGGGGTTTTGGCGCCATGGGACAACCGGTCGAAAAAGCAAAAGATTTCAAAGGAACTGCCAAACGGTTGGCTATGTATTTTATTCCGGAAAAAATCAATTTCTTCATCGTTTTTATTGCCGCGATTCTCGGAACGATCTTCAACATCGTCGGGCCGAAAATCCTGGGACTCGCAACCACCAAACTGTTCGACAATCTGGTATCCAGTTACATCGTCCAGGTCAAAAATATACAGATCAAACAACAGCTGGCACAAAATCCCTATCTGCCTTTGAAGGCAATGCCCGTGCCCGGAATCGAGTTCGGATACATCAGCCACATAATACTGATCCTGATTGTTCTGTATATCATCAGTGCGATCTTCACCTTTATCCAGCAATACCTGATGGCAGGCGTGGCGCAGCGGACCGTATACAAAATGCGCAAAGACGTGGACGAGAAACTGTCCAGACTACCTCTAAAATATTTCGACGGCAGAACGCACGGAGAGATCCTGAGCCGTGCGGTCAACGATATGGATAATGTCAGCTCGACTTTGCAGCAAAGCATTACGCAACTGGTTACCTCCGCAGTTACCATTTTCGGCGTTCTGGTTATGATGCTTTCCATAAGCTGGATACTTACTTTGATCACCATCCTCACTTTACCCTTGAGTATTTTCATTGTCACGGTGCTTGCCAAACGCTCGCAGGATTTTTTCCGCAGGCAGCAAAAATCACTGGGAGACTTAAACGGCCATGTGGAAGAAATGTTTGCCGGACATAAGATCGTCAAGGCATTCGGCCATGAAGACGAAGCGAATGCGCAGTTTGACGTCCTGAACGAAAATCTCTATGATGCCGGATGGAAAGCACAGTATATCTCCGGCATTCTTTTCCCCTTGATGCGGTTCGTCGGAAATCTGGGATACGCCTTGGTTGCGATTGTCGCGGGAGTCATGGCCACGCAAAACGGTATCTCCCTGGGAGACGTCCAGGCGTTCATCCAGTATTCGTCACAATTCACCTTCCCGATTACCCAGCTCGCCAATATTACCAACATCATCCAATCCGCGATCGCATCGGCGGAGCGCGTATTCGAACTTCTGGATGAAGAGGAACAGGTGCCTGAAATAGCCAACCCCATCGCCATCACAAATCCGAAAGGCGATGTGAGATTCGAACACGTGAAGTTCGGCTACAGCCCGGAC
>CAZFQZ010000067.1:0-2982 GCA_964521305.1 uncultured Gammaproteobacteria bacterium
GAATCCCATTTTTTAGAACAGCCAGTTTGGAATGGGATATCAAAAAAATGGAAGAAGACAGAAAATTACTTTTTTCAACTAAACCACCCAATCCCGATGGATTAATTAATGAGTATATGATTGATTCTTCCTTATCTGGTGCCGAAAAGGCCGCAATTTTAAACAATCCTGATACCATGCAGATTTTGAGAGGTGATCTGGTAGGTAAGCTAATTATCGCTACATCCCAGGCGGGGCATATTATGCCGGAAGAAGAAATGAGGGTGCTTGCTGAAACCGATTGGGGTGGATCGGCAATCAAAAGCATGATTAGTAAAAATCAGGAAATCAGACAAATCGTAGAACAGGCTTGTGGCCAAGGATACGCAGCAAAAGACGCTTTACATAGATTTGGTCCGATAAAATTAATAGCAATGCTCATGATGGCATTGGGTCTTCTAGCTGGAATAAAAGGAGTTCCGTTGAATGAAGCATAATCTACATGTTAATGTTATACTGTTTTCATGTCCTGCCCCAACTGCGACAATCAATTGAAGGAAGTAACTATTGATAGTCAGAATGTACTCCACTGTTCCAATTGCGGCGCCTCGTTTTTTGAGAATAACGCCATCAATCGCATCTCATCCGAATCGGCTTTCCAGTTAAGCCAAGATAAAACAAGTGACGAGATTTCAGGCAAGGAAAAAAAATGTCCAAGAGATCAATCAATTCTTGCTCCATTGGAAAATTCCGAATCTGTTCCGGATAGCGTAACCCTTCTCCAGTGCCCCGTGTGCAAAGGAATTTTTACCTATCCGGATGATTTGATTAAATTCAAAAAGGCCCAGGAAGCGAAAGTCGACTACTTCAAAGCGTGGAATATGCCATTGTCGTCGTTAAAAGCGGTTCTCGTGTTTGCTGTCGTAGCGCTTTTTTCCATCGGCATATTTTCTTACGGTATGTTCATCCAACACGGGTCGTCGTTTACCCAAGCGCGCGACATCGTGAAAAACGTATCGATTTCTTCTTCCGGCAGATATGTATTCATCAGTTTCAAAACCGCAGTGCCATTGAAATCGGAAATCGTGGTAAAAAATCTTTTGACCGGGAAAATAACTGCGCGCCAGATTTCAACGACTCCGAAAACACTTCATTATATCACCATGACCGAGCTTTCCCTGACCGATCCCCTGACCTACCATATTGTATTGACAGACTCGAGCAGTAAAACACTATCCACGGAGGAACAAAAACTGCAGGTTTCCCAATAAGTGCTATTTCTTCAGTTTTTTCAATTTGTTGAGAACGCGTTTCATATTTTCATTCGTTCCCCTCAAATCCTGCATGGCGTCAACCGGATCAATGACATTCACTGATAATCCGGTTCCCAACTCGAATCCCGCCCTGTGCACGAACCGCGGTATGATGCGCAGATACCAGTTTTCTTTCGGATAGATATAGTAGTTGTACCCGAACGGGCCACGGTGGAAATACGTTCTTTCGTATATTTTCCTGAGGCGTTTCAGGATCCTCTGCAAAATGGGCGCTAAATCTTTCAATTCGTCTTCGGCCATATCGCCGAAAAACCTGTTCTCTATCTTCGGCACAATCCATACTTCATACGGCCACTGGGAAAAATCAGGGCAATAGACATAATAATAGGTATTTTCGTCGACTACATTGTTGAGCGGTTCGCGCGTCAAGGCATCGAGATTGATCTGGGAAGGAATCACGACCAGTTGGGAATGCGGATGATCAAGTGAGGCTCCTGCATGCTCCCCGTGATTACAAAAAATATATACCTGTCCTTTTTTCCGGTGTATATTATACCGTTCCTCATATGTTCTCAAAATCAGATGGACCTGACTCAACGGAAGTTCGTCAATATCTTTCTGGTGATCGGGAGAATGCGCAATCACTTCATGGATATCGGTGATGGGAAATTTGTTCGGCACGACCCTGATCTGCCAACCCGGCTTGTTCACTTCGCCTCCGCCATGCCGTAATACCTCGGGCGGCGTATCCGCCTCATGACCCTCACACATGGGACAACGGAACTTTTTGCCGTCCTGTCCTGTTCTCTTTGAACGGACCGGCGATATGATCACCCAGCGGCGGGAGGAGATATCGGGAACGTATTTAGACATTTTTCATGTAACACAATTCATATAACATTTAACATTTTCTCTTGTGATACATATTATATGTTACAGGCTTTGTGAAGTAAAAATCAATGTATAATTTAACTATATGATCTGTATCGTAGGCTTAGGCAATCCCGGGGAAAAATATCAGTATAACCGACATAATGTGGGATTCATGTTTGTTGATTTCCTGAATCAAACATCTGGTGAAAATACGGAGTTTAAACAAGATAAGTATACTAAGTCGGAAACGGTGGAAATTACCTTTAACGGACAACCTCTTCTCCTGGCAAAACCCAAAGCCTTCATGAATAAATCCGGCCAGGCAGTAATTAAAATAATGAAAAATTATAAATTGAAAATTGAAAATTTGATCGTCGTTCACGACGATCTGGATATTCCGCTTGGAAAATTCAAAATCCGGAAGTCAGGTCCGCAACTTCATAACGGTCTTGAGTCCATAGGGCAGCATCTTAAGTCCAAGGACTTTTTGAGAATCCGTATCGGTGTTGACAATCGTGCACACGGTCGCTGGATTGATGGAGAAACATATGTATTACAAAATTTCTTACCAAACGAGCAGGATATTATCAATACACTTTTTTCGCTTGTACTTAAACGTCTGAGAGAACAAAAACTCATTTAACAACTTTTGCATTTGAATTATTTAAGGTTGCGTATGATATAATTCTATCCATTAACTTATACCTATATCTATGGATATCGTCCAAGTCAATCACATGTTTCTCGATGGTGGCGGAAGGGAAGAACATGTATACCAAATCTCCAAATATCTCGCATTAAAAGGACATCGCGTTACCATTGTCACTTCAGACTACAGTCCTACCGGAGAATACAT
>CAZFQZ010000068.1:0-2961 GCA_964521305.1 uncultured Gammaproteobacteria bacterium
CTGTAGTGTCTATAGAAAAAAAGGTAAAAAATAAAATTGCTACGAAACTGGAACATGTATCAATATTAAAATTCAACTCCGTAAAACATAAAGAATGCCTGAAAAGCTTGCCTAATACGTTAATTTTTTAAAAATTAGGCGGAGACGATTTTCTCCCACGGGAATCCATCCCGGCCGAAATGACCGTAAGCCGCGGTCTTAAAATAAATCGGCCTCCGTAAATCGAGGCAGTCAAGGATTCCTTTTAACGAAGTGTCCATAATTTTATTCATGAAGCTTTTTATGACCTTGTCGCTTTTTTTGGCTGTGCCGAATGTTTCCGCTTCCTGCATGACCGGCTTTAACGCGCCTATGAAATAGGCGAGCCTGACTTCGCATGTTTTCGCCAAACCATGCGCAACTATATTTTTCGCAAGAAATCGGGTGGCATACGCAGCTGATCTGTCGACTTTTGTCGGATCTTTACCTGAAAATGCTCCTCCGCCAACATGAGCAACTGATCCGTACGAATCAACGATGATTTTCCTTCCGGTAACGCCCGTATCAGACGCCGGACCTCCAATATGCCAGATTCCCGTTCCATTAACAATCAACTGCTTCAAGGTTATTTTATATCCATATTCAGATAAGAGAGGTGATACTATCTGCTTGAACAAATCCGATTTAACCTGTGCTAAAGTTATTTTCTCGTCATGAGGGACCGCAATAACAATCGTCTCTATTCCAACAGGTTTGTTATTTTCATACCTCACGCTTACCTGTGTTTTCCCATCCGGACGAAGATAGGGGAGAGATTTGGATATTCTTGCCTGGTCCAATCTCATGGTTAACTTGTGTGCAAGTTCGATGGACAAAGGCATATATGATGATGTTTCCGAACACGCATATCCGAACATCATGCCCTGATCACCCGCGCCGAGTTTATCGACGCCGGCCGCGATTTCCGGAGACTGTGTGTGAATTTTAACTTCGATCGGAGATTCATACGTGAATTGAAAACGCCTGTCCGTGTATCCCAAATCTTTGATTACCTGCCGTGCTATACCGGTGTAATTCATCTTCCCTTTGGTCGTAAGTTCGCCTGCCAATGCAATGAAGTTTTTAGTAACCATAGTTTCTACTGCTACCCGCGAGTATTTATCCTGCCTTAGCGCCGCATCAACAATCGCATCGCTTACCTGATCACAGATTTTATCCGGATGTCCTGCGCAAACCGACTCGGAAGTAAAAGTATGAGACATAAAGGATATTATATAACAGTTTAAAAAAATTGGTAACTAATGCGGACAATAAAGAGCTGTAATTTTTGCTCCCGGATATATTATAGGCACTTCAAGATGTGGTGTTTGATAGAGTAATACCGCACCATTCGAGTCAACTCCTCGAACAAGAAACATTCCAGTAGTCGAAGAACCGTATTGTTGTTGTATTGTATCTCCAGGATGAATCGGTACATTACCTACCTTTATATCTCTATGTATCTGACACAGCTCGCCAAAATGGATTCTTCTTTCAACCATATTTTTTTACAAAAAAAACCTCCCGAAAGGGAGGAATATATTTTTTCCCGCCGATGACGGGACGTATTTTCCCTTTCAGACCGCTTAGCGATCAGGGCTGGATTGAGCACCGCGTTCTGCTGCTTCTAGGAAAAGCTTTACCAAAGTCGGTTGCTGAATAGGTACTGACGAGCCAGTTACTCGTTCCCGATTTGGTCGGGATCCCTATTCCTCTTAATAACTAATTTAGAGTATAAATAATCATCTATAGATTTTCAAGCGGATTTTTTTATGTTCCTTCTTTCCATGAAGATAGATATTTTTTCTGCTCCGCAGTTAACGAATCGATATCTATTCCCATCGCATGCAGTTTAAGCCGTGCGATTTCCCGGTCGATTTCTTCCGGCAACCGGTAAACCTTATGTTCAAGTTTTCCTTTGTTTTTCCACATGTATTCCGCTCCCAAAGCTTGCCCTGCGAAACTCATATCCATGACCGACGCCGGATGACCTTCGGCTGCCGACAGATTTACCAATCTTCCTTCCGCAAGCAGGTATATTTTTTTCTTCCCCAAATCGTATTCATCTACCATGGGCCTAACATTCGTAATTTTTTTAGAAAGTTTTTTCAGAGCTATTTTATTTATCTCCACATCGAAGTGTCCCGAGTTTGCAAAAATCACACCGTCTTTTGCAACTTTGAAATGTTTTTCGTCGATCACGTGTTTGTCACCTGTCGTGGTCAATACGATATCCGCCTGTTTTATTGCTTCCAATAGCGGCATTACCGCATATCCGTCCAAACTTGCTTCCAATGCTTTTATTGGATCAACTTCGCATACGATCACATGCGCTCCCATGCCGTGTGCTCTCGTGGCAACACCGCGGCCGCACCAACCGTATCCGCAGACTACGAATGTTTTTCCCGCCAAAAGGATATTGGTTGCCCGTAAAATACCGTCGATCGTCGACTGACCGGTCCCATACCTGTTGTCAAAAAAGTGTTTGGTCATATTGTCGTTCACTGCCAGAACCGGAATCTTGAGCGCATGATCTTTTTCCATGGCGCGAAGGCGGATAACTCCCGTTGTCGTTTCCTCATTGGATCCCGCGACATTTTTCAGAAGATCTTTCCGCTTACTGTGCAGCAACCCGACCAGATCAGCTCCGTCATCCATGGTAAGCTGCGGTTTTTGGTCAAGAACCATGTTCAGATGATTATAATAAGTAGTATTGTCTTCGCCTTTTATCGCAAATGTAGGAATTCCATAATCCTTTACCAACGAAGCCGCAACCTCGTCGTTGGTCGAAAGGGGATTGGACGCGCAAAGGAATACGTCTGCTCCTCCCTGTTTCAATGTGATTGCCAGATTCGCGGTTTCGGATGTAACATGTAGACAGGCTCCAAGTATTACTCCTTTCAAGGGTTTTTGTTTGGCAAACCGTTCCTTTATCAACCGCAA
>CAZFQZ010000069.1:0-2834 GCA_964521305.1 uncultured Gammaproteobacteria bacterium
AAGGACCGGCAGGGCGGATAAAAGCGGTGTCGCTTTGACGATCGTCGAGTAAATAATGGATGAAATGATTCAAGGAGCATAGAATAAACTTCAGATTATCAAGAATGGAAAATACGAGATCATGTTTTACCGGAGTATTCAAGGCGGTTAATCCTCGTTTCATGGATATTCAAAATGGACTGTGTTCTGCGGTTGATATCGCGCATTTCATCCCGGAAATCATTCATATTATCCCGAAAGTCTAACATTTCTTTTTTAAATTCCGTAAATTCTTTCATAATATCGTCTTTTATTTCTCCGATAAACTTCAGTATTTCCTGAAAACCTATATCTACTTTTGAATCGAGAGATTTCAATTCGTCTTTTGTTGCAAAAACCACCTTCATTTTTTTAATATCCGCATCAGTGATCATAGAATGATTTATTAAATCAAATAATAACTGATTATTCAATCATAAAATACTATAAAATTTTGTCAGTCGATTATAATCGACAAAAGTCATGGCATAGAGTGTTGAAGCGGTTGAGAGATGCAGAATGATATATAATATTCAAAGACAAAAAGCCAGAGTGGTGAAATGGCATACACGCAGGATTTAGGATCCTGTGACCGTAAGGTCGTGGGAGTTCAAGTCTCCCCTCTGGCACTAAAAAGATTTGTGAAAAACAGACGTTTTTAAATTTGCTTACGAAAATCTCAAATCTTTTCAGTGTACATACGCTTTTAATTGTATTTTCCTTGAATGTCGTTTAATATGATTTTATGGGCATAAAGGAAGCAGTGCTGCGGTTTCTCGAGTACTGCGAGTTGGATAAGAATCTATCGATAAAGACCGTCAGGATGTATGGGTATTATCTCCAGTTCTTCCAGGAATGGCTTCAAAATCAATCACAAATCACAAATAACAAATCACAAAATGATATTGATGTCGAAAAAATTGATGAAAATACGATCCGTAATTTCAGGCTATATCTTTCCCACCAATACAAGAATCCCTATAAGGGTAATCTGAAACGTCAGACGCAGAACTATTTTCTCGTTGCCCTGCGCTCTTTTTTCAAATATCTCATCAGGCAGAAAATACATGTTTTGGCGCCGGAGATGATCGAACTAGGAAAAGCCCGCGACCGCAGCATCAAATTTCTATCACCCCAGGACCTGGTTAGACTGTTTGATGCGGTGGAAACGCGTGAATTGAGAGGACTGCGCGACCGGGCGATTCTCGAAGTTCTCTTCTCCACCGGACTCCGTGTGTCTGAACTGGTTTCTCTGAATAAGGATGATGCAAACTTGGAGTCGGGTGAATTCAGTGTCATGGGAAAAGGCGGAAAACGCAGGGTGGTGTTTTTATCCAAGGATGCAAAAGCATGGCTGCAACAATATTTGGCCAAGCGTAACGATCCGTACCGGCCACTATTCTTAAGATATTCCGGCCCGAAAGCGAAAGACGGCCTGACTGATGAAAAATCCCGGTTGACTGCCCGCTCGGTCGAACGCATGGTTGAAAAATACCGGAAAAAAGCGGGCCTTTTGGAACGGTTGGGGCCCCACGCACTCCGACATTCGTTTGCCACAGATTTACTCACTCACGGAGCAGATCTCCGGAGCGTCCAGGAGATGCTCGGACACAAGAACATTTCGACAACACAGATATATACCCATGTTACCAATCCTCATCTGCGGGAAATCCACGAAAAGTTCCATTCGGGCAATCATTAGGTTGCATCCAGTATAATAATATGTTTTCCCATTATGATCACTATACTGAAAAAACATAAATTTGAGGCTGCACTCATATTTTTCACTCTGGCGTATATTATATATTTTTCAATCTTCACGGTTTTCCGTTACAAGACACTCTATGCGTCAGATTATGATCTCGGGATAATGAACCAGACCGTATACAATTCCTATAAAGCGCTCCAGACCGGTGATTTTTCACGGATGCTTGAATTGACCGATCCGACCAACGGACACCAGATCAAACGCATGGCTATTCACAACGATATTCTCTTGGCGTTCCTCGCTCCGTTTTATTTTATCCATGCCGGTCCGGAGACCTTGGTGGTAATCCAAACGATCGTTCTTGCTTTGGGGGTGTTTGCATTGTACGGAATCGTGCTAGAGGTATTCAAAAATAACGAAAAAAGGAAACTCATTGCGTTAGCATTTGGCGTCGCATATCTATTGTTCACACCGATGGAACGGGCAAATATCTTTGATTTTCACGCGGTGACGCTTGCAACATCAATGCTTTTGTGGATGATCTATTTCCGGATGAAGAAAAAATATATCCCGAGCCTTATAATGCTGATTTTGAGCCTGTTTTCCAAGGAAGAGGCGGGCCTTACGACGTTTTTGTTCGGGCTGTATGCTTTGTGTTCGGACGGCAACGGGCTTATTGCCTTCTCCCTGCAGAAAATCAGGAAGCGCATTCTGACGGACAAAAAAAATACGCTTTATGCATTAACCGTCATTATCCTGAGTTTGGTGTGGTCATTCGGATCGTTCCTGTTCATTATTCCCTTTTTCCGCGGATCCGACCACTTTGCCGTAAAACGCTATCAGGATTTCGGTGATTCGCCTATAAGTATTATTATAGGAATGGGGACCAATCCCTATAGTTTTTTCAAGTATATTTGGCACCGGAACACCTTTATGTATTTTGTTTATCTGCTCGGCCCGCTTGCCTTTCTATCCCTTCTTTCTCCGCTCACTCTCCTGATTGCCCTGCCCGAGTTCATGATTAATCTGATGTCCAGCGACTGGAACATGCGCAATATTATTTACCACTATACGTCAATCATCCAGCCGTTCGTGTTTTTTGCTTCAG
>CAZFQZ010000070.1:0-2791 GCA_964521305.1 uncultured Gammaproteobacteria bacterium
ACGCAATTCTTGCCGCATCAGGCAAAGCGATCGGCCTTCCCAAAAACCAGATCGGCACGTCCGAAGCCAATCATCTGGTTATCGGCAGCGGCAGAATTTTGTACCAGAATCTCTTGCGTATAAATCAAGCTATCAAGAACAAGTCTTTTTTTGAAAATAAGGCTATTCTTGAAGCATTTGACCATGTAAAAAGATATAACAGCGTTCTCCATATCAAAGGGATGGTAAGTCCCGGTGGTGTACACGGTCATATTGAACATATAAAAGCATTGATCACTGCCGCAAAGACTAACGGCATCAGGAAAATCATGCTTCATTTGTTTACCGACGGTAGGGATGTTGCACCGCGCAGCGCAAAAATATTCGTCGAGGATCTGGAAAAGTTTTTGAAAACCATAGGGGTAGGAAAAATCGCAAGCATAGGAGGCAGATATTGGGGAATGGACCGGGATAATAACAAGGAAAGAGTCGAAAAACATTTTAGAGTCATGGTTATCGGTGAAGGTCCTGTGTTCAAAACTCCGCTTGAAGTCATTGAAAATTCGTATAAAAATAATATTTTCGACGAGTTCATCGAACCTGCAATTATTGCACCAAAACCGGACGAGCTTGGTTGCGTGCAATCCAATGATGCGGTTATTTTTTCCAATTTCAGGGCTGACCGTGCACACCAGTTAACCCGAAGGTTCATGGAGGAAAACATAAGAAACCTGAAATACGTGGCAATGACCAAATATGCTGATGATATTGATGTGCGCGTAGCATTTCCGCCGGAAAAAATTAATAATACTCTTTCCGAAATTTTGAGCAGGAATAAATTCAAACAGTTGCGCATTACCGAAACCGATAAATTCACACACCTGACCTTTTTTTTCAACGCCCAACGATATAAACCCGATCCATTGGAGGATCGGATCATGATCCCGACCAACAAGGACGTAAAAACCCATGATATGAAACCTGAGATGAAAGCTATGCAAATAGCCCAGGAAACCGTTAAAGCCATTGAAAACAAAACCCATGACTTCATTGCTATCAATCTTGTTAATGCCGATATGGTCGGTCATTCGGGAAATTTTCCCGCTACGGTACAAGCAGTCGAAATAATAGATAAGGCATTCGGTCTAATTTATGAAGCTGCAAAAAAACAAGGAACCGCTGTTATCATGACTGCGGATCACGGAAATGCGGAGGAAATGTTCGATGAAATCCATAATCATCCTATTACGGCTCACACTTTGAATCCGGTGCCTTTTATTTTATTTTCCCGAGAACATAAAAAATTAACTCACGAAAAAGGAACACTTGCGGATATCGCACCGACGATTCTTACGCTTTTTAATCTTCCGATCCCCGGAGAGATGACGGGAAAATCATTTATTTAACACAGGGCTATTTTGTTATACTGTACCTATGAAAGTTTACAATACCTTATCTCGTACACTGGAAGATTTTAAACCCCTGGAAGACAAGAAAATCCGCTTTTATCACTGTGGACCGACCGTTTATTGGGTACAACACATCGGCAATCTTAGGGCAATGATATGGGCTGACCTTATCAGACGATCGTTGATCTACTGTGGTTATCAGGTCAAATTCGTACGCAACTACACAGACGTCGGTCACTTGTCCAGCGACCAGGATATCGGCGAAGACAAGATGGAAAAAGGCGCAAAAAGGGAAGGGTTGAGCCCGAAACAAATCGCTGATAAATACATTGCGATTTTCGAACGGGACATCCTAGATCTAAATATCTTGGAACCGGATGCAAAACCTCGAGCAACCGAATACATCAAACAAATGCAGGAAATGATCCAAACGCTTCTCGATAAAGGATATGCATATATAACTTCGCAGGCAATAGTGTATGACGTAAGCAAGTTTCCAAACTACAACGAACTCAACCATCAGAAACTTGAACTCAATCAACAAGGAAAAGGTAAAGGAACCGTAGAGGATTCTGAAAAAAAGCATTTTGCGGACTTCAATCTCTGGGTTTTCAAAAAAGGAATACATGAGAATGCACTCCAAACATGGCCTTCACCGTGGGGGGAGGGATTTCCCGGATGGCATATCGAATGTTCGGTTATGGCAAAAATATTGCTCGGTGATACCATAGACATCCATATGGGTGGAGTAGAGCATATTTCCGTCCATCATACCAATGAAATCGCCCAAAGCGAGGCGGCAAACGGAGTAAAATTCGTCGATTATTGGCTTCACAACGAACACCTTGACGTCAATGGCCGAAAAATGGCGAAGTCAGAAGGTACCGGATTTATCCTCCAGGAAATAAAAGATAAAGGATTCGACCCCTTGGTTTTAAGGTATTTTTTTCTCTCGGCACATTACCGATCGAAACAGAATTTTACCTGGGAAGCTTTGGCTGGAGCAACCGAAGGATACAAAAAACTCAAGGAAGCGACGATAACATTAAGATCTCAAACGCGACGCACTCAACTCTCGGACGAAAAACTCAATAAGCTTGATACGTATCGTCAGCGTTTTATCGAATATCTCTCTAATGATTTCCAGATTCCTCAGGCACTTGCCCTTACGTGGGAAATGCTTAAATCCAATATACCATCACCGGATAAATTGGATTTGTTGTTTGATTTTGATCAAGTATTGGGTTTGAAATTGAATGAAGTAACAAATGAAAAAATCCCGGATGAAGTCATAAATCTTTCGAAGCAAAGACAACAGGCTAGAGAAGAAGGGGACTTTAATACTTCAGACGAACTGCGCAAAAAAATACGGGAACTGGGATATTCAATAGAAGATACTGCAA
>CAZFQZ010000071.1:0-2771 GCA_964521305.1 uncultured Gammaproteobacteria bacterium
CTGTTTTTTTGTTTTTCAATAATTTGAGTAAGCCAAAGTACATAAAAATGACTAATGCAAAAAATCCGGGTATATAATAACGTCCCTGCAGATCCCATGAGAGTCCCTGTTTTTTGAAATATACCCCCAGGATAAACAGGAAAAATGTAATACAGATAAAGTGCATGATCGGCCAAATAAAGCGCCTGCGTTTATTCCTGTCGGATAGGAGTGCGATGAATCCAGCCAATGCAAGCGTGGATACGATAACCGTATATCCGATAAAAAGAGGCTTGGGCGGATTGATATTGTTTCGGGCTCCCAGAAATCCCGCATAATGCATGATGGTGTGCCGGAACTCTGCGATGGACAATAATACCGCAACAAAAAGATTGTGAGGGGTAAGTGTCCGGTTTTCGGCAGTATAGAATGCCTGGGGACTCAGGGTTCCGTATCGGTGCATATTCAAGGCAAGCCAAGGCAGAAAAAAAAGGAAACAGAGAAAAAAGAACACAAGGATATGCGGAAACGTTTTTTTGCCAAGCCTGTTTTTTCCCAGTACATAAAAAGGATAGACCATAAGGGTGAATATGCCGGAGATTTTGCTCAATGCCGCTGCCATACTGATACACGCTAATACGACAGTCTGCCTCAATGACCATTCGCTGCTTTTTTGCCATAGGATTAACAAATAGAGGAAGACCATTGCGAAAAAAGCCATTCCCAAATCAGGGTTGATGCCGATACCGGTTTTCAGAACGAGCGGGTTTATGGAAAAAAATATCAGCAATGAAATGATGGTTGCACGATCGGCAAAAAGTTCTTTGAGGATGAAATATGCAAAAAAAACCATGCCGAAATACAGGAATCCGGAAAAAAATCTGGCGAGATAGAAACGCGAAACAGAATCGAGACGAAGCAGATTCGAAATGTCATGCGAAAAAGAAACAAAAAAGTAGTAGAGAGGCGGATGATACGATTGTAACGTTATTGGTTGGAATTTTTTTAACGACGCATCTGTATACGCGGTATTCCACACCGGTGAATGTTTGATTTTTTTCAGGTTAAATGGAAAATACGCCTGTACAAGATTGTCGACAAACAAGTGCGGCTTGGCGCGTGAGTTTGGCTGGTGCGGATAGATAAAATGTGAAAGCCAGAACGTATTTTCATAATGCTCGGGTTCGTCGGGAAGATGTAAAGGAGGGATCAGGACAAAAAAAAGAAGATAGGAAAAAAAAATAAGAAAGAAAGTTTTTTTCACTTTTGAAATTATACCAATTTTTTAACCTAAAGGTCTAATATGCCTTTGACATTGGCGCCGATCAGAATAAAATCGGCCTTTTTGGCGATAGCGTCGGCGGAATACCTTCAAATTCCCACCAAACCGAATGCGGTTGCCAATTACTATGGCGATACCAAGCTTCCCGATACCGCTCTTCAGATTTTTACTTACAAACGGTATCATAAATAAGTTATTATTTAAAGATATGGTCGTAAAGTCACGGTTTAATTTTATACCGCTGGTAAACTTGTTTATCCGTAAAACCTTGGCAAGAAAAGTGCTGAGAAAAGTTCCCGAAGTGACAATCTTTTTCTGGATCATTAAACTATTGTCGACTGCCATGGGGGAGTCAATTTCCGATTATCTGGTCCACCACATTGATCCGGTTGTGGCCGTTATTTTAGGCGGTATCGGTTTTACCATTGCCCTAATACTTCAACTATGGGTACGAAGGTATGTGCCCTGGATTTACTGGCTGGCAGTGGTTATGGTGGCGATCTTTGGCACTATGGCGGCCGATGTAGTTCATATAGTCCTTGGAGTTCCTTATTTGGTCTCAACAATATTTTTTACTCTTTTACTTATCGTGGTTTTCGTGGTCTGGCATAAAGTCGAAAAGACTCTTTCAATTCATAGTATTATTACTTCCCGGCGCGAGATATTTTACTGGTTGACGGTAGTCATCACCTTTGCCCTTGGCACAGCCGCCGGTGACATGACCGCCATTACTCTCAATTTGGGCTACTTGACATCGGGTATTCTCTTTGCTGTTTTATTTATTTTACCCATTCTTGTTTACAAGGTCTTTAATGCCGATGAAGTATTTTCCTTCTGGGCCGCCTATATTGTCACTAGGCCGTTGGGGGCTTCATTTGCCGACTGGACCGGAAGAGCTCCGGATCTGGGCGGTATAGGTTGGGGAACCGGTCGGGTAAGCATGTCTTTACTCATTTTAATCATCGCCTTTGTCGTTTATCTAACGATCGTTGACAGAAAATCGAAGAAACCGATATAAAAACTTCCGCGTCTGTCTTTAAACTTCCGACCATAAAGTCCTTTGTCTTTTCCCATGCTATTTTCATATTGTCTACGGTATAGTTACGATATGAATATTAAAAATGGCTCAATCATTAATACTCGCGGACTAACAAAAAAATATCGGAATTTTCTCGCTCTCGAATCGCTTGATCTGGTGGTGAATAGCGGTGAGATTTTTGGTTTTCTTGGTCATAATGGGGCAGGAAAGACAACAACAGTCAGTATTTTAACAACTTTACTTACACCAACATCAGGAACATCTTCGATTTGCGGTTTTGATACGGTCAAAGAAAGTCTTGAGGTAAAAAAACGAATCGGATATTTACCGGAGAACGTTAAATTCTATGATAATTTGACCGCTTATGAAAATCTCGCCTATCTGGCAAAACTTTCAGGCATTCATGATCCCAGGGCAAAAATTATGGAAGTATTGGAATTCCTTGAATTTACGGGTATTGAAAATAAGAGA
>CAZFQZ010000072.1:0-2432 GCA_964521305.1 uncultured Gammaproteobacteria bacterium
CTATCCAAATCCTATGGAAATGTTTGACCTGTTCCCAGGCAAGACTCGCCTGATACTCCTCATCAAAATTAAAACTAAAAAAATCTGCGAATTTCCAGAATCTTAATAAGAGAAAAGCAAAAAAAACAAAACCGATTAAGGCGCTTTCCCCAGACCAAAAAAAATTTAAAAACCCTCTCCATAATGCGAAGATTGGTTTAGAGTAGGAAAAGAAAGCTGTTCGTGTTCTGAGGAGCATTGATAAAAGTGAAAATGGAAAAGGGATATGTTTTGCCAAATAGCGACCGTAATTCTCAAAGATAAGTCTTTGTTTATTTTGTAGTTCTTCAGGTCTGATGCCACCGGACTCCGCTTTGTGGTGATAAACTAGGGCAGATGGTTGAAATAGAATAATTTCTAATTCCTGCACCCTCTTTGATAAATCAATTTCTTCGAATATCTTGGGGAAATTTTCATCGAATCCACCTATTTTTTCAAGAACACTTTTCCTAAACGACATGTTGCAGCCATAAACGAACTCAACCTCTTGTTTTTTGGTCGACCAGAATTGATATAAAAACTTTGTTCCTAAAAAATTTGTTTTTCCTGTAACAGTATTTGTATTTTCTGGAATCATTTCGCCATCATTAATAACGCGCCCGGCAACTCCATAAACTTGAGGATTCTCGTAAGCCTTTAAATGCTCAAAGATTGTATCTTTAGTAATTTCAGCATCATCATCAAAAAAAACAATTATATCTCCTTTTGCTAATTCTATGCCTTTATTTTTCGCAGCAGAAGTATTAGCTTGTTTTAAATTTATATAGCTGACTTTTAATATTTTAAATTGCAGACCAGGTAAAGGTTGATCATTTTCCTGATCAACAATAATAATCTCATGCTGATTCCCGTAAAGTTTTCTTATCTGTTTTGCAAGAGCAAGAGCCAATCCTGGCCTGTGGTATGTAGGAATAACTATCGATACATTTTGATGAGTTTTTTCCTGTAGTACTGCCATAATAATTCACTACCTATTATGCCAGTAAACAGGAGAATTATCAATCCGGCGCTGATGGAAACAAGCGGTCCGAACGGTTTCAGAATCATCGATGATGCCGACCATCCGAAAATCAAAGCAACAACATTCAAAACACCGACGTGCAACTGTTTTTTCAGGGCAATCAAAGGCTGCATGAATACGCTGTTGATCCCCCAGCCTAGTGCCGGCAGGATGAAATATGGAAGTAACGACGCCGCAACAACGGAATCATGTTTGGTAAATTTGCCGCCGACGAATAAGATATAGATGAGGATGGGAGCGACGATCGCGACGCTGATTGTGGTGACGATGGAAACCGCAATCGCCACAATTTTCGATTTGTTTACGATCTCGATCGCTTTCCCGAATTTTTTCGCGTTAAAATACTCGACCAGATGCGGCAACTGGATAATCTGGATGCCGATGGTCATCATGCCCGCAGCGAGATTGAACAGTTTGGCAATCAGGTTGAGGTACACCAGATATCCTGCGGGAAGATAAGAACCGAATGAGCGGATGATCAGAGTATCGGACCGCGCGGCAAATGACCCGATAATCAGCGGTATCCATGCAATGGATAACGTTACTATATGGGAAAATTTAAAAGCATTTGTATCAAAGACTTTGCTAAGTTTGATTGGTGGAATGACAAAAAATATCTGTGCGACAAGGTTTACTACGAACGCGATAACCATTGCCCAGGTGCCGATATGTGTTGCCAGAAGCAGAATGATTCCCAGGTTTACGATACTTCCGGCCGCCTGGGCAACCGGAAATTTTACGAACTGCTTGTGCAGGTAAAAATACGAGCCGAACAGCGTGGCGATGACCGCTGCGGGAATGCTGTAAAACATGAATGACATTTGCTGGGCAACGTCCTTTACGAACGTTATTCCCCTGTTCGCATACAGGAGTGCGCTGATGGGTTCGCTTAAAAATCCCATAATCCACGCAATCAACAAGCTGAGCAATCCGAGGGTCAAAACCATGGAAACAAAATACGACTCATGGTTTTTGTCCTTTGCCCGGTGCTCGCCGTACAAGGGCAGGAATGCGTCGTTGAGTGTGCCGTAGATTACCGTAACAATAATTGTCGGAATCGCAACCGCCGCCAAAAAAATATCAAGATTGAGTTTTGCGCCGAATATCCGCGTGACAACGATCTGACTTATAAGCTGTATGAATGTTGAAATGATGAATACGATGGTTACGATGGCGCCTTTTTTGATCATATGCTTATTATATCAGTCTGGAACATGCATGTTTCGGTCAGATCCCCCACGAATACACCTCCAGCGGCCAAGGGTCATTGGGAGCATCAGGCAGACTATTCACCTTGATCTGCAGTTTCAGATGGGTTTTGACGTATTCCTTGATGTCGTCAGGCAAGAAACTTTGCCAATCCTCGACGATG
>CAZFQZ010000073.1:0-2346 GCA_964521305.1 uncultured Gammaproteobacteria bacterium
GTTGGGGATGCAGAACTTTGAGAGGGAGAGGGCGATGGAGCCGGATGGGTGTCTATTGGTACTATCAGAAGCGCGGCGAAATCATGATTCACTCCTGAATCTTCATTGGTGTACACCGTAACTATAGTTCCTTTGAACAGATCACTAACTGTTAATTGCTGGGGGGTGCCGAAATTATATTGTCTTCTTGAAATTTCGGTATCAGGAGTAATATGCACCGTATAAGTTTGTTGCGCTGGCGATGTGCGGGGTGGAAATGATGCGGGTAGTGGCGGCAGGGGCGCAGCCATAGTAAATGTATTGCTGGAGATTTGCGATATGGATCCCTGTACATTGTTTGCGATGCGGGTGATTTGGATAGATGTTGTTTGGTACGGGACTGACTGGGCTACTTGCAGATCTTTGTCTGTGATCACTGCAATAAACTGACCAACTTTCAAGTCACTGGCTTTGAGAATTTCATCGGTATTTGGCTGATTTTGTTTAAACAGATATGGTATCCAGGTCAGCGGCCGGAATATTATCCATTACTTTCGCAAACTGTATGGCAATGTCTTTTTTTTGAGCGTTGACGATATAAATAACATCATTATTATAGATTGCTTTTAATGGGGTGATTTCGGCTACTTAAAAAGCTGAATTTCTCATATCTTTTTCTATCTGTCGTTTAGTCAATAAGACCCTATACTGCTCGTTGATGTATCTAATTGGATGGCGGAAACGGTTATTCTGTCGTATTGGTGCGCAAATCATTGGAGATAAGCAACTACTCAGTCACCCAGCAGTTGCGATTCCATAATCCGTAATGGTTGATGCTTCGATCTCCACGACATGTACTACTTGATTGCGTGGACGCGATACTGACACTTGATGATGTCGGTGGGGAGACCCAATTGGCATTAATCAACCGCAGGATTTTTTGGATACGGCAATTATTTAGCATTAGGAGCAAGCGTTATTGAAGGAGATATGGGTACGGTAATTGATGGTTCTATTTGGAGAGCGGTAACATTTTTAGTTTTGTTAGCATCTTCTTTTATTGAAACGTTAATAATGCCACCTATTTTAATTGTGTCCAGAGGTACGGATATTGATTTACCGTTATTAATCTGAATAATTTTGGTTTCAGGTGTAATAGTTATATTATAAATATCGGGTTGTGCGTTAGGGGAAAAAGTTATAGCTTGTAAAACAATCAGATTATTTGAAAATTTGCTGACAGTTCCGGTTATATGGTTTTTTTGGGATGGCAACTGGATAATGTATGCCTTAAATTCGTTTTTGGTCAGACTACGTAAATCGGAAATCGTACTTGCCGTAAGCATAACACCGGGTTTAATGTCGCTAATCTGCATGATTTCTATCTCGGGTTGCGTTCCCGAAGACAGTAACGGAAAGAGTGATGTGGAGTCAGGCGAATTTTTTGTTCGGATAATACGAGTGTCTTTGTCGATGTCTATTTTATAGGAAATAGTTTTCGGTTCAAGCGCTTTAAATTTTACCGGTGCATTTAACATAAATGGAGGAATTAAAGATTTTTCTATATGCCGGTTTAAGATAATTGAATCATTTTCAACTCTTTCCACTTTTCCTGAAAAGTAGAAGACAGGTTCAGTTAAATATAGGATATTAGAAGAGATGGCGGGTTTAAAAGATGAGACATAACTTTTAAGAAAAAAAACTAGCAATAAAACAAAAATTGCAAATACCATTCCTAATACAAAGTACACAAGTTTTCTTTTCATTTATTTTATTTGTAGCAGAGTGTTACATTTAGATTGGCGTTACACCCACCACCAGCCCAGTTAGCAGCCGTGAAACCCCATGCACTAAATCCTGACGGGCAAGAATATCCTCCGGTAAACGGATTGACTTGCGCTCCCCAACCGCAGCCCCATATAGCATAGAATCCGCCAAAACCATAGTCGCCACCACGCATGTATCCGGTCAGATAGATATTACCAGTACCCTGATTAGACCACGTCCCCACAGCTAAACCTCCGGAACCGAGGGAGAGTGACTGATACATCGCATTTCCGTTGGTAGAGCCTCCACCTTGATTCCACCTCGTCCAGTCTGTCGCGTTTGTTTCTACAAGCTGGTAACCCGCGGAGTTATAGATACCCGCGCCGTTTATCCTGGCAGACCCGTTCACATCCAATGTATATCCCGGTGATGTCGTCCCGATGCCGACGTTGCCGGCATTATTGTTATAAATATTACTTCCACTAGCTGTCCAATAGCTTGTTGCCGCAGAAGTTTGAGTAGTACCGTCAGGATAGACGAATCCTCCTGAAGAGCTTCTTACTGCTCCGGCAACATCCAGTTTATATCCCGGACTTGCCG
>CAZFQZ010000074.1:0-2225 GCA_964521305.1 uncultured Gammaproteobacteria bacterium
GGTTGGATAGTTGCATTTTGGGTACTTGCAGGTGGGATAATTGGAGCACTTGATGTTGCGGAGGGGGTACCTTGTGGAGAAGATGGAATTCCAGGAAGCGGGGCCGGCGGTGGGGATAGCGGCTCAATACGTAGAGCGGTGAGATCGGTGGTTGTCGCGGCATCTTCTGCCGAATATACAGTAACGTTCATATTTTGTTTTAGATAGGATAGGGTGTATTTCTCGGCTTTTTGCCCTGGTATATTCCATCCGGAAATTTCAGTCTCGGGGGTTAATGTTACAGCGTAGTCTTTAAGCGTTGAATCCGATTGCCGGGGAATCCCTATAGGCGGCGGGGTAAAAGAATCAGTCTGTTTCAAATATATTGTATTTTTTGTCAGTTTGGTAATTACTCCTGTGACAGATTTTTGAATTTGTGGCAGATCAATACTGGTAGCTTCAAACTGATCAGATTTAAGAGTGCGGAGATCAACATTAGTCTGAGCAGAAATATAATCTCCGATTTTGATATCCTTTACTGAGGGTTCAGGTGGCGGAGTGGGAGTTACCGCTGCAAAAAAAAGAGGGATTATGGTAGTCGGTCTGTTTATTACCGTTTTGTTGGTAACAATTACTCTATACGTTAATGTTTTTGTACGGGAGGGAAGATTATCAGCCGGTTTATAGCCAGCGGGGGCATATTGAAGCGCATCTCTTGTTTGGCTTACGGTAACGATATGGCCATTGATTTTATCAACATAGCCGGAGAACATGATAATAGGCTGGGTTAAATACAAAATACTTGGAGAAAGCGGATTACGAAAATTGAAAAATAAAATTCCAGAAAGAAATCCGAGTGATAGAGAAAGCAGAAAGGACATCAATTGATATTTTTTCAATTTTATTTTCATCTGATCATTAAAAGTAAATGTGTCTGTGTTGTTTATAATATATATATGTCGGGGTGCTCCGCTATCTGTAACAAAAATAATCATCTACACCATTAGCACCCGCACCATGAAAACTACTGAATCCACCGGGGCAATTGCAAGCTCCTGTAAAAGGATTAGCGGTATAACACTGATTCCATCCCGCCGCATAAACATAGGCTCCTCCAAATCCATAACTTCCCCCGCGTATGTATCCGGTCAAATAGATATTACCAGTACCCTGATTAGACCACGTCCCCACAGCTAAGCCTCCTGTACCAAGAGATAAAGATTGGTACATCGCATTTCCGTTGGCAGAGCCTGCACCTTGATTCCACCTCGTCCAGTCTGTCGCGTTTGTTTCCACAAGTTGATAACCTGCATTATTATAAAGACCTGCCGAATTTATGTAGGCGCCACCCGGGAAGTCACAAGTACCGTCATTAGAACAAGCATTAGCATTTCCAGCACTATTTGCATAATTAACGCTGAAGTTACTGGGGTTATAAACATACATATTCGTTCCATCACTTCCTCCCCATAGCCATGAGGGTTGTCCACCTTGACCACTCCAGTACCAGTTTTTGCCAATGAGTTGGTTTGCATTTTGGGCGGTTCCTGAAATATTTATCCCCCATGTTCCTGAAGCTCCAGCACCTGTTAAAGTTGGAGCATAAGAGTTGAAATTACCGCTATGCAATAAAGTTCTCCACGAGCTAAATCCACCGCCATAAGACCACCAACCTCTAAACCATAAATTATCGGAATTATACCCACCATAAATTTGTAAGCCGGTGTCTATTCCCCTTGCAGCAATTAACTGTCCGTAACTGCCTCCTGGAGAATTCACAGGCGTGCCATCAGCATTAAAAAAGCCTGTTGAGAGAATAGTATTAAAATCAGTTGTATATCGACTCCCCTCTTGGCTCGATGGAAGTGTAGGTTTGCCGGATACATTTCCCCAAGCAACGCTATTTGCAGCACCTGCAGTCAAGCTTGCCGCTGTTCCCGTGAGCCCGGCACCTGAGCCGTTGAATTGACTGCCGGTAACAGTACCGGAGAAACTATAGTTGCCTCCACCGGTGTTTGAGCCGAATTGTCCTGAAGATATATTTGAGGCATTTATCGTAGCGGTGGAGATGTGACCTGTGGAGTCCATCTGGAAGATATTGCTGCTGCCTTTTGGCTTGATAAAGAAATTTGTGCCATCTGATCCGAAGAGATAGTCTGTGGCAACTGCTTTTGGGGGAGAAAAGAGAACAAAGGAGAAAAAGCCAAGCGAGAGTAGTAATACAACCGTTTTTATTCTATGCAATC
>CAZFQZ010000075.1:0-2175 GCA_964521305.1 uncultured Gammaproteobacteria bacterium
CATTCACCCCCGGCTAAAGCCGGAGGATCTCTGCCGCATACTGCGGGCGTTTAGAATCTGTACAAAATTGCGTTAGATTTGCAACATTCGTTGTAGAAAAAAGGTTATTAACAGTTTAGTTTCATCTTTAGTTGAGTAACGATCATTATCCCAAGCTTTTCCGTAACTTTGCTGCCTCGCTGATTAAATCTATAGATGTAATAGATGATTCCAAATGAGTATAGATTCGCTCGGTCAAACGGTGATGCTCTTTTTCTTCTTTTGTTTTCGGAGCCAGTTTTTCTCCTAAATATTCCTCGATTGCATCTACATCCTCAACGACATCCTTCCATGCTTTATTATCCTTTATCAGATGACTCAGGATGTTTTTGTTCAAATATCTTCCCGCCCTCAGCAGATCTGATTTCATATTAACGTATGTCTTCTCGATAAGCTTGAGTTTCCCTTGTTTTTTTGCTTCCCTAAGGCCCCGGCCAGTACCAATTAACTCAGGAGGAACGCCGATGGAGTACAATGCCGCGGTGAAACCAATAGCGCGCGGCAGCTTTACTTTCCCTACTCCCCTCGAATAGCCGAACAATCCTATATGAAGAACCCGTTCCCGTCTTTTTGGCAAATACGTCGCAAGTTTGTTGATGACAGGCGCGATTTGTTCAACCGTCTGTTTATAATATTTTTCAAACGGCCTAATCGCATCTGCCAATTCCTCTATTTGTTTTTGGGTAAAATGCACTGCCTTCTGTCCCGGTAACGTATCAATCAACAATTTAACCGCGGCAATAACGTCATTTTTGTCGTAATCATACCTGAATGCGCTTTGCAGCAAAACAGTCCGTACGCCTCTATACTCATGAGCAAACTGTCTGGCTGTCAATGGAGTCAATCCTCCTCTGAACGGCAATGATGCGGATCCGATGATCGGATAAAGTTTAATATGCGTTTCCTTTTCAAAATCCTGATAGCGGGAAAACGCTATTTTAATCGCGATCACCGTCGGTACGATACCCGAATTGAGCGCCGGATCCGATCTGGCAACATACGGCCTGATATATGAAGGAGTAAATCCGAATTTTTTCTTATGTATTTTTATATATTCTCTCAAAATATGGACAGATCTGATGATAGTCGAAACCTGCTCAAACAACGGAATAATTTCAATATGTTTAAGCGTGCCGTTATTCAACTTATATAGTTTGTGTTTTAAAGAAGCCAGTTCACGAAACGCTACCTGGATATCAATCATTTCCGAAGCAGTCTCTGTCATGGGTAGAATAACCTCAAAAATCGGCGGGCTGTGCAGCCCGATCTCTTTCATGAGTGAAGCAGCACTCGCAATGCCCATGAAAGCTCTACCGATCCGAAACTCTGTCTCCACTTTTGGGTTGGGCAGCCTAAATGTCAAAAAACGGCTTTTGCCCAAAGGATTTTTCTTGAAGTACTCGAAGTTTTGGGAGACCAACCGCTCGATAACCGACTCGTCGACAAACTTTCCCTCCCAATCCCATTTGTATTCCGGAATACCGAGCTCGGAAAACGCCAAAAAACACTCTTTTGTTTCATGGTGAGCACCTATAAATATTTTGGTATGCCAGTATGGTTTACTTGCATGATCAGGATGCTGGGAAGCCATTACTGCCGATATAGCTCGTTGAATTTTTTTCATCATATTCAGCATATTAACTAGGTGTCACGAGAGAGGTGAGCTTTCCGAGAAACGGATGGCGGTATTCATATTAATGGATAAATTATTAATAATTCTCTGCTCTATCGGATACGTATATGCCTTGAATTCCTTGCCCGTTATTTTTTCATAAACACCAATATATCTCTGAGCTAAATCTACGATAAGTTGTTTTGCCATTGCCGGGGGTTTGCCGTCGCCTCTGTACCCGCGCTTTGCATACCATAATCGCAAAAACTCTTTGTCGAAGTTTTCCGGCTCCAAATTATTTTTAAATCTCGATTCATAGGTTTTGGCTATCCAGAAACGTGATGAATCTGGCGTATGCATCTCATCAATTAACATGAGTTTGCCGTTACATATGCCGAATTCGTATTTGGTGTCAACCAGTATCAAACCTCTCTGTTTGCATAAACGGCTGCCAAACTTGAATAATTCGTGCGCTGCTTCTTCCATCTGTAAAAACAATTTTTTATCGATCAGTTTTTTACGCA
>CAZFQZ010000076.1:0-1956 GCA_964521305.1 uncultured Gammaproteobacteria bacterium
CCTTTGGGGAAAACCCATCCTTTATGTTGGGAATGCTGGCAGATAAGCCATAATATTTTGTCTCCGATTTTTTTATAGACGATTCCTCCTGCAGAGACCTCGTTTTTTATTTTCATAAATTCATTATATACCTTTGCCTACGGCTTCAGAAATATGTTTATATCCGTCATGTTTCATAAGATCCAATAATTCAAGATTGATTTGAGCAATAAGGGTCGGACCTTGATAGATCATGCCGGTTATGAGTTGCACCAGTGAAGCGCCAAGCTTTATCTTTTTGTACGCATCTTCGCCGTTGAATATCCCACCACATCCTATGATTACAAAGCGCTTTTTATACTTTTTATATGTCAGTTCTATTAGCTCATTGGATCGCCTTTCGCACGGTTTTCCACTGAAATTGCCGACTTTGAATTTTGCAGCTTCATTCTGATTGAGTGCGGGATCTTTCCTGTTTTTTTGCAGATTGCCGACGATGATACCGGTTATGAATTTGAAGTCTGCGATAACCTTGAGCATGTCCATAAACTCGGCATCGGATTTTTCAATCGGCATTTTCACAAAGACAGGTTTTTCCGGCTTAACATTTTGTACTGCTGCCAGCAAGTCTTTCAGATTTTTCGGCGGATAAAAGCTGATGTTTCCATACAGGTTAGGACAGCTGATATTCAGTTCATAATAGGCATTTTTGACCGGCGATTGTTTGAATAATGTGAATGCAGATACGACGTCTTTCACGCTCTCCTGCTGCGTCATCAGATTCCTGCTGTTCGTTCTGCCAATACTGATTCCGACGGGATATCTGAACCTCATGGATTGAAGCTTCCTGATAATTGCCGAGGCTCCCATATTTTTGAACCCTTTATTTACCATAAGCGATCTGGATTTCGGTAATCTCCCAAGCATAGGTTTTGGATTTCCTTCATAGGCATGATGGGTAATGGTACCAACGGATCCGAACCCGAATCCCAAAGTAGATAATATTTGCGTCAATTGGGCATTGTAATCAAATCCGGCTGCGAGACCGATGGGATTTTTAAACTGCACGCCGGCGATGGTTTGCTCGAGCCTTTTGCTGCGTATGGGAAGGAAAAATTCGATTATAGGTTTTACAAAGCTCATTTTCCCGAGCAATTCGCCGCAGTTGGACATCGCCACATGAATAATTTCCGGATTGATCAAAAAAAAGAATGGTTTAAGGATAATTCGATAGAAAAACCCCTTGGTGTATATGACAAGAATTTTTCGTTCCCGTTCCAGCCAGAACAGGCAAAGGGTAAAAATAGTCAAACTGATGAGCGCCGATAGAGTACAGTAGATACAGATGCTTTTTATGACAAATATTTGCAGATACATCAGGTATATGGAAAAAAACGCTCCGCCTGTTGATTGTACCAATGTCCAGATCCAAAATATTTTTTTATTCTTATACAGTGCCAGAAAGATTACGGCAGTAAGGACAAAATAATGGATTGCGCCCAGGAGTGCGACAGGGATGCCGAACATCATCGAATATCTGCTGTGCAGTACCAATCCGCAATCAGACAAAATTGTCAAGAATCTGTTGATATGACAGGGAGGTATGATATTCAAATAATGTTCATGAGTAAGATACGCAGCATCGGCCAGTCCACAGAAAGCAAGAATCAATAACAAATAACGTTTCAAATTTTTCATAAGGATATTATTATAATCCTAAAGCGGAAAAAACCATAACGCCCGTTGCAATAAATCTGATGAAATAGACTTTCAGCGTATGCTTCTCAAGTAGCTTCGGAGCGATAAGAGAAAGGACAAACGCAATAACCATTGACGCGGGCAGGGAAATAATCATCGAACTGATCCCGACATTTGAAGAATACGCTTTATTTGCCGCCAGATTATATCCGACAAACACGACGGCGATTAACGACGTAGCGACTATCTGTTTCCAATTTAATTTCTTGAGGTCTTTGA
>CAZFQZ010000077.1:0-1927 GCA_964521305.1 uncultured Gammaproteobacteria bacterium
AAACCGGAACAATACTGGTATATATATCGCCAGGTCCCACGATGATACAATCAGACTCGTAAATCCGCTTTATTGCGCTGGGATTTGCTTCTGCCGCCGGTTCCAATAACGCTTTCATCACTCTGGTGATTTCAGAATAGTTTTTATCGATAATGCCTTCTCCTTTTACTCTGTTGCCGTTTTCGTACTCAACGACAAGGTTGGATTTATCAAACGTAACAGGCAATACTTCCCCTTTTGTTTTCAGAAGCATGCTTGCTGTTTTTACCACGTCTCCATAATTTTTTGATACTTTTTCCAGGGCTGAAAGGAATAAATTACCGAAGTTGTGACCCGCGAGATCTCCATTCTCAAATCGGTAAAGAAACAGCTTTCTCCAAACCAGGGAAGCTTCGGATAAAGCAAGAAGGGCCTGCCTAAGGTCCCCTGGTGGAAGAACGCCGAGTTGATCGCGCAACCTGCCTGTCGATCCTCCGGAATCCATCATGGATACGATGACCCCAAGCTTCAAGCGATGGTTTTTCAATCCCGACAATACCACGTAGGTACCTGTACCTCCACCTATGACTGTTATTTCTTTCATACTGCTTCTCAATTATACTATAGCCTATAACCGCAAGCCATCTAATGTTATTTCCGTCCGTGTTTGTTTGGTGTTACGCTTCCCTTATGAAGAAACTGATCATCTGCAATATCCTGTTCGACGACTTCTCCGGACATCACGAACGTGTGTTTGCCGATCTTTACACCCGGTAATACAGTAGCGTTCACTCCGATTTTGGAATCCGATCCTATAATCGTTCCGAATTTCATCATCTTTGTATCTATTTTTTGTTTGTTGGTTTCGGAAAAAATATGACCCTGATCGAATCTGAAATTTGCCGTTACGACGCCTGAACCCAACAAAACATGATTATCCAATATCGAATCTCCCACATAGTCCCGATGGAGCATGACATTGTCGCCAAGGTACGAACGCGCGACTTCACATCCGCTTCCCACCAAAACATTTCTGCCTATATGACTCTCTCTCACCAAACTATAATCGGAAATTATCGTCGACTCGCCTATATACGCTGGACCGGATATTTTGGCGAAATCTCCGATTTTGACGTTGTCTTCGATATATACAGGTGCTGTAATTACGGCACTTTTTGATATCTGTACATCCTTGCCTGTATGGTTTCCCGAAAGCGAATGCAGATAGTGTGACATCATGCCCAATACATGCCACGGATATTTGAGAGTAAACCAATAATCGCGGTAAACAATATAATCCATATTGGGATAAGTGGTTATATACTCGTTGATTGCAATTTCGTAAAGATCATCCTGTTCGGTTTCGGTATTTTTTATTTTTTCTACAAACCGTTTGAAGTCGGAAAAATAATCAACCACAAGCTTTGTCAAATTTGAGGGAACTTTGTCAGGATCGGGCTTTTCGATAAAACCTTTTACCTTATCGCCCTCGAAAACGACATATGCTCCGGGAAAATATTCTTTGATCTCCTTGGCAAGAAAGATGTAGTCTTTTTTTTTGGACTTCAGTATCGAAAGAAATTTTTCGAGGATGGTGAAGTCAAAGATATCTACCGCATTAAGAACCAATACCTCGCCCTGTATAAGATTTTCTGCCAACAATACCGCTTTGCCCATGTTTGAATTGCCGGGATCTTCGACAACAACCGTTTCCAAGGAAGGTACGCTAATACTCTGAATATAAGTATTATTTGACGGATTGGTTACCACTACGACATGTTCCGTATATTCTTTTATCGACCGGATAATGCGGGTAACCAAAGGAGCAGCTAAAAAAGAAAAAGTGTTTTTGTCCGCAAGAGGCCAAAACCTGGTTCCGTCTCCTCCTGCCAAAATGAGGATATTTTTTAATTTCATAGTATTAGTATACGGCGAATAATGACAATTA
>CAZFQZ010000078.1:0-1892 GCA_964521305.1 uncultured Gammaproteobacteria bacterium
CAGATGAAGCTGGAATAGAAGATAAGAAGATACATAAAACTTCCGTGGATGCGGAAAAAGACGCAATCCGGTTTGTGGACTCCGCAGCAAAAGCAAGCATATAAACTTGCTTATGCAATACGCAGCGACTTCGTAATCCGTGTATCCCAAAACAGCTTGAATCCGATCGCAAATACGGCAAACGCCAGAAAGAAAAACAGAACAAACGGTTTCGGCTCAAAAATAAAGCTCGCAAAAACCAGAGCTAGTCCGACGAATTTGCCTGCCGCAAGACAGATTTCCCGTCCTACCATAGCCAGCTCTATGTTTTCATGGATATCGACTATTAACGACAGAAGAACGTTCCAGAATAGAGGAAGAACAAACTGGACAAGTCCTACCGCAATAATCCATAGAATAATGTCTCCGGAAGCCTTGATGAAAAATAAAGTAATCAGTCCCATAAAGATCGTAATCGGATACATAAATACCGCTCTTCTTTTTAGTCTGTCGGTCAGCGGTCCCAAAAGCAATCCCGCGACCGCACCTATAAGTGCCATATAACTTAAAAACGTGCCATATCCCAATAACGTATGAATAAACTTCAAGGTAAAAAAAGGAATGAACCCGAACTGTAATGCTTCCCATACGCCTTCCAGAAACAAATACGCTCTGGTTGGTTTTAATTCGTTAAGCGCGTTCTTTATCGAAAAACGCATCCTGAAATTCAACTGAATTTTTATAAGAGAAACGCTGGCGACAAAAAACAGGAAAGAAAAAACCCATATGAGATTTCCGTAACGGCTCATGACAATACCCGCCAAAAGCGGAGTGACCACACCGATAAGAACAGGGATGCTGAACATCAGAGAAGAACTTGTGCCGGTTTTTTCTTTAGGAGTCTCCCTGAAATGCGCAACGTTATAGAAAACATAGAATAGGGAAACGTTGAATCCGCTTAGAATAGTCGCCAGATAATACTGGTTTACCGTAAATATCTTGATGGACAAAACCACGTACAAAAAAGAGCAGATGAGGGCAATAAACCAGGATATCTGCGCAGTGATAAAGACCAGAAAAGGAATTGCGACAAGCTGAGCACCGAATCTGATCCACTGGCCAAACACCAGTTCCGGAAGTCTCAATCCCTGCGAAAAAAGATTGGCCGGAACCATACTGTAACTGAAGGTATAAAACCATATGAAACTCGAATAAAACAAGAATAGACTCAGGAATTTTTTATTCCGCATAATGATACAATAATATCACAAATGCTTGTATTCCATGAATCCGTCCATTTGGTTTTGTCTTTTGCAGTAGGTATAATCGCTTATCTATTATTAAGAAAAGCCAAACCAAAAACAAAACCCGTTGTTTTGTTATTTACCGTTTTTTCCGCACTCCTGGGAGGATTTTTCATTGACATCGATCACCTGTTCGATTACGTCATGGCATTCGGATTCAAATTCAATAATCAGTATTTCTTCAAGGGCTACCAGTTCCTCAAATCCGGAAAACTGTATATTCCGCTGCACGACTGGGAACTCGTCATTCTCTGTTTTATCGGCGCTTTGTTGATTTTTTTTCTTTTAAACTTTTTGCACTTTAAAACCGTCAAACCTTTAAACCTTTTAACCCTCCAACTCCTTTTGCTGTCTTTTGGTATATCTTTATGTTTTCATCTCTTTGTCGACGTCCAGCTCGACCGTATATATCCGCAGTGTTATTCCGTTATCTACAGATACCGACATCATTTTCAAATAAAGGATTGCGTTTCCGCGGAACATTACAGGAATGATTTAATCAGGAGAAAATTATTGTTTTCAAAACAGAATAATCCATACTCTGGTTCTTTATATTCTTTATAATTTATCGTGCTTGTTTTATACTATCCTCCATCGCCATGAAAAAAA
>CAZFQZ010000079.1:0-1866 GCA_964521305.1 uncultured Gammaproteobacteria bacterium
TGCGAGGAGAACGCCGTCGCGGACGCGCTCGTGGATCTTGCGCTCGCGGGCGGCTAGTATATTTTTAAAACAGTGATGGAGAAGGGCTTAGGAGCTTCCCGTCTTCTATGCCAAATCCCTCAATAAAACTTTTTGCATACGATTTATAATTGTTTTGATAATCTCTACTAACATAATTGACGTAAAACTCCATCTCTTCAGAATTCAGGTAGCGAGCGAGTTGGTTAAGATCGCCGTCAAATTTAATACAATAGCCAGCATAAAAGGTATATTCTTCTTTCTCCCAAACAATGAAATTCGGCTTCAGGTTCATTGGGGAAGTAAGAATTTTTTTACCGAATGATGTATCAAGCCCCTGCGATCGTCCAAACGCATACCAAGCAATTGGATTGGGGCGCCCCTTGTCGCGGGCATCAAGGACATCCCGCACCTCGGAAAAGTAGCGATACGTAAGGGGGTATGACCTTTTCAGTTCAAGTTCTGGAATAATGCGATGCCTGCCACCAAGTTTTCTGTAGGGGAAGATAATAAAGCGATTTTGAACTTCGGCGGCGTTTTTTAACACGGAAGCTTTTATTATCGGCTTCAATATCGATTTTTCAACCGGAAACGATCTGCCATCTTTCAACGCTATAATGGCAACATCGACATCCATTTGCGGATTTTGAAAAATATAATAATCATCAGCCAACGTCGTTACGCCCACATGAATCCTTGCCAGTTTACTCAGCGGAAGGCCTCTTTTCTGGATAAAACTCAACTTCTTCAGTACCTCATTAGAAGCGAGTATCCAATTTTGATCATTTAAGTTATCGAGCGCAATTTCATCCACGTACCGGATATTCGTCGTATCGCCCTTAAACAACGAAAAGCGGCTTATAGCGCGGTTCCTTTCTAAAATCGTTATCAACGAATATGTTGTTGCATTATCGAAGAGCTGGTTGTGCTCAAAATCAATCAACGTCTTCAATGCCTTTTGGTGAATAATGAATTTGCGCAATGGTCCACCTGCCTTGGTCTTGAGATATGTATTGGGAGTGATATATCCGAGGCTACCATGTTCGCTCAATAAATAGAACCCCATTTCAAAGAAAGCAATAAAAATGTCGGTTGACCCAGCTTGGTTTAATCGCCATTCACTTTGTAATTTCTCCCTGCGAATCTTACCGAGATGCTGGATTCTAACGTAGGGAGGATTGCCGACCACGAAATCAAACTTACCGGAGAATCGTTCAGCAAAGGGACGATGCAAGCTATCAGCCAGCAGAAGGTTCCACCTTATACCGTCTAGACCGTATCCGTTAGCTATGTCATTAAGGGCCGAGGCGCACGTTTTGATTGCCACCTTATCGATGTCAACACCGACTATATTCTTCTGAATTCTGCTTTTTATTTCCGCATCGCCCAAATCAGCCCGGCGGGAATCTTCGATAAATCTTGCGACAACCTCCTTCAAAAAAGCACCGCCTCCGCATGCGGGATCGACAATTGTTTTTTCGCAGATATTATCAGTGTAGCCCACGTTATCCAAAATCAATCGGACAATCCATTCTGGAGTATACACAACGCCGTTCAATTTTTTTTCGCCAAGAATCTTTGCCATTATGATTTTAATTGACAGAGCGCAACTACTTTTTCCATAAACTGCTCGATGGACAATCTGTTCGCTAAGACTTCCTTCATTTTCTCCGAAAACCCGAGTTGATCAAGATCCGCAAAATAACCGCGTCCTCGTCCGTCAAAATCCAATATTGCTATGCCTAACACTTCTGGTTTGTGAGGAAAATCATGATCGTTAAAAAGGTTTACATACATTTACTCTCCGAATATTCGCAGTTTCGCCAAGTAAATTCTCGAAATAGTTAT
>CAZFQZ010000080.1:0-1815 GCA_964521305.1 uncultured Gammaproteobacteria bacterium
CCCTCGGAAAGCGGAGCGCCGAAAAAAACGAGAATACAATCCCCTGCCAGCCGTCTAATATACCTTTATGGCGGATCTGCGTGGAGAAAAACCATACAACCGGTTTAATTATCGAATAATCGAATAATCGAATAATGTCTTTTGGTAATTTGTCCCTTTGGAACTCTCGCACCATCATATGGATATACCTGTTGTTGCGCATCATATATCGATCAAAAGTCGGTGAATCATAATGCAATAAATCATTATGCAACCACCCGACTCTCCCATCCGCTTCCATGACTTCGTGCACGTCTTTACAGGGAAAATGCGCTTTATCCTTTTTTACGAGTCTGATTGCACCATCCGGATATACCCCACCATGACGGAGATAGGTTCCGAGAAAATAATTCAAACGGGGAAGGAAGAATGCCACATACGGGCCGGATTTTTTTCCTACGATTCCCTGCAGTTCTTCTATCAGCCGTTGATGTCTTAACAGTAATGTTCTGTTAGGTAAATTATTTTGATATTGCTCCATTTCGAAATCCCGCATTTTGATAATTTCCACGATTTCCTTTGCCAACTCTTCCGACAATCTCTCGTCCGCATCAAGCTGCAGGATCCACTCCCCCTTACACGCATCCAGGGCTTTTTGCTTATTGATGTGAAACATGTGGGGATTATCCGTCTCAATCACCCGTGCGTCATATTCCCTGGCTATTTCCACGGTTTTATCGGTTGAGGCTCCGTCCACAATCACGATTTCATCCACGATCTTATTACAGGACTCGAGACATGCGAGCAGGTTCTTCTCCTCGTTATGGGTAGCAAGACAAAGAGAAAGCTTCATAAACATATTATATAATATCCCTAATGCTTAAAATCGTATCCGTGCCAAACGACATACTCTCCACACCGGTCAAGCCGGTGACTGTTTTTGACGAAAAGCTCCGCCGTTTAATCAAAGAGATGAAGGAAACCCTGGATGCGCAAGTCGATCCGCAGGGGGTCGGCTTGGCAGCGCCGCAGATCGGCATAAGCCAGGCAATCTTCATTATGAAACCCAACCCCGACCTTGCTTCCCAAGCATTCGTCAATCCAAAGATCTTAACAGCCGTTCAAACGTTAAAACGTTCAAACGTTAAAACGAAACATAAGCGCATGCACCTTGAGGGATGTCTGTCTATCGCACGTATCTGGAGCCCTATCGAACGAGCAAAAAAAATATATGTTGAATATCAAACATCAACAGGTGAGCAGAAAAAACAATGGTTTACCGGATTCAAGGCGACTGTCATTCAACATGAAGTCGACCATCTCAATGGAATTTTATTCACCCAGCGTGCGTTGAAGCAAAAAGCACAGCTTTACAAGGAAAACGAAGAGGGAAAACTCAAGAAATTTGAGATTTAATCGGATTTTTTTCTTCTTTTTTTGATGATTTACGCTTTGATTCAGCTTTTTTTTCAGGTTTCTTCTTGGTTTCCACAGGCTCAACAACTGAAGTTTTTGTTTTTTCCACCGGTTTCTTTTCTTCCTTCTCCGCCTGATATTCGGCTAACTGCAGAAACGGCCTTATTCCATCTTTCACGTCTTTTCTGACGCGTTTCAAACATTTGGCGCAAAGCCTTATTCTCTTTAAATTGCCGTTTTCCATGATATTGACCGGTTGAAGATTTGCCACGAAAATCCGCCGGGTTTTTGGCGCCCGTTTCTTCCATCTGCCTCCGGCAACACCCCGGTGATGGGTATGCGACCTGCCGTATAAATTTCCTTTACCGCAATGATAGCATGTCATAAAACACAAAGCATGAAACATGTAACACAAGATTT
>CAZFQZ010000081.1:0-1764 GCA_964521305.1 uncultured Gammaproteobacteria bacterium
GCGATTAACGACGTAGCGACTATCTGTTTCCAATTTAATTTCTTGAGGTCTTTGATAAAAAATGGTACGGTAACCAACAGCATAATCTGGGAGATAATCGTTTGCCACAAGACCAACTCCCAATACGTCGTTTGCGTGGACGCCCTGTTGATGAAAAATCCGTTCAAAGCCAAGGCAAATGAACCGAATATCAAGATGAAAACCGCCGGGTTCAAGAACGAAGAAAATTTGAATTTCTCGTCCATCGACACGAACACACCTGCTACCAAAATCAACGCAATAAGGATGAATTGATGAAGATTCAGTACTTCGCCGAGGAATACGATTCCCAGCAATACGCCGAATATGCCGCGTAAATTAAGAAGCGGTCCGATAACCGTGACGTCCAGCTTATACAATGCCAAATAATACATGATGCCGAACAAATTGCCAAAAAAAGCCGCGAGGAATAAGTTTCCCCATTGATGGGGAATGCCGGCATGATTCATAAGAGCCAGAGGAATGGTAAAGATGAGTATGAATAAGGGAATGAGAAAATTAAGCAACCAAGGATTGGGAATCGTATATTTGCTCGTCAGTTTTTCCAAGACGACCATTATGCTTGAAGAGATATCGGCAATCCACGCAAAAATATAGAAAGACATAAGGATTTATTTAAGCTTCACCCATATAGGTTTCGCCATAGCCTGCCGATGCCAGTTGCTCCAAGATCTGTTCCGCTTTTTTGAAATCAACACCGAGTTTCTGCTGCATCAGGGTTGTGGGAACCTCATCATAATCCTGTATTATTTTAACAGCCTTGTCAAACAGGAGATTGCGGATTGGTTGTTTAACTTCAACCTTTTTTTTTGCCGTAATGATTGGTTCCTGGGACTCAACCGCTGTCAGGCGGCCCTCAATGGTATCGAGCTTTTTCAGTATTGATTTTAGAATTTCTTCCATACTATGTATATAATGAAATTTTAACCAGTATATATTTTACCATTTGTGTATGAAATTGGGGTGAGGTAAAATATGATGATCAAATGGCGTGTTGGTCCTGCGAAGCTGGATCTCGCTTCGCGAGACGAAGTGGATATATATGTTTTACGTATATATACTAAAAAGTTTAACAAATAAGGATATTTATGTTGGTTATAGTACTGATTTAAAACAAAGATTTATAGAGCATAACAGCAAGAGAGTAAGATCGACAAAGTTAAACGATCCATGGAAACTTGTGTATTATGAGGCATATCATAATAAATATGATGCAACAAAGAGGGAAAAACAATTAAAAATGCATAAGGCGAAAGAAGATTTAAAAAGACAAATTGAATTGGGTTTGCTATAGGCTCGGTGGCGAAGTGGTAACGCGGCGGTCTGCAAAACCGCCATGCAGGAGTTCGATTCTCCTCCGAGCCTCCAAAAGATATGCTGAACTGGAAGACATGCCGGGGCGGTTGATCGGACTGGTCTTGAATCCCGATGAGAAAGGTGGGATGGCAGAGTGGTTGAATGCACAGGTCCTGAAAACCTGCATGGCGGTAACGCCATCGCGAGTTCGAATCTCGCTCCCACCGCCATTGTGTACGAATGGCTGCAAGAGCCTCTGATTGTGCCTTAGTAATGGGCTTTTTGTTCAGTTTTAACCTTTGGTATTCCTTTTGGAGAGCAGGTGCTTCATTTTTGATGGGTACAAACCACTTCATTGGCTCGATAGTCAGAGTTTGAGGGGTCTCCGGTATACTGATACTGTTTTTCTAAGACAAAATTAGCTGTTTC
>CAZFQZ010000082.1:0-1715 GCA_964521305.1 uncultured Gammaproteobacteria bacterium
TGCCAAAAGGCGTGCGCGTGAAGCTGCCGCTTCAGGCATATTTCCGCATCAATGCTGAGAGATTCGGCCAGTTTGAACGTACGTTGATCATTGCGGAAGAAGGGAGTTTCGTACATTACGTGGAGGGGTGTACCGCTCCCATTTATACCACCGATTCTTTGCACGCGGCAGTAGTTGAGATTATGGTCAAGAAAAACGCGCGCGTCAGATATACCACCGTGCAGAACTGGAGCAAGAACGTTTACAACCTTGTAACCAAGAGGACACATGTTCAGGAAAACGGCATCATGGAATGGGTTGACTGCAATATCGGAAGCAAAGTCACCATGAAATACCCTTCCTGTTACCTCATGGGAGAAAACGCACGGGGAGAAGTTTTATCTATCGCGTTCTCATCCAACGACCAACACCAGGACGCCGGAGCGAAAATGTTTCATTTCGCGCCCAACACGTCATCTCGCATCGTATCCAAATCCATATCGAGAAACGGCGGCAGGACTTCATATCGCGGATTGATACAGGTTATGCCGACTGCAAAAAACGCTTCGGTTTACGTGAGCTGCGACGCGCTTCTTATCGATGAGCAATCGCGTTCGGATACATATCCTGACATGCGTATTAAAGCGGATGATGTAGATGTACAACACGAGGCAACGGTCGAAAAAATCGGTGAAGAAAAGTTGTTCTACCTGACGTCCCGGGGGATATCGAAGTCCGATGCTGAAGGATTGTTGGTCAACGGATTCATAGATCCGGTTGCGAAGGAAATTCCGTTGGAGTATTCAATAGAATTGAATCGACTTATCAATTTGGAAATGTCCGGCAGCGTCGGATAACTATGAACCGTTTTATACATGTGACCGAGCAAAATAAAATACTCACGCTCGCAAAACCGGGGAATTACACAGTCTTTTTCCACAATCTTTCCGGCGAACTTGTGTTCGACATCGTATCGCCGAACGTCAACCTGGATATTTTTGGCCTGTATGTCGGTACGGAGAGAAATGATTTTTCCATTGAAACGGTCCAGCGGCACGGTGAACCGTCAGCGTCGTCGAACTTATTGATCAAAGGGGTGTTTTTCGGCCAGTCAAAATTTCATTACCGCGGGCTGATCCGCATCGAAAAGAAAGCGCAAAAGAGCAGAGCATACCAGAAGAATCAAAATCTCATGATGTCCCTAGAAGCATTTGTAGACTCGAAACCCTATCTGGAAATTCTGGCTAACGACGTATTCTGCACGCACGGTTCAACAACCGGAAAATTAAACAAGGATATAATTTTTTATCTGATGTCCCGCGGTTTGCCAAAAAAAACAGCGGAAGATGCAATTATTCAGGGATTTATCGATGAAGTCGGGGATATAATAATGAAAAGAAACCCCGAATTTAAATATCAGTTTCCAACGATTGTGACTCTATGATATCGTTGACCGACATAAAAAAGGTATTTCCCATTTTCAAGCACGATCCCGATCTGGTTTATCTCGACTCAACTGCCACTTCATTGAAACCGCAACAGGTTATTGACAGTCTTGATGATTATTATGGGAACTATTCGGCAAACATATATAGAGGCGTATATAAAATTTCCGAACATGCAACCAAACTATATGAAGAAAGCAGGACTGAAACGGCGAAATTCATCAATGCACCGAGTACCGATGAAATCGTGTTTACCCGGAATACGAGCGAATCACTGAATCTTGTCGCCTA
>CAZFQZ010000083.1:0-1618 GCA_964521305.1 uncultured Gammaproteobacteria bacterium
TAATTTACAAATATTCATGATCCTGAGCCTGTCGAATGGATCATAGGAAATTAATTATAGCAGAAATGATTGGAAATACACAAGGGTTTTTGATATACTGGCTTCATGCTGGATATAATAAAAGAAGCTGCGCTTAAAGCGGGAGCTATTCATCGGAAATATTTCAGGCAGAAACTTGAGCATAAAGAAAAATCAGCGTACTATGATTTCGTAACCGAGGTTGACATAAAAAGCCAGCGAGTTATTGTTGAAGCGATTGAGCACGGTGCGAAGAAGTTAGGTATACTGCAGAATGAGATAGGCTACATGGGTGAGGAGGATCTTCAGAAAGAAGGTAAATATATATTTGTTATCGATCCGCTTGACGGAACTTCTGATTTCTCAGCCGGTCTAGATTTTTTTGGCATATTGATTGGTGTATATGTTGATCGTGTTCTCACATATGGAGTTATTTATCAGCCCGTGTCCGATATATTGACTTATGCGGAAAAGGGTAAAGGGGCTTTTATTGAGGAAAAAGGAATAGTTCGCAGGCTTCGAATGACAAAAACAGACCCAACCAAAATGTTTTATTGCGGTTCGATTAACAGGAATAAGCAAAAGCGCATACGGGATTTGAAGCTTATGGATATGGCAGCAGAGCATTTTATGAATGTTATTACCTTACATGGAGGCGCTCCGATACTGAGTTCCGTAGCAGAAGATACAATGAGTGTGTTTGTAGACTCAGGCGTAGGCGGATTGTGGGATATAGCACCTGGTATCTTAATTATTGAGGAAGCAGGCGGCGTGTTTAAAGACTGGAACGGTAATGATTTAGAGATAGACCTTCAGGACAGGAATAAAAAATATGCATTTGTTGCCTGTCATCCAAAAATTCTACCGCTTATCGTTGGATTGATACGGAAGACAGTCGATTAAGACTGAAATACTTTGTCCCATTTCCCGTCTTCGATGATTTCCTCGAGATTGTGGAAGCTTTTTCCGATCCGGTGATCGGTGAGGCGATTCTGCGGGAAGTTATAGGTTCTGATTTTGTCTGCACGTTCCCCTGTTCCGACGTTTTTGACCAGCGAATACATCATGCCTTTTTTCTTTTCCTCTTCGAGTTGGTAGAGTTTTCCTGCCAGAAGCTCCATGGCGATTCTTCGATTCGCTTCCTGATACCGTTCCCGACTGGCAGTCACCACGATACCGCTTGGTTTATGGGTCAGTCTGACTGCAGTCGAAACCTTGTTGACGTTTTGGCCGCCATGACCTCCCGAACGGTAGAATTGCCATTCGAGATCTCCCTGGTTAATACGGATATCGGACTGTATAATCTGCGGTAACACGACCATGACTGCTGTTGAGGTGTGAATTCTTCCTTTCCGTTCGGTTGAAGGTATTCTCTGAACGCGGTGTACTCCGGTTTCGTTTTTGTACAGATTGAATGCGTTTTCCCCTGATATTTTGATGATATTATCGTCGAGATACATGAACTTGAATCCCCGTTTCTGCGCAAAATGGATGTATGACAGGAGCAGTTCTTTCATCCAAAGCTTTGCTTCATCTCCTCCTACCCCGGGAATTGCTTCGATAATGGCGATATTCGGGTTGATAGTCATATAAATTCAAT
>CAZFQZ010000084.1:0-1600 GCA_964521305.1 uncultured Gammaproteobacteria bacterium
TTTTTATAAATTACCGCCAAATTATCCCGGTATACCTGCTTCCATCCGTATTGTGCCGCTGATTTCTGAAGAAGCAGATCCAGAAATGTACCGTCGGTTATGAAAATATAATCGGTTTTCAGGGAATGAAGTTTTTCGTTCCAGCCCGGTTGTGTCTGGATGATGTCGAGGTATACCCGATAGGGACTTTTGCCGTTCTTATCATGCCAGGCAGGCATGCGGCCGTCAGCAAATACCTTTATACCGGGTTCTTTCCAATCAAGGAACCCGCCCCATTCGTAGAGTGCATACACGTTCCCGTGCAACTGAGGAAAATCCCTGACTGCTTTGCACGGATATGAGACCGTAATGCCTTTACAATAGTCAGTCCAGGAATAAAGTTGGGAAAAAGCAGCCGGCACCCTGATGACAAATGCAAATACCGATAACGCAATACTTAAAGGCAGTAAAACCGGTTCAAATTGGCCGATTTTAATTTTAACATCAGAAAGCAGCATGTAAAAATACGAAATAAAAAACAGCGGAAGATTGCGCTGGGCTTTTAAAGCAAATATGCCGAATACGACAACAAGAAGCGTATGATACAGATTAAAAGACTTTTGCTTCAATTTCCAGAATATTCCCGCAACAACCAGAAGAGATATAAAAATCTGCATGACAGGAGGGGGAGTAACCCATTCAGCTATCATTGTTCCGAGAGGACTCAACGCATGACGATATATTTCTACATATACATAGATTCCGTATGGATTTATAAGCGTTGCAAAAAAGCTCAATATTCCGGCTGCAAGAAAACGGCGGGTAAACAGCAATTTCTTTCCCAAACCGTAAAAAAACAAAACCATGAGTCCGATGAAAAAGCCGACATGTGTATTCGTCCACAAAAAAAATATGAAAGGAAAAAGATAAACTAATTTTGATTTGTATTTTTCCAGGATATACAGTGCGACGATAAAAAAGAACATGGAAAAAACCTGTGATCTGAGTCCTAGGCCGAAAACATTATATGACAGCATAAGCATAAGGAAGAAAGAAAGAAAACCCAATGCATGGTTGCGGAACAGCTTTACAAAAAAATACGCAATGCCGGTCAATAATAAAGCAGCAGTCATGCCAACGCCTAAAAATCCCGCATGGTTATATATAAATGCAAGAAAAATATCATAAAGGTGTCCTGTTTCATACGATTGATAATGCGGAATAAAATATGAGAATTCATTTATCAGGCAGAGTTTTCCGGTTTGCAGGAACTGGTTACCGCACCGGTAATGCCAGCCGAAATCAGGATCTTTAACTTGAAACAACCCAAAACAGAAAACTGAAAGAAAAAAGAGGATACGTATGATTTTTTTTCCCACATCATTATTATATCCTAGGCTGTATCCGATAATAATTTAATTGTATCGGTACGGCATAAAGGGCCGTAATCTTGACGAAGCGTCGGGAACGAGTCCTTAATTAGGTTTTTTGACCGTTATCCTGATCTTGCCTTGTTTATAATCGATGGCAACACTATCGGCAGGCTGAATCTTTTTTTCTATGATTTGAAGGGCGATTTCATCCACAATATTTTCGTTGATGACGCGTTTCAAAGGACGGG
>CAZFQZ010000085.1:0-1545 GCA_964521305.1 uncultured Gammaproteobacteria bacterium
ATAATCGGTAAGGATGGCCGGAATATCCGGGCGTTTGAGATCGCGACAGGCGTTGATGTTGATTTAGAAGAAGAAGGTGTTATCAGGCTTTCAAGTTTTGACGCAATCAGGAGAGAAGTAGCGCGGCTTGCCTTGGGAAAGCTCATTAAAGACGGACGGATCCAGCCTGAACGGATCGAGGAAATTGTCAAGAAAACCGCCGAAGAAATAGAAAAAGTCGTATACAAAGCGGGCGAGGAACTTGCCCATCAGGTCGGCGTTTTCAATCTTCCTCAGGAAATCACCAAGCTGCTTGGCCGTTTCAAATACAGGTATTCCTATGGCCAAAATATGATTGCACATACGCTGGAAGAAACGCGGATCGGCATCGCGTTGGCGCACGAACTCAAGGCAGATATCAATGTGGTGAAACTGGGATGTTTGTTGCACGATATCGGAAAAGTGGTAACCGACAAGGAAGGTTCACACGTCGAACTGGGTGTCGATTTATTGAAACGTCATCGCTTTCCGGAAAAAGTCGTCGGTTGCGTTGCTGCGCACCATGAAGATATTCCATTTCCGTCGACCGAGGCGATTATCGTATATATTTCCGACGCGGTTTCAGGCGGAAGACCAGGAGCAAGACATGAGGATTTCCAGGAATATCTGAAGCGCATAAAAACAATTGAAGATGTTGCCAAAACAAAGAAAGGCGTCAGGGAAGCATATGCGTTGCAAGCAGGAAGAGAACTGCGCGTCATCGTAAAACCCGAAGACGTTACCGATGACGAAGCAACAGTCATGGCGGCAAATATCAAGGAGGAATTGGAGCAGAAATTTGACGTCTTTCCCGGTCAAATAAAGGTTACCATAATCCGCGAATATCGAGCTGAAGCAACGACAAAAATTTAGACTATAGAAGATAGAAAATAGAGAATAGCAAAATTTATTCCTAATCTTCTATTTTCTACAGCTCCTTTCAATTTTCCATCATCTATTGTCAAGTTACAAAGCCCTGCATTTGATCCAGATTGTTATAATACGATATTTTAAATACGGATTGACAAGAAGCCAAGAAACTACTATTCTGTTGGTGTTTATGACCATTATAAATTTTTTAACAATTATATAAGGGGGTGAATCTACATGACAAAAGCAGATTTAGTAGTTCAAGTTGCTAAAAAAGCAGGACTTACCGCAAAAGCAGCGAAAGATGCAGTCAGCGCAGTTTTCTCGACGATGTCTGACGCAATGAAAAGAGGTGAAAAAATAGTCGTTACCGGTTTCGGAACTTTTATGGTACGAAAAAGAGCGTCGAGGAAAGGACGCAATCCTCAGACCGGTGCCGAGATCCAAATCCCGGCAACGAAAACACCCGGTTTCACTGCAGGTAAAAGTCTTAAAAGATTGGTAAAGTAATCTCTTGTGTGATATTTAAACAACCCCCTCGCCCGCAAGGCGGGGGATTGTTTTTTCATAGATAGGGAACTGCGCGGAAAATTCTATTGCAGAGCATTCGCTCAGATAATTATCTAACCGAACAAGGGTATCGTTCACTCAGATAAG